>CALZIO010000023.1 GCA_945787785.1 uncultured Chromatiaceae bacterium
AAAATCCCCGCCGCAAGCGGACGGGGTATTGCTAAGGAGTTGCCCGGGAATCTAAAGACTCCCATCGCAACAGTTTTTCTCTCGTGGCAAGCCACGGGGAATTACACCCTCAGAGATTTAATGAAATAGCCTGTTGATTCAGAACAGCCGCTGGCTGGAAAAACAATAGTACCCACTGGAACATTGTCGACCTTGACCTGTGATGAGGCTAAACAGCGACTGCAGGCGTTGGGGGCAAAAGTGGCTGGCAGTGTTTCTAAAAAGACTGATCTGGTGATTGCCGGAGTGGAAGCGGGTTCAAAAAGCTTACCAAGGCAGAGCAGCTTGATATCGAGGTGATTGATGAAGAGGGCTTAGTTAACCTTTTGCAGAAACCTAGCGTTTGATTTTTTATAGCATGATATTCGAGCACACAGATAAACAGTCTTGCTAAAAGTTAAATCTGTGATGGTTTATCAGTTATTTCTTATTATCTAAAACCGAACGTTCAAGCCGTTGCTATTTTAACAACTAATCCTTTGTATCTATTTGATGCTGATATGTCGAAATTCAAATCCTCTAGGTCAAAAAGGTTTAGTTGTTTGATTATCCAACTTCTTATAAGCTGAGCATCGGTTTGATCGTGGGGTTTTATTCCTTAACAGAAATGCATGACCAGTCAAACATAACGCTGTATCATTAATTACTAACGGGGCACTAATAAACAGTACCATTACACAATGAATCTGTTTATACTAGGGCGCATGAAATATGATGCAAGAAAGATCACCACAGAAGAACAGCACCTCATACGAAAATTAGCCGTTCAAAGAGTATTTGATGGAGAATCAGCTGCAGAAGTCACTCGCAGCTTCGGTTTGGGAGGTAAAACCATATTCACTTGGCTGAGAGTTGCTCGAGAAAAAGGCATAGACGCATTAGCACCAAAAGCGAGATCAGGACGCAACAGAAAACTATCGCCCCTTGAAGAGCAGGAGGTAAAGCACTGGGTAATAGGTGGTGATCCACGCCCACACGGTTTTGATTTTGGCTTATGGACACGTCAAATTGTAGCGGACTTGATAAACGACAAGTTTGGCATAGAAATGAGTCAATCAGGTGTTGGGAAATTGCTTCGCAGGCTTGATTTAACCCCACAAAAGCCTCTGCGGCGAGCTTACGAAAGAGATGAAAAAGCCGTGACGGAATGGGTTGAAAAGGTATACCCAAGAGTCAAAAAGATAGCTAAAAAGACAGGCGCAGAGATATTTTGGCTAGATGAAGCATCCATTCGGTCTGATGACCCACTGCAAAGAACATGGGGCGAAAAAGGAAAGACGCCTGTTGTCAAAACCAGCGGTCAACGGCAATCTATTAACGCGATCTCAGCGTTATCAAATAAAGGTGGTTTTTGGTATCACGTTTACAATGGAAAATTTACAGCGGATAAATGCATTGCGTGCTTTCAACAGTTTTTAAAGAACAGAAAATCACGAATCATTCTTATCGTCGATGGTCACCCGGTACATAAATCAAAAAGAGTTATGGAATACATTGAATCTCTGGAAGGAAGGATAGAAATAGTTTTTCTTCCGCCTTACGCACCCGACTTGAACCCCGACGAGCTAGTTTGGAATCAGATGAGAAATGTTGGTACGTCAAAAAAGCCGCTTAAGAAGGGTGAGTCATTAATGAATCGAGCAATTCTGGATTTGGAGCGGATTAAACGAAACAAAACACTCGTTAGATCCTTCTTTGAAGAGAAGACGGTATCCTTCGCTGCTGCCTAGGTAGTATATTCCCATAAACGCATAACTAAGGAAATGTTCATGCTAAACAGAAAGGACGTAAAAACCGCTTTATTGGCACTGGCCATTGCCAGCCCAATAGGAGCATCAGGCGCTGGTTTTGAAAATATATACGTGGTTGGAGACAGCCTCTCAGATCAAGGAAATCTATTTATAGAAATAGGTGTTCCGGGTGATCCTTATTGGCAGGGGCGTTTTGCTGACGGAGAAGTTTATACGGATGCGCTGGCTGAGACCTTAGGTATTAACTTAACTCCATCATCGCTGGGTGGTAATAATTTTGCAGATGGTGGGGCCAGGACAGACTATCATGTGGTCGAAGACGATAACGTTAAACCGTTTCCTGTGAATTATCTCGGTCAGGGTGGTAGTCTGGATGAGGATCAGTACCCATGGACGTTGAATGCCCAGGTGGAAACTTTCGTCTTACGGGGAGAAAAAACAGGGCCAGATGCACTATACGTGGTTTTTGCCGGCGCTAACGATCTTTCCGATTTGATCACCATGGTCGCACTCTGCTCTCCGGGTACCGTCTTCGAAGTTTTCTGCCAAGGCCGAGGAAATCCTGCGGAAACCATCCCCGTGGTGGTAAGTGGGATAAACAATGCCATCGCCGCTTTTGTAGAGGCCGGGGCTAGATACATCCTGGTCCCCAATATGCCGAACTTGGGTGTAATACCCGCTGCGACCGAGACTGATGCTATTATTCCGGGATTTTCTGACCTGGCAACCTCATTGAGCAGTTCGTATAACGAGGCCTTTGAGGGGATGCTGGCGGGGTGGGAAGCAAGTGGAGTGAACATCATCCGCTTCGACACGTACTCCCTAATTACCTCGGTAGTGGCAACCCCGGAAGCGTTTGGTTTCTTAAATGCGGCGGAGCCCTGCTTCACAGGATTTGTTGGAGAGCCTGGCGTTGTTTGTAATGACCCGGATTCCTACGTCTTCTGGGATAAAGAACATCCAACCGCAGCGTTTCATGCCTTCCTGGCGGAACAGATAGCAGATCAGATAAAGTTACCCATAGTGCTAGCCGACCTGGACAAGCAGGTGAGTGAGCTCAATACCAAAAAAGGAGTTAAGGTCTCCCTCAACGATAAGCTGGACGGTGCCTGGAAGCTCATTGCTGATGTAAACAGCGCCAATGATCATGCAGCAGTTAGCAAGCTGAAGGAATTCATCAAGTTGGTCAAAGCTCGGCAAGGCAAGCAAATAACGGAAGAGAATGCCGCTTCATTGATCGAACTTGCAATGCAGGCCCTTGCACTGCTTGAAGCCTGATAAGGAGATTCTGATAAATGGCCCGGAGCGTACTACACCGGGCCATCTTTAACTAATTCATTAATTCAATTTTAGCCTTTTTCTGTAGTTCCGCGATGTAGTTCTGAACTAATTGTTCAGTTAATGACTGTTTGATCTGAACGCTCATTTGTTCAAAAGGCGGTACTTGTATTGGTCTACTTTGTTCAACAAGGATAACGTGAAAACCAAATGTGGTTGCTGCCGGTTTGACACTGTGTTTGCCTACATCGGTGTTTTTGACTGACTCACCAAATGCTGCGGGCATTTTAGATGTGTGCATCCAGCCCAGTTCACCACCACGAGCTGCACTGCTATCTGTAGAAACAGCCTGAGCGACCTTGGCAAAGTCCTCACCTTTGTTGAGGCGTGCTATGACATCATTTGCTTCAGCTTCAGTGCTAACAAGGATATGGCTGACTTTGTATTCAACTTCTTTACGGTTGGCAAAATTGTTATCGTAATAAGCCCTAACCTGGGCATCTGTTATTGGCTTTTCCGTTAATATAGTGGCTATTAAGGCTTGTGAAATAACTTCACGGCGCTGATTTTCCAGTGCAATTTTTACGATCTCACGTTCATCGTATTTTTGACGCATTGCTTCCTGAAATAACAGTTCGCGTCCAATATATGCTTTTAATAGCTGAGTGCGGACATTCTGTTCTTGCAAGTTAGCTTGAGGGTTCTTCACTTTCGCATAGGTCAGTAATTCCGTTGCCATAATTGGTTCACCATTTACTTCAGCGATCGCTTTATCATTTTCTACGGCATAGGGTGTCGATATAAAAGTTGTGAATAATGCAATGGCGGAAAACGACTTGACTAGTTTATGCATTTGTTTGGTCCTTTAACTGGAGGTGATAGTTTAATTATAAGTAAGTAATGATTAAGGCTGCTGTGAGCTTATTTCAGCAGGAGTGTTGGCTTGAATGCTGAGGGCATGAATTTCCGCGCTCATAAGATCACCAACCGCGTCATAGACAAGCCGATGTCGTTGCACCAGATTTTTCCCCTCAAATTCTGTAGAGGTAATGCGCACGGTATAATGCCCCCCCTTTGCGCCATGGCCTGCATGCAGATGACTATCATCGATGAGCTCCAGTTTTTCAGGTCGGAGTGTGTCTTCGATTCGTTGGCGTATCAACTCTTCACGTTCAATCGTCATCTTAGGGCAATACCTTTTTGAATGGCTTAATGGTAACACTTTCATAAACCCCCGCAGCAACATAGGGATCTTGATCAGCCCAGGTTTGCGCGGTTTCAAGTGAATCAAATTCTGCTACTATCAGGCTGCCACTGAATCCAGCAGGGCCAGGATCGATGTTGTCGATAGCCGGGAAGGGACCAGCGACAAGCAGGCGGCCTTCCTGCTTAAGTGCTTCGAGCCGTTTGATATGGTCGGGGCGGGCAGCGAGGCGCTTTTCCAGGCTGTTTTCCGTATCCTGACCAATGATTGTGTAGAGCACTATGATTCCTCCTTGGTATCAGTTGATTCTGGCTCCTTGATATAACGACCGATAAAAAATGCCTGGGCGATGATGAAAACAAATGTCAGGCCAATCATGCCGAACAGTTTGAAATTGACCCAGGTATCGGTGTCATAATGGCCCGAAAAAGCAACGTAGAGATTCAGAAATCCGAGGAAGATAAAAAATACTGCCCAGGCAATATTTAGTCTGGGCCAGATGTGAGCAGGAAGCTCAACATTGCTCTCCATCATGCGTTGCACAATCGGTTTTTTACCGATGAACTGACTGCCGATGAACACCACACCAAATAGCCAGTTAACTACGGTTGGTTTCCATTTGATAAAGTTTTCATCCTGAAAAACCAGTGTTGCACCGCCCAGCACGACTATCAGTAACAAGGTGATGACATGCATTTTTTCAACGCGGCGATGTTGTAACCAGAACCATCCCACCTGGATGAATGAAGCCAGAATAGCTACAGCTGTCGCGACGAAAATGTCGTAGGCCTTGTAGGCGATGAAAAACAATAGGATGGGAAAAAAGTCAAACAGGAATTTCATGGAATCCTCAATAATTAGGTAAAGGCGAGCTTCGATTCGTGCTCGCTAAATGTGGGCAAAGATTCTATCATAGGCGGCTTTGTGCTTGTAACTCGTGAATTAAATGGAACCCTCTAATAAATACAGACAATATGATCTGCATTGCCATTCAACCGCCTCGGATGGTGAACTTACCCCGGTGGAGTTGGTAAAACACGCAGTCGAGTGTGGTGTAGATGTTCTGGCGCTGACTGATCATGATGTGACTGATGGCTTGTCGGCTGCGGCAGAAGAGGCACGTCGGCATGATCTGGAATTTATTTCCGGGGTGGAAATATCAGCCAACTGGAATGGGAATCTCATTCATATTGTCGGGTTAAATTTTGATGTTGAAAATTCACAGCTGCAAGACGGCTTGGCGGGCTTGCGGGAGCAACGCACAGAACGTGCTGCCGAAATGGCACGCCTTCTGACTAAAGCTGGCATGCCGGGTAGTCTGGAAGGCGCACAAAGTTTCTCAAGTGGACAAATTTTAAGCCGCACCCATTTTGCCCAGTTTCTATTACAAGCGGGTCATATAAAAACCATGCAAGAGGCCTTTGACCGTTATATTGGTGCGGGTAAACCGGCCTATGTTGCCGCTGAGTGGACCAGCCTGAAGCAAGCGGTTGACTGGATTACTGCTGCCGGTGGTCAGGCAGTGATTGCCCATCCAGGTCGTTACAAGTTGTCTGCAACAAAACTGCGTCAATTGATAGAAGCATTTAAGGCTGCTGGGGGCAAAGGGCTGGAAGTGATTTCCGGTAAGCAGGATATTAATATGACGCGCAACCTGGCTGATTACATAATCCGCTACCAATTATTTGCCTCAGTGGGTTCTGATTATCATGGCCCTAGTCAGGTTTGGCGCAATATGGGCAAGATGCCTACAATACCGAAGGGCTGCCAGCCCATATGGAATCTGTGGGCTTAGCACGATGGCTAAAGACATAATTAAGGACAATAAATGAGCCAGTTTTTCCAGATTCACCCGGATAATCCTCAGTTGAGATTGATCCGCGGTGCAGTGGATATTATCAAGGCGGGTGGGGTAGTGATCTATCCAACTGACTCCTGTTATGCCCTGGGTTGCCAGATTGGGAATAAAAAGGCCGTCGAGCGGATACAGCAAATCAGACAGCTGGACAGCAAACATAATTTCACAATAATCTGCCGTCACATGGCAGAGATGTCTGAGTATGCCATGGTCGACAATATTGCCTATCGCCTGATCAAGGGCATCACTCCAGGGCCTTATACCTTCGTACTGCCGGCAACGAAGATTGTGCCAAAGCGCTTACTGCACCCAAAACGTAAAACAATTGGGATTCGTGTGCCGGATAATGCCATCACTCTGGCGCTTCTGGATGAGCTGGGTGAGCCAATGTTAAGCTCGACAATGCATTTGCCCGGGGATGAGTTTCCAATGATTGATCCCTACGAAATGAAAGACACGATGGGCAACCAGGTGGATCTGATCATCGACGGTGGCTATTGCGGTCTGGAGCCAACCACCGTAATAGAAATGTTGGGCGAAGTTCCCGAAATCGTACGCCGTGGAAAAGGGGCAGATGAGCTTGTGCTTTAACTTAATGTTATACATTAAGTTATGACCCTATCCTGAATAAAATTAGTAAATAAATGGATGAAGTAAAACTACAGGTTATACTGCCCCGATGATGGAATTAAGCCTGGTACAGAAAATAGCCGTATGGACGCTTCCAATTCTTTTCGCTATTACTGTGCATGAGGTCGCCCATGGCTGGGTAGCGAAACGTTTAGGTGACCCGACCGCCTATATGATGGGGCGGTTAACACTCAATCCTTTTAAACATATAGATCTCATCGGCACTGTTTTTGTGCCATTGGTTCTGCTTATGCTGGGTGGTTTTATTTTTGGCTGGGCCAAGCCGGTGCCCGTGACTTGGCAGAACCTCCGCAATCCGAAGCGGGACATGGCCATCGTTGCACTCGCTGGACCCATGGCAAACTTAGTCATGGCCGTAATGTGGGCTATTTTGATGCGACTATTAGTGGGTTTAAGTGGAAGCGAAAGTACTGTTGTTTACGGATTATTTGTATGCTCAGCTGGTATTTTTATCAATAGTGTATTGATGGTATTGAACTTGTTACCATTACCTCCATTGGATGGTGGCCGTATCATGACCGGTATTCTGCCCGGTCCACTTGCTTATAAATTCTCTAGAATTGAGCCTTATGGATTCTTTATTTTGTTAGGATTACTGGTAATAGGTTGGTTAGGATTAATTTTATCCCCAGTTTTATATATAGTTTTGGGCGTACTTAGTTCAATTGGCGGTATTTCTCTCTCCACTCTTAGTTCATTCATAAATGCTTTATATGGTTAAGATCACTAACATATTAAGCTTAAAAAGTTAATAAAGAAACTCAGGAGGAATATTTGAACACGGTTCCAAGCCAACACCAACGCGTTCTGTCCGGGATGCGTCCGACTGGAAAGCTTCATCTGGGGCACTATCACGGGGTTTTAAAAAACTGGGTCCAGCTGCAGCACGAATATGACTGCTTCTTCTTTGTAGCGGACTGGCACGCCCTGACCACTGAATACGACAACACCGCCATCATTGCCGAGAGTGTTTGGGATATGGTGATCGACTGGCTGGCGGCGGGTGTCAATCCAGGTTCGGCCAAGGTGTTCATCCAGTCACAAGTGCCTGAACATGCAGAGCTGCACCTGTTGTTGAGCATGATGACCCCTCTGGGTTGGCTTGAGCGCGTACCCACCTACAAGGATCAACAGGAAAAGTTGAAAGAGAAAGACTTGGCCACGTATGGGTTTCTTGGTTATCCGCTGCTACAAAGTGCAGACATCCTTATGTATAAAGCTGGCCTGGTACCTGTCGGTGAAGATCAGGTAGCCCATATTGAATTGACCCGTGAAGTGGCGCGCCGTTTTAATCATCTCTACGGTCGTGAGACAGGCTTTGAAGATAAGGCTGAAGCGGCCGCCAGGAAAATGGGAAAGAAAAACTCCAAACTCTACAAAGAGTTGCGTAAGAAATATCAAGAACAAGGTGATGATGAGTCGCTTGAAACAGCACGGGCCTTGCTGGAGTCTCAGCAAAATATAACCTTAAATGACCGCGAAAGACTCTTCGGTTATCTTGAGGGTGGGGGTAAAATAATCCTGCCTGAACCTCAGCCACTGCTGACCAAGGCTTCAAAAATGCCGGGGCTGGATGGACAGAAGATGTCAAAGTCGTATGGCAATACCATTGGTCTGCGGGAAGACCCAGCCGAGGTAGAGAAGAAACTGCGGACCATGCCGACCGATCCGGCCCGCGTGCGCAAGACTGATCCGGGGGAGCCAGAGAAGTGCCCTGTGTGGCAGTTGCATTTGGTGTATTCGGACGACGAGGTGAAGGAGTGGGTGCAACAGGGCTGTCGCTCAGCGGGTATTGGTTGCCTTGATTGCAAACAGCCTGTGATAGATGAAGTGATTAAAGAACAGGCACCCATGCGAGAACGGGCAGAAGAGTTTATCAATAACCCCAACCTCGTTCGCAATCTAATCAATGAGGGGAGTGAACAAGCTAGGGAAGAGGCACGTAAGACTTTGGAAGAAGTGCGTCAATCAATGGGCCTGGAGTATCGTTAATCGATGACTGAGACACAAGACACGACTGCTACACCTCATACCACTGAAGATGCCCAGCAACAGGAAATCCCTTTTGCGCTGGTTCATGGTGAGGCGCTTACTCAGTTACCGCAGGATCTTTATATTCCACCTGATGCACTGGAAGTCTTTTTAGAAGCCTTTGAAGGGCCTCTTGATCTGCTGTTGTACATGATCAGGCGCCAGAATCTCGAAATACTAGATATACCGATTGCTGAAATTACCCGCCAGTACATGCAGTACATCGACATGATGAAAGATATGCGCTTTGAACTGGCGGCTGAATATCTGGTGATGGCGGCCATGTTGGCCGAGATCAAGTCACGTATGTTATTGCCGCGGCCAGAGAGTGCAGACGAAGATGAAGATGATCCACGTGCCGAGCTCGTGCGTCGTCTGCAAGAATATGAGCGCTATAAAAAAGCGGCTGAAGATATTGATGAATTACCGCGTGTCGGCCGTGATGTGTTTGAAACAGGCGCCAAGGCACCCGATTTAAAACTGGTTAAACCACAGCCAGATGTTGAATTGAAAGAGATCCTGTTGGCATTCCAGGATGTGCTGCGCCGTGCAGATATGTTCTCCTCACACCATATCCAACGTGAAGCACTGTCGGTACGTGAACGTATGACCAGCGTTTTGGCTGCGGTCAATCCGGATACATTCACCGAATTTACGCAGCTGTTTACGGTCCAGGAAGGACGTATGGGGGTAGTCGTTACATTACTGGCCATCCTTGAATTAATTAAAGAACGTCTGATTGAAATGATACAAACTGAACCCTTTGGACCTATCTACGTAAAGGCACACCAGAATGTCCATGAAAGCTAATCCTGAAAAACTGAAACAGATCATCGAAGGGGCAATGCTGGCCGCGGGCCGACCACTCAGCGTTGATCATTTCCTGGCACTGTTTTTAGATGAAGATCAACCCAGTCGTGATGAAATTCGTGAAGCACTGGAGAGTTTGCAGGCTGATTGCGAATTACGTGGCATTGAATTGAAAGAAGTCAGTAGTGGTTTTCGCTATCAAGTTAAAGCTGACCTGGCTGAATGGGTGGCACGCCTGTGGGAAGAAAAACCGGCCAGATATTCCCGTGCCGTGCTCGAAACCATGGCCTTAATCGCCTACCGCCAACCGATAACCCGCAGTGAGATTGAAGATGTACGTGGCGTCAGCGTCAGCTCTCATATCGTTAAATCATTGCTGGAAAGAGAATGGATTCGTGTCATTGGTCACCGCGATGTGCCGGGGAGACCCGCGCTTTACGCCACCACTAAAAACTTTCTTGATTATTTCGGCCTGACAAGTCTGAGTGATCTGCCGCCCCTGGCTGAATTGCGCAATATTGAAAGTATCGAACGCGAACTCGATTTTGGTGACAAAGAATCGCCTAAGCAGGGTGAGGAGCAAGCAGTCAACGAATCTGAGTCAGAACCAGACGCAGACCAAACAACGGTTCTTCCTCTCGATGTAGCAAACGCTGAAGATGTTGATCTCGAAAACGATGTGGAAGCTGTAGATAATTCTATTGCACAAGAATCAAATATCGAAATCGCAGAGGAACCCGTTGCTGAAGAATCTGTTGAGGAGCCCAGCGAGTTGCATATCGAATCTGAAACAGGGCTATCTGTCGAGCCGCCCGTCATTGCAGGCGAGACCGGGGACGCAACAGCTAAGCAAGAAGAGACCCCCGTTGAAATAATTACAGAACAGCAGATAAGTGATGAGTCTGCAGAAGATGTAGTTGCTGATTCAACTGTTGAAGAGCATGACGTTTCGGAACTGGACATCGAAACTGATGAGTTGGAAGAATCCAAGACTGAAGCCGCTGTGTAGTTCACCGTGATCGAGCGTATTCAAAAACTGTTGGCCTCAGCAGGTATCGCCTCACGCCGCGAAGCTGAGCGAATGATCGAGCAAGGACGTATCAGCGTGAATGGCAATATTGCCAAACTGGGTGAGAAGGCCGAACTGACCGACACGTTGCGCCTTGATGGTAAGATCATCCGACTTAACCGCCGCCCTGAAGTCAAACATCGTATTCTTGCCTATCATAAGCCTGAAGGTCAGATCTGTACTCGTTCTGATCCCGAGGGTCGTCCAACTATCTATCAAAAGCTGCCGCACTTACGCAGCGGCCGCTGGATTGCGGTTGGGCGTCTTGATATCAATACCAGTGGTCTGATTTTATTAACTACCGATGGTGAGTTGGCAAATCGCCTCATGCATCCGTCAGCAGAAATAGAACGAGAATATGCGGTACGCGTGCTGGGTGAAGTCAGTGATGCCATGCTGCGTCAGATGCGCAAAGGTGTTGAATTAGAAGATGGGATGGCCTCTTTCAACAGCATTCGTGATGCTGGTGGCCAGGGGGCCAACCATTGGTATCACGTAACCTTGCAAGAGGGGCGCAATCGCGAAGTTCGGCGCTTGTGGGAGTCTCAAGGAGTACGGATCAGTCGTTTATCGCGAATTCGTTTTGGCTCTATCATTTTACGGCGAGGGCTTAAATCGGGGGAATGGGATGAGTTGATGCGAACTGATATTAATCAATTACGTAAGAGTGTTGGTCTTCCCTTGGTAGAAGATATGATTGAGGATGAGAAGCCCAGTAAGCGTAGCACTCACAAAGGACGCAAAAAGCCAATCAAGGCTAAGGCCAGACAGTCAGTCTATAAAAAACGTAAATGACATTTCTGTCAGTTTATCGAGCCTTATCTAAACAGTATGGTCCACAACACTGGTGGCCGGGTGATACGCCGTTTGAGGTGATGGTCGGCGCGGTATTGACCCAGAATACCGCCTGGAGCAATGTCGAAAAGGCAATCACTAGTCTGAAACAGGCAAAGTCGCTGACAGCTAAAAAGATTGCCGCTATGCCTGCGCCGACATTGGCTGAGCTAATCAGGTCGGCAGGATACTTCAACGTCAAGGCCAAACGTCTGCAGAACTTTTGTAACTGGTTTTTGCAACAAGGTGGTGAGTCCGCTCTACGTCAATGGGACGATGCTTCGTTACGCCATGGGCTGTTATCAGTCAACGGTGTTGGCCATGAGACGGCAGATGATATGATGCTCTACGCCTTTGAGCGACCGGTGTTTGTCATTGATGCCTATACCCGGCGCTTGTTTTCACGCTTGGAGCTTGTGACGGGTGAAGAAGGGTATGAAGTTTTACGTCATTCGTTTGAAACTGAGTTGAGTAAAAAAATAATTCCAGGTGATGAACAAGTGACCTTATATAACGAGTATCATGCCTTGATTGTCATACACGCCAAGGATGTGTGCCGGAAAAAGCCTCGTTGTAGTGAGTGCTGTTTAAGGCGACAATGTCCGGCAGCAGAATAACCAAACAGGAATATGTTGCGCAGATTTCTAAATTGCGCAGAATTTAATCAAAACTAATGTTTAAGCCTTTAGATATTTTTGTCGGTTTGCGCTATACGCGCGCCAAGCGCCGTAATCACTTTATTTCCTTTATATCGTTTATCTCGATTGCTGGTATTGCGTTGGGGGTGACGGCATTGATTACCGTATTATCGGTAATGAACGGCTTTGAAAAAGAGTTACGCACGCGTATTCTCGGTGTGGCATCTCACATGGTAATCAGTGGCGCCAGGCAAGGGATGGATAATTGGCAACTGTTGCCACCTCAACTTGAGCAATATCCCCAAATCATAGGTAAGGCACCCTATATTAGCGCTGAAGGGATGCTGACCGCCGGTGCCGGGGTGAGTGGTTCCATCATTCGTGGTGTATCACCAGACTTGGAACCCCAGGTGTCAACACTGCATCAAGAGATGGAGATTGGTTCTCTGACTGATCTTAAGGCGGGCGAATTTAATATCATCCTGGGTCAGGAATTAGCCCGGCGGCTGGGTGTCAGAGTCGGGGAAAAGGTGACCTTGGTGACACCTCAAGCAAACGTGACGCCCGTTGGGATTATGCCGCGCCTGAAACGCTTTACTGTCGTAGGTGTGTTTGAAGCAGGCATGTATGAATACGACAGCGCCCTGGCACTGATTCATCTCGAAGATGCAGCCAAACTTTTTCTCAAGCCTGGTCAGATCACGGGCCTGCGGCTTAAACTTGAAGATATGTTTGATGCACCCTATCTGACCCAGTTGATGGTGCAGGATTTACCGCGCGGTTATGTCATTAGTGATTGGACGCGCCAGCATTCCAACTTCTTCCGCGCCGTCAAAACAGAAAAGATGGTTATGTTTATCATTCTTACCCTGATCGTCATGGTGGCCGCCTTTAATATCGTATCCACCCTGGTTATGGTGGTGACTGATAAAAAAGCCGATATCGCTATCTTGCGCACACTGGGTGCCAGCCCAGGTCGCATTATGCGGATCTTTATGGTCCAAGGTGTGGTGATTGGAACATTTGGCACCTTGCTGGGTGTGATTGGCGGAATTACTCTGGCTTCCAATGTTGATGTTATTGTGCCTGCAATTGAGCAGGCTCTTGGCAGAAAGTTCTTGTCTCCCGATGTTTACTACATTAGTGAACTACCCTCAGAAATGCGATTTAATGATGTGCTAACGATTAGTGTGATTGCCTTTTCTATCAGTCTGATTGCGACGCTTTATCCCGCCTGGCATGCATCCCGCACTCAACCGGCCGAGGCATTGCGTTATGAGTGATGTGATTCTTTCATGCCAAGGACTTTCCAAACGCTTTGTTGAGGGTGGTCTGTCTGTTGATGTATTGACCTCGATTGATCTGACTGTGAACAAAGGTGAACGCCTGGCAATCGTTGGGGCATCAGGTTCAGGTAAAAGCACTCTACTGCATTTATTGGGTGGTCTTGATATACCAAGTCAGGGTGAGGTGCGAATCAACGATAAAAATTTTACTGGCATGAATGAAAAGCAGCGTGGTGATGTGCGTAATCAAACACTGGGTTTTGTCTATCAGTTTCATCACTTGTTGCCCGAATTTAGCGCCCTTGAAAATGTGGCTATGCCGCTTTTAATCAGGGGTGAAAAACCGGATGCCGCTGCCGGGCAGGCGGAACAAATGTTGGATAAGGTCGGTTTGGCTCATCGAATTCGGCACAAACCAGGCGAGCTATCTGGTGGTGAACGACAACGGGCGGCAGTCGCCCGTGCTTTGGTTACGAAGCCACAATGTGTGCTTGCCGATGAGCCGACCGGAAACCTGGATCTGCATACTGCCAATAATGTCTATGGATTGATGCTGGAGTTGAATCAGGAGCTGGGCACCAGCTTTCTGGTGGTAACGCATGACCTGTCGCTGGCGGGCCAGATGGATCGGATGTTGAAGCTAGAGGATGGGCGACTTAATCCCGCCTAAGGAGACTTAGTAGCCTGTTTTCTCCGTTTGCGCCGCAGGCGTCTTCTCTTTAGGTATTGGAATATATGGAAACGCCAAAAGATCCTTAC
Organism: uncultured Chromatiaceae bacterium; assembly: GCA_945787785.1. Lineage (GTDB taxonomy): Bacteria > Pseudomonadota > Gammaproteobacteria > Tenderiales > Tenderiaceae > Tenderia. The sequence goes on from CALZIO010000023.1 coordinate 14,209, forward strand.
CACCAGATAACCAGTCAGGGCTGAAGCCAGGCCCAGCAGTAAACAGCCGAATAGAAAAGGCTGCCATATATGGCCTAGCTCGGCCATAATCCACTCAAAGGAAAGCTCAAAGGTAATATCATGCACCGGGGTGCCCAGGACCCAGCTGCCGAGCTTGTATGCGGAGTAAAACATCGGTGGCATAGTGATAGGGTTGGTAATCCACACCAGGGCCACAGAAATAGGCAGGTTGACGCGAGCGGCAATCGCAATTGCAGCTGCGATCAGCATCTGAAAAGGAACCGGGGTCCAGGCGCAAAACAGTCCTACAAAAACCCCTCCAGCGACAGAACGCCGATTCAAATGCCAGATGTTAGGGTCGTGCAGCAGGGCGCCAAAACATTTCAGGAGTTTGTGTTCCCTGAGTTTATGATGGTCAGGTAGGTAGCGTTTAATCAGCTTCCGGGGCATACTGTTCTTCTAATATTGTGCCCTGCACACGGGATCGTAGTTGTTCAAGTCTCTGAAATAAAATAAGAATAATCAAGTGCGAAGTGCAACTCTTGCCTTTCTTGCCGGTATCGTTATTTTTCAGCAACTGTCCGTTTTGCCGGACGGCCGCTGGGCCGGTCTTTTGGCCATAAGCCTACCATTATCCGTCTGGTTTAAACCACTCAAAATTCCCTGTTGGCTGCTGAATGGCTTTCTGGTGGCCCTCATTCAGGCCGCTTCAATACTGGGTACGACGCTTCCCGCTGAGCTGGAAGGGCGGGATCTTGTTATTGAAGGGGTCATCGTTTCCCTGCCTGAACACAAGCAATTTGGTCAACGTTTTGTATTTGAGCTTGAGCGTGTTTTGAACCAGAAATTGGATAATTCCAGTGTGCCAGACAAGATACGGCTTAACTGGTATCGCACATCTGAAATGTTACATGTGGGGCAGCGCTGGCAGCTAAAAGTAAGATTAAAACAGCCGCATGGATTTATGAATCCTGGTGGTTTTGACTATGAAGCATGGCTGTTTCGCCATGGTATTCGTGCCACGGGTTATGTGCGTCAGGGTGAAGAAAACCATTTTCTAGGAATGGATGCTGGTCCAGGTTTTTGGCTGGATTCCTATCGAGCTGATTTGGCTATGCAGATTGATTTTGCGCTCGAGCAGAGTCAATTCAAAGGCATGATTCAGGCTCTTGCGATAGGTATGCGGCAGCAGATTTCAGAGCAACAATGGCAGGTGCTGGTCAAAACCGGGACCAATCATTTAATGGCCATCTCGGGCCTGCACGTCGGACTCGTTGCCGGCTTGGCTTTTTTTCTTCTGCGCTGGTGTTGGGGTCGCTCATCTCGATTGTTGCTCTACTGCCCGGCAAGCAAAGCGGGAGCGCTGGCAGCCATACTGGCGGCACTGGTTTATGCTGCCCTGGCGGGGTTCTCTATCCCGACGCAGCGGGCGCTGATCATGGTGGTAGTGTTCATGGTGTCTATTGTTTGGCAGCGACATAGACAACCGCTGGATGGCTTAATCCTGGCCCTGTTTATCGTCCTTTTGTTTGATCCCTTGGCAGTAATGGATGCGGGTTTTTGGCTATCTTTTGCAGCGGTGGCGATGATTCTGTTTGGTTTCACAGGGCGTTTGAATAAAAACTCCGGCTGGGCCAAGTGGGGCAAGGTCCATTTTCTGATCGCCATTGCCTTGCTGCCATTAACTCTGCTGCTGTTTCAAAAGGCCTCATTGATCTCACCTTTGGCGAATCTGATTGCAGTCCCTGTCGTCAGTTTGTTGGTGGTCCCACTGGTTTTAATGGGTGCGCTGTTGATAAATGTTGTGCCCGTCGTTGGCCAGGCACTTTTACAACTGGCTGATTATTGCCTGCACTGGTTATGGCCAATTTTAGACTGGCTTGCTACGTTACCAGCGGCACAAATCTATCAGGCATTTGTCGGACCATGGGTAATAATTCCTGCTTGTATTGGCACTGTCTGGTTGTTAGCACCGCGTGGCTGGCCGGGTCGCTGGTTGGGTGGGGTTTGGTTGTTATGTGCGTTTGTGTTGCCACACCCCAAGCCACAACAGGGCGAGGCGCAATTTACCCTGCTTGATGTTGGGCAAGGTCTCGCTGCGGTGATTGAGACCCAGCACAAGACACTGGTATTTGATACGGGGCCCAAATTTAGTGATAGTTTTGATACGGGGGAGGCGGTGGTTTTGCCCTACCTGCTCAGCCGGGGCATCAGTCAGATTGATACTCTGATTATCAGTCATGCCGATAATGACCATATTGGCGGTACTGAGAGTTTGTTGCAATTCATGCCTGCTATAAAAACACTTTCAAGCGCGCCAGATCAGTTATCTGAATTTGGCGCAGTGAAATGTGAGGCAGGGCAGGGCTGGAGCTGGGATGGGGTGGGTTTTGAAATGCTTCACCCTGACAGCCAATTTAGCAGTGATGAAAACAATAATTCCTGCGTGTTGAAGGTGAGTACCACGGCTGGTTCAATGCTGTTGACTGGTGATATTGAAAAATATGCCGAAATTAGTCTGAGTGAACAGTTTGCAACGGAATTGCGATCGGATGTTCTGGTGGTTCCCCATCATGGCAGCAAAACCTCATCAACAGATGGTTTTATTCAAGCGGTTTCACCACGATGGGCTCTGTTTCCGGTAGGATATCGCAACCGCTATAAACTGCCGCGCCAAGAGGTCGTCGACAGATATGAAAATTCGGGCGCCGAGGTACTGATGTCAGGTCAGCACGGGGCTATTGTGATGCGTTTTGACAGGGAAGAAATTACGCCACCACAGGGATATCGATATTTAAATCGTCGATATTGGACACATTTTCCTAAACAACCCTTGGTGGCGACCGAAAAATAAGTATGATTAGCAAAAACATTATATCTAAGGAAGGAGCTAGCTTCAGTGTTTGAAATAGTAAAGTCTGGCGGTTGGTTAATGATCCCCATCGTTCTATGCTCGATTGTTGCTGTGGCAATCATCGGCGAGCGTGTTTGGGCCTTGCAGAAAAACAGGATCTGCCCAAAACACCTGTTGGCCCAGATATGGACCTGGATCAAAAATAATGAACTCGATACCTCCAAGATAAAACAACTGCAGAGCGGTTCACCGCTGGGCCGGATTTTGGCGGCAGGCCTGCTTAATCGCCACCATGATCGCGCCATCATGAAGGAAGCAATCGAAGAGACCGGACGTCAAGTGGTGGTGGAGATGGAGCGATTCCTCAATACCCTGGGGACAATTTCACTGGTCACTCCGTTGCTGGGTCTGCTGGGTACAGTTATCGGTATGATTAAAGTCTTTACAGCCATCACGGTACAGGGGGTGGGTGATGCCAACCAGTTGGCAGGCGGTATCTCTGAAGCCCTGATTACCACGGCGGCGGGGTTGGCAATCGCTATTCCCACTCTGATGTGTTATCGCTATTTTGAGCGCAAGGTGGATGAGCTGGTGATTTCGATGGAACAGGAGTCGCTAAAACTGGTTGAGGTTCTGTTAGGTCTGCGTGAGCAAGATTTAACGGAGGGCTAGCAACTTGAATCTGCGTAAATTTCGTCGTGAGGAGATTTCCGTCAATTTGACACCACTCATTGACGTGGTATTTCTATTGTTGATTTTCTTCATGGTGACAACGACCTTCAGAGATGAGTCTGAAATCGAAATTGACCTACCAGAAGCCTCTAATCAACCAATGGAACAAGTCGGCAATCCTCTGGAAGTGGTGATCGACAGTGAAGGCCGTTATTACATCGATCATAACCTGGTCATCAATACTCAACTCGATACCCTGAAGCTCGCCCTGCGCAAAGCTAAGGGTGATCGTGATAATCCGCCGGTGATAATCAGCGCTGACGCCAATGCACCGCACCAGTCTGTGGTGACGGCAATGGACGCGGCCCGGCAGATTGGCTTGGTGCGAATGTCGATCGCGACGCGTAATCAAAGCAAGCAATAATTGCGATAATTCCCTGCGCCTGATAAAACCTAGCTTATGACTAAGCTAGAACGCTATTGGTATTCCTCCCGTGCTCCTTTTTGGCTGTTGCCAATCTCATGGTTGTTCTGCGCGCTTGTGGCGATTAGACGCCAGGCCTATAAGCGTGGCCTGTTGCGCAGTTATTCTGTTGCTGTGCCGGTAATCGTCGTCGGCAACATCAGTGTTGGTGGCACGGGCAAGACGCCCTTAGTGGTATGGCTGGTAAAGTTGTTACGTAAAGCCGGGTATCATCCCGGAATCGTTTCACGCGGCTATGGCGGTCAGGCTGAGCGTTGGCCTCAGCAGGTGCGCGCTGACAGTGATCCGCAAATGGTGGGTGATGAGCCAGTCATGTTGGCGCAACGCTGTGCTTGTCCAATTGCGGCCGCCCCTGACCGCGTGACTGCTGCAAATGTATTACTCAAACATGAAGCCTGCGATGTCATCATCACAGATGATGGACTGCAGCATTATCGATTACAGCGGGATATCGAGCTCACAGTCGTGGATGGCGAGCGCCGTTTCGGAAATGGTCATTGTTTGCCTGCTGGGCCCTTGCGTGAGCCCTTGTCGCGTCTTGATGAAGTGGATTTTGTCATTGCCAACGGCCAGCCAGGTCGGGCAGAAATTGCCATGAAGCTTGAGGCAGACAAAATCAGGTCGGTGTTGAATTATGAAATTGTCCACTCATTTGATGAGTTTGTCGGACAGCAGGTCCATGCCCTGGCGGGTATTGGAAATCCGCAGCGATTTTTTCACTTGCTCCGAAGCCGAGGCTTGGACGTGATTGAACATCCATTTCCGGATCATTATCGTTTTGAGCCGCATGATTTGGCATTTGGTGATGATCTACCCATCCTCATGACCGAGAAAGATGCGGTAAAATGTCGTCGATTTGCAAATCAGCAAATGTGGTATGTTCCTGTTGAGGCGCATTTGTCTGAAGCATTTGCGATGCGCATATTACAAATGCTGAAGAAACTGACTGATTAATATTTTTACAGGCACAGCGATGAACAGAAAATTATTAGATATATTGGTTTGCCCAATCTGCAAGGGACCATTGCATTACCATAAAGAGCAGAACGAGCTGATATGCAAGCCTGACCGGCTGGCTTATCCGATTCGTGATGACATCCCAGTCATGCTAGAAGATGAGGCGCGCAAGCTCACGGCGGAAGAGGTTGAGTAAGTGCAATTCAACGTTATCATCCCGGCGCGATATGATTCCACCCGTCTACCAGGTAAGCCATTAGTTGATATCGCTGGCAAACCGATGATCCAGCATGTTTATGAACGTGCTAAGGAGAGTGGGGCAGATAAGGTTATCATTGCCACGGATGATCAACGTGTGGCTGATGCAGGGGCTGGTTTTGGTGCGGATGTTTGTTTGACCTCATCAGAGCATCGCTCTGGCACAGAACGCCTTTCTGAGGTGGTGACTAAATCTGGCCTGGATGATGATGCAATTGTTGTTAATTTGCAGGGTGATGAACCCATGATGCCAGCCGCGCTGATTCATCAGGTGGCGCAGAATCTCAGTGATTACGATCAGGCCAGTGTAGCAACATTATCCGAACAGATTCATAGTGCTGCTGATCTGTTTGATCCCCATGTTGTAAAAGTGATTACAGATCGAGTGGGCTTTGCTATTTATTTCAGCAGAGCAGCGATTCCATGGGATAGAGATGCCTTTTCAATCACAACCGAAGAGCTGCCGGAAAAGGCGCTGCATTATCGCCATATTGGTTTGTATGCTTATCGAGCTGGATTCATAAAGACGTATGTCAGTTGGCCTGCATGTGATTTGGAAATGATGGAGTCGCTTGAGCAGCTTAGGGTGTTATGGCATGGCCATAAAATTCATGTGGCAGAGGCACAGGAGTCAGTTGTCGCAGGGGTGGATACTGAAAGAGACCTGCAACGTGTCAGGCAGGCATTAGAGTAAGTGGGATAGGTTCAGATTGGTGAATGCGGGGTGAAAACCACCACTATCCAGATCCATTACGGGTAAGGTAATGGTACGGGGGACTTTGCGATGTGCCTCGCCATGTTGGTCAGGCTGGATAGTTGTATGCTGTTCATGGTGTTGCAGAATCACCGCAGGAATATCTTCCAACACTTCGATGATTTTACAGCGCCTGCCTTCATAATGAACCTCGTGACCAATGAGGTTACGAAGGTTGTCCACGTTTAACTGGGTGTGCATGTTGCCGAACCTCGTAATTACTTATAGTGTTATTTTAGACTAAAAATACTAACTAAACGTATAACTAATTTTTGGAAGTGGGACATGGTTAAAGTTCTTTTTGTTTGTATGGGCAATATCTGCCGCTCACCAACCGCGGACGGTGTGTTTCGAAAAATGGTTGATGATCAATCGCTTGGTCATTTAATTCAGGTCGATTCAGCAGGTACTCATGCCTACCATGTCGGAGAAGCACCGGATCCACGTGCCCAAGAGGCAGCGTGGCGCCGTGGAATTGATCTCAGCCCACTCAGGGCACGTAGAGTCAAGGCTACCGATTTTGAATGCTTTGACTATGTTTTAGCCATGGATGATGACAATTATCAGCAACTCGAAATAATTTGCCCTGATGGCCATGGGCACAAGCTACGCTTGTTTCTTGATTTTGCCACTGGAATGCAGGAACGAGAAGTGCCAGATCCTTATTATGGTGGTGTGAGTGGTTTTGAGAAGGTGCTAGACCTGATTGAGGCGGCGGCTGAAGGCCTATTGAAGGATATTCGCACAGAACACTTTTGAAGCCGAGGAGGCGAGCTAGTCATTCGATTAATGAGTAGCCCGCCAGAGTCAGTTTGCCTTACTCCTGTGCACCCTGCTTTTCTGAGCTGGTGTCAGCCCCTGATGTGTCTTTGGGTTTTGCGGGAGAAAGATCCATACTCTTTTGCACAGGTTCAACCGCTTTGGGTTTGATATCCGCAACTGGACTAACGTCTGAGTTGGCTTTATTCGTTGTTTTTGGCTGTACCTTATCTGTTTTAGGTTTTGTCTTTACCGCGGTCTCGGTTGTCGTTTGACTACTGTCAGGCGTAACAGATGATTTCTTAGCCGTTTCAGGTTGCGACTTGTTTTTGTCACCAGCATCAGGTTTGGATTGATTGTCTTGGCGCTTCTGCTTGGTATCAGAAGGCGAAGAAGTATTAGCACTTTCCTGATTTGGGGGTTTGCCGCTTGATTCGCTACTGTTGCCACTGGCATCCCGTTGCTGGGATTGGCCGCCAGATGGTTTGCGGCGCCGGCGCCCACCGCGGCGGCCACGGCGACTTTCATTACCACTGGCAGGCTTTTCAGCATCGGCCTGAGTTGAGCCTTCAGTTGTATTTTCAGCTTTAGCAACAGTTTCAGATTTCTCTGCTTTTCCTGTTTTATCTACTTTCTCTGCGTCAGACTGCTTGCGATTTGAAGAGCTACGCCGGTTTTGACCACCACGGCCACGTGACTGGCCTCCACCACGGCGTGAAGATGAGCGGCCACGGCCGCTAGTGCCACGTGATTGGTCAGTACTGGTTGACGCCGGCTTGCTGGTTGTTTCCGCTTCTTGTTGCTTGGTTTCTTCTTCAACCGGTTCTGTTTTAGTACCACCAAACAGACCGTTCCACATGCGTTTGATAAATCCTGCTTCGGCATCGCGTTGTGCCGATGATGCCTGTGGTGGTTGAGCCGAGGGTGCCGGTGCCGGGGTGGAAGGCTGAATGCTTCTGACGGCGGGTTTTTCTGCTCGCACTTGTCGTTTGCCGACTTGTTCCTCTTCTGGTTCGATCTCTTTGATAATCTGGTAACTGCTGGTGCTATCAATATCTTTGGCGCCGTCGCTCTTAATACGTCTTACTTCATAATTGGGCGTTTCGAGCGAGGGGTTGGGTACCAGTACTACATGTATGTCATGGCGTGCCTCAACCTCACTGACTGCGGTACGTTTCTCATTCAGCAGAAAAGTAGCTACCTGCAGCGGCAGCTGTGCCTCAATTCGGGCAGATTTTTCTTTCATCGCCTCTTCTTCAATCAAACGCAAAATTGAAAGGGCTGTTGACTCGACGTTTCGAATAGATCCTTCACCTTTACAGCGCGGGCAAGTGGTCTGAATAGACTCTTCCAGCGAAGGGCGCAGGCGTTGGCGAGACATTTCCAGCAGTCCAAAGCGTGAAATTCGGCCGACCTGGACGCGAGCGCGATCCATTTTTAGGGCCTCGCGCAGACGATTTTCCACTTCGCGCTGGTTACGTGATGGGGTCATATCGATAAAATCGATAACGATGAGACCGCCAAGGTCGCGCAAGCGCAACTGGCGGGCAATTTCATCAGAGGCTTCCAGGTTGGTGTTTAGCGCGGTCTCTTCAATGTCCCCCCCTTGAGTGGCACGCGAAGAGTTGATATCGATGGACACCAGGGCCTCAGTACGGTCGATGACGATGGCACCTCCGGATGGCAGGCGAACTTCATGTTGAAATGCGGTTTCAATCTGGCTTTCTACTTGGTAACGAGAGAAGAGTGGAACAGTGTCGTCATAAAACTTCACCTTCTTCTTATTATGAGGCATCACTTGGCTCATGAAATCCTGGGCGTAGTCAAATACCTCTTTATCATCCATCAGAATTTCACCGATATCCTGGCGGAAATAATCGCGAATGGCGCGAATGATCAGGTTGCTTTCCTGGTAAATAAGAAATGGTGCAGAGCGTTCCTTGCCTGCTTTATCAATGGCCTGCCACAGGCGAACCAGATAATCCAGGTCCCATTGTAATTCTTCAACGCTTTTACCCACACCCGCAGTGCGTACAATTACACCCATCCCTTCAGGGATATTCATTGCTGCCATGGCTTCGCGCAGCTCGCTGCGTTCTTCACCCTCAATGCGGCGGGAAACACCTCCGGCACGCGGGTTGTTAGGCATCAGCACAAGATAACGGCCTGCCAAGCTGATGAAAGTTGTCAAGGCGGCGCCTTTGTTGCCACGCTCTTCCTTGTCTACCTGAATGACTACTTCTTGACCTTCTTTCAATATTTCTTTGATGTTGGGACGACGGTTTTCGTCTTCAGGTTCGCTGCTATAACAACTTGGTGCAATTTCTTTAAGTGGTAGAAAGCCATGTCTTTCGGCGCCATAATCCACAAACGCCGCTTCAAGACTGGGCTCGATGCGGGTGATTTTTCCTTTGTAGATATTGGCTTTTTTCTGTTCCCGGCCGGGAAGTTCGATATCGAGGTCGTAGAGGCGTTGTCCATCCACTAACGCAACACGCAACTCCTCTTTCTGAGTTGCGTTGATTAACATTCTTTTCATTTTATTATGTCTCCATGACGTAGTCCGCATTTACACAGCGGAGGAGACTGAACGTATTTTGTTTTCCGTAATACACCTGTAGTGCAGCGTGTGTATAGTTCATCCAAATGGATGATCACGCTAGCTGGCCGTATATTCTCGTTACCCACATACGAAGAATCGTCAAAAAAGTTTCTCCGTGTTGTCGAATCCGTTGTTATCGACCTGCTTGGTTCTGCTGTTCACTGACAGTGTCCGTTCAGCTTCCCGTATTTTACGGGTACGCCTATATTCATTAATTAACAATTTCTAAATTAGCCCCACTGGGCAATGCGCATTGATTGCGCCACTTCATCGACATTCATATCTCAGTCATGAAGTGATAAAATTTTTTCCTGTGTCGCATTATGTTATTGGCAGCTTTGCCTAATTATCGACAATACTTATGTATCTTTGGTTCATCGCGCAGGCTTTGTGCGCGCAGCCTAAAAAAGGCACTTTCTGTATTGCACTATTGGATGGACTAGTTTGATAAACGTGTAGAATCCACCCCTCACACCAGCTACCCAATTCACGAATATAGCATGTTACCTCAGGCCTGAAAACAAATTAATCGCCTAAAAAGTGTTTATAAATGACTGATTTATCAGAAAATGCTCATCAGAAGGTTCAAATAGTTGAGATTGACGCCGAGCGTGCCGATCAACGAATTGATAATTTTCTAATGAATATACTCAAGGGCGTGCCAAAGAGCATGATTTATCGCCTGTTACGCACCGGTCAGGTGCGGGTTAACAAAGGCAGGGTCAAGCCACCATACAGGTTGCAAACAGGGGATTTGATCAGAATTCCGCCCATGCGGTTGGCTAAAAAAGAACAGGCTGCTGAACCTGGCCGTGGTGTGCTGGAACGGATTGAGAAAAACATTATTTTTGAAGATTCCGGGTTGATCGTGCTTAACAAGCCTTCGGGAATCGCGGTGCATGGTGGCAGCGGCATCAGTTTTGGGGTGATTGAGGCCATGAGGAAGCTCAAAACTGAATGTAAGTCTCTGGAGCTTGTACATCGGCTGGACAGAGAAACCTCTGGCTGTTTGTTGATTTCGAAAAAACGTTCCGCGCTGCGCACATTGCACGATGAGATGCGTCAGCGGGATGTAAAGAAATTTTACCTGGCGCTGTCTAAGGGCAAATGGCGAGGGGGTAGCCGAATTATCGATGCGCCACTGCGCAAGAACACGCTTAGCTCAGGTGAACGGATAGTACGGGTCAGTAGCGATGGCAAAGAGGCGACTAGTCGTTTTACGCCAAAACAGCGATTTAAGATGGCGACATTGATGGAGGTTGAACTTTTCACCGGCCGTACTCATCAAATTCGCGTACATGCTGCTCACAGCGACCACCCTTTGGCTGGGGATGATAAATATGGTGACAAAGAGTTTAATCGGCAGATGCGTAAAGTTGGTCTGAAAAGATTGTTTTTACATGCATATCAGCTCAAATTCCCTTGGGATGGTGGGTATCTTGAAGTGACATCGCCCCTCGATGAATCGTTGGAATCTGTTCTAAAGAAGTTAGTTTGATCATGTCTAGTCAGTATGAATTAGTGGTTTTTGATTGGGACGGGACCTTGATGGACTCTGCCGCCCGCATCGTTTCTTCCTTGAAGGCAGCAGGAGAAGATCTTGCTTTAGCCGCCAGATCTGATCTGGAATGCCGTAATGTGATTGGCCTGGGTATGCATGAAGCGATCAATGCGCTTCATCCAGGGCTGGATCCCGAGATTTTAACTCGCTTTGCTGAACGTTATCGTCACTATTTTTTGGTGGCGTGCCCCTTGCCGGAAGTGCTCTTCAATGGGGTTCATGAGATACTACACGACCTGGAACAGCGCCGTCTCTGGCTTGGAGTGGCGACTGGTAAAAGCCGCAAAGGATTAAATAGATCACTGGAACAAACCGGCTGTAAACGCTATTTTCATTCCACTCGTTGTGCGGATGAAACGTGTTCCAAGCCGGATCCGATGATGCTGCGTGAAATCGTCGAAGAATTAGGTATACCTCCACACAAGACCATAATGATTGGCGATACTGAATATGATATGGAAATGGCACAACGGGCAGGGACAGCTGCTGTGGCAGTGACGTACGGCGCGCATGAATCACATCGGTTGGCAAATCATCAGCCGCTCGCTTGCCTGCAAAGTGTAGAGGCATTAGGACAATGGCTGGCGAACAATATTTAAAGGTATTACTTTGATGCAAGTGGACGATATCGACCAAAAGAATGAAGACCCGTGGACACAGAATCAAATTATCAATGAGAAAAATATGAAAAAGAGTGGCAATAGCGAAGATTGGGAACGTGAGTTGATTAGCAACCTAGCCATGGGAGCCTTGAAGGAACAGCGGCGAGCCAGGCGTTGGGGCATTTTTTTCAAGCTGTTCATGGTCGCATATCTGGTTATCTTTCTAATTGCCTTGCTTCCATCTAAGGATGGCGGGCTTGGTATAGGTAAACCACATACTGCCTTAATTGAGGTGCGCGGCGTGATTGCAGATGACGCAGACGCGAGTGCTGATAATATTGTGACCAGTTTACGTGAAGCGTTTGAAGCCAAAAATGTGTCGGGTATTATCATGCGTATTAACAGCCCAGGCGGCAGTCCGGTTCAGGCGGGTTATGTTTATGATGAAATAAAACGTCTGCGTGAGAAATATCCGGAAAAATCTCTCTATGCCGTGATTACTGATATGTGTGCCTCCGGTGGTTATTACATCGCTTCCGCAGCTGATGAAATATATGCTGACAAAGCCAGTCTGGTTGGTTCGATAGGTGTCATTATGAGCACCTTCGGGTTTGTCGATAGCATGGAAAAACTGGGGGTTGAGCGCCGAATGTTAACGGCGGGTGAAAACAAAGGCTTTCTTGATCCTTTTTCACCCCTTAAAGAAACAGATGTCACCCATGTCAAATCAATGCTGAGTAATATTCATCAGCAGTTTATTGACGTCGTAAAAGCTGGACGTGGTGACCGCTTGGTAGGTAGTGAGGAGCTATTTTCAGGCCTGATTTGGACGGGCGAACAGAGTGTGGAATTGGGTTTGATCGATGGCCTGGGCAGTTCCAGTTACGTCGCACGTGAAATTATTGGCCAGGAAAAGGTGATTGACTACACAGTGCAACCCGATCCGTTTGAACAGTTTGCCAATCGTCTGGGTGTGGTTATGGCAGAAACATTTGCCCGCATTAGTGGCATGGAGGCGGGGGCTATTCATTAGCCCCGTCTAACTTTGGATCAGGCTGCTACGTAGGATGAATCCATCGGTTTAATCAACAATGACTTGCCTGTCATTGATCCTGGTTTTTGTAATCCCATTAACTGTAATACTGTGGGGGCGATATCTTTCAATCCACCTTCTGGCGCAAGTTTCCATTTAACTTGGTCGATGATCATGCAGGGGACTGGGTAGGTGGTATGTTGGGTATGAGGTTTGCCAGTGTCAGGGTCCACAAGCAATTCACAATTACCATGATCAGCCGTGACAATGACAGAAAAATCTGCTGCTAAGGCTGAATCCAATACACGTCCTACTTCATGATCCAGTGTTTCAACTGCTTTAACAACGGCGTCCCGAATTGCTGTGTGCCCAACCATGTCGCCATTGGCAAAATTCACCACAATGAAATCATGTTGGCGATCACGAATTTTCTGAATGACGGTGTCGGCGACGGCCTTGGCACTCATCTCCGGCTGTTCATCATAGGTTGAAACCTTGGGTGATGGGATGATCAGCCTATCCTCATTTATATGAGCTTCACCCTTCCCACCGTTAAAAAAGTAAGTGACGTGAGCGTATTTTTCGGTCTCAGAACAATGAAATTGGCGCAGGCCAGCATTAGAAATGGTTTCCGCCAGGGTTGTTTCGGGTTGCTCTTCGCTAAAGGCATACGGTAAATCAAAATAGTTGTCATAGTTGGTCATGCAGCTGACACTTATTGGCGAAAATTCACCGCGATCGAAATCACTAAATTCTGTTTTAGATAGGGCGGCAGTGATCTGTCGAGTGCGATCTTTTCGGAAATTAAAAAATACAATTGCATCTTCGGCGGTCAGTGGTTCTGCAGCTGGCAAAATGGTTGGCTGGATAAACTCATCGGTTTCGCCGCCTTCATAGGCCGATTCAATGGCGTGACGAAAGGAACGTGCAGGTCTGCCTTGATTATTTACCAGGGCTTGCCATGTGAGTTCGGTGCGATCCCAGCGTTTATCACGATCCATGGCAAAATAACGACCGGTCACTGTGGCTACGGCACCGTTGTGCTTGGCTATCAAGGCTTCAATTTTATTTACATAATCAATCGCAGATTGGGGTGGTGTATCTCTGCCATCAGTAATTGCGTGCAACAGTGGTTTCACTTCATTTTGATGGCACAATTCTAATAACGCAGCCATATGGCGCATATGACTATGCACACCACCTTCCGATACCAGGCCGAGAATGTGAAGCGGTTTATTTCTTCGCTTGGCCTTCTCAATCGCATTGGTAAATACGGGGTTTGAGTAAAAAGACCCATCTGCAATTGAGTCGTTAATGCGCACCAAGTCTTGCCGCATGATTGATCCTGCGCCCATTGTCATATGGCCAACTTCTGAATTACCCATCTGCCCCTCGGGCAGGCCAACAGCGTCACCCGAAGCTTGCAGAGCAGCCATCGGAAAACGTTCAAAATATTTATCCAGACGGGGAGTTGCTGCAGAGGTAATTCCGTTATTAATTTTACTTGGATTTATTCCAAATCCATCCAATATAACCAATATGGTTCGACGTCGCGGCGGGGTGGGGATGGTCATTCAATCTTACTCCTTGATTAAAGCCTAATGCATCATGCTGATGAGAAATTACCTCGTTAAGTACGGCATGGATATGACTTTCTTGAGATAGAAAATAGCGTATTTTCACTACTTTTTTATTAAAGATAGGCACACAAAATACCGATATATCAAATGAGCTTATTGATCCTGCCCCACCATCTAGTGGCAATTCAATTTAGAAGCTGTTGTATTTACTAGAATTACGAGGTTTGCAGTGAAAAATTTTACTAAGCATCTGGCCATCGCCATTCTTCCAAGCTTTATATTCATAAGCTCTCCGGTATCGGCAAGCACCGGACAACCAATTGCCTATCTAAACACCGCCACCGTCGATTTAAGTTGCTTTGAGTGGCAGCAGGATAATCTCAATAGCCAATTTTCATACGAGTGCAAATCCAGTGCGTTTGATGTTGCCACACCTTCACATCAGAGCAAATTGGCAGATGCCTACTACTACGGTGAAGGAGTGGAACAGGATTATGCCCAGGCTGCCAAGTGGTACCGTAAAGCAGCAATACAAGGTGATGCCTATGCGCAATTTAGCCTGGGTTATATGTACACTAAAGCGGAAGGGGTGCCACGTGATTCTTGGGTAGCCTTGAAATGGCTTAGCAAAGCTGCAGACAATAATTTAGCTGTTGCCCAATACACTCTGGCAGATATGTACTACTACGGTGAAGGTGTCGCTGTTGACTACGATGTGGCTATTCAATGGTATCGAAAGGCAGCCGAACAGAATTACAATTTTGCCCAATATAGCCTCGGTTACATGTACAAGAAAGGGCTCGGTCTAGAACAGAACTATGATCTTGCCATGCAATGGTTGCTAAAAGCCGCAAATCAATCACATCCGGAAGCACAGACAAGCATCGCTCATATGTACTTAAATGGTGAGGGCGTAAATCAGGATGCTAAAATAGCATTTGATTGGTTCTATAAGGCTTCAATGCAGGGTCATGCTGGTGCCCAAAACAATCTGGCTTATATGTATCGAACCGGGCTAGGCGTTGAGCAGGATGTTCAACGAGCCATGATGTGGTATCAAAATTCAGCACGCCAAGGTTATGCTACAGCGCAAGCCAGTCTTGGATTTCTATTTCATAAAGGGATCGGTGTTGAGCAAGACTATGCCAAGGCCATTCAATGGTATCAAGTTGCTGGTTCACAAGGTGAATTAAGTGCGCAGTTTAATCTTGGACTGCTATTTATGCATGGCGAAGGAGTTGAGCGAGATTTGAATAAAGCTGCCGAGTGGTTTTTGGCAGCAGCAAATCAAGGTGATACAGAAGCCCAGTATTATGTCGGCACCCTGTATCGCAATGGTTGGGGGGTGGCACAAAATATCCAAAAGGCACTCAAATGGTTTCGCTTGGCGGGTGAATCAGGTCATGATAAAGCTAAGCATGAAATCGAACTGTTAGTCGCTTCGAACTCAATTTGAATAAAAACAACTATTAGTGGTGGAATTTCATCCACCATTCCGTTGCCAACTGTTCAGCCTGTATAATTTCCTCTTGTTCCATCTGCAGAGCAAGTTCAGCTTGCGCCTCAACAGCATTTTCATAACTCATTGCCGCAGCGATTTCGTACCACATATAAGCTTTAACGTTGTCTATTTCCACACCATGCCCTTCAGCATAAGCCAGCCCTAATAGATATTGCGCCGATGCCAAACGCTGTTCGGCTGCAAGATTGAGCCAGTGCAGAGCCTGTTGATTATCCTGTTCAATGCCATCCCCCCTGATATACATCAGGCCAAGAGTAAGTTGAGCTTCCGCCACGCCGCTTTCAGCTAACTTCTGATACAAGATTGATGCCTGCTTTGTGTCCTGATCAACACCTTCACCAACATGATAGCGATTTGCCAGATCCATCTGTGCCTGCATATCTCCTTGATTCGCTTTATCTATCAATTGTTGTATTTGCTGTTGAGTTAATTGTTCGGCAAGTACTGGGGTTGTCAGCATGATTAAACATGAGAGAGTTGCAGCAACAATACTGCTTAGATGGAATGGCATTATCGATTTCCTTAAAGGTTAGTTCTTGATGTGCTGATTATATTGGAACCAGAGTTTGTACCCAAGTTAAACTAGTGAATTCAGTGTGGAATCGTTGTTATTACCTTCATATTTCACCAATTCTATTTGTCCTAAGCGATATATTTAACCAGTAAACTACTTGTATTCACTGACGAAAGTTCGTATCGTTTTGAAATAAGCATCAATCTTGGGTGGGAAGGATATGTGGAGTCATATAGCGATTATTTTTGTAATTCTTATGGGGTTTAGTGCGGCCTCAACTGCAGAAATTTATCAAACGCCACGCCTGGTTGAGGACGGTATTCATGACCCGGAAAATGACGCGATTCAGATATTGCAAGAGCCAGTCGAAGCGATGGTGGATTTTCCTCAGGACAGACGTGGTAAGGTGGACTGGGTCCGTGCGCTACGGGAAGGTAAAATTAATCCTCGTAGAAGCCTGAGTGGCGATGAGTATGGCGGTGAGATGATGTTGGAAACAGACATGGACATCATCATGAAACAGACTGCCAACATGCCGCATGTCAGGTTCCCTCATCTGGCCCATACCGAGTGGTTGACTTGTAATAACTGTCATCCAAAAATTTTCCAACCACAATACGAATCTAACCCTGTCACCATGGAAAAAATCCTGAAAGGGGAGTTTTGTGGTCGCTGCCATGACAAAGTGTCATTTAGCTTGTGGACCTGCGAACGTTGCCATAGTGTGCCTCATGATGGGTCATCCGAGGCCTGGATCAACCCGAACAAATAGTTTGCCCAGCTTACGCCATCGGTTTGCCCGTCTCAGTTGACGATACATGCTGCTATATTCCAGCCCAAGGGTCTGTTCCAGGTGGTCTGCTTCTAATCTACTACTAGAAAGTTGCAGTACATTTTTCTCCCGAGCCGCCAACATGATCAAATTGCCTTTGTCTATAACCGGCAGCGACAAAACATTTTGTTGAAAAGTGTGCTCTATGACGTTGATTGTCGAAGCGCATTGTTCTGTGTGGCTATCCCACAAATTGATAGATAATATTGCGCTATGAGTCATCCTTTGATGGCATAAAGAGAAGAACTCTAGAGTTTTTACGCTATCTGAAACGCCATCATGATTAAAAGCATCAACCAAGACTAGATCATAGTGTTTATAACGGCCTTTGTTATTTGTTAATAATTGAAAAGCATCCGTAATATAAATCTGTAAATTTGGGTGTTCAGGAAGAGCAAAATAACCGTGGGCGAGCTTGACAACATCATTTCTAATTTCGACAGCATCAATGTGGCAGTCTGGATAATGATGTAATAAAAATTTGGCAATGGATCCACCTCCTAAACCAATCAAAAGTATTTTTTTCGGGGTAGGGTGGAACAACAGGCATGACATCATTGCACGCGTATAGGATAAAACCAGACGTTCAGGCTGGTTCAAATCCATGCTGCTCTGTTTGGCGTCATTACCAAAATAGAGAGAACGAATTTGTCGATCCTGTGAAATTTCAACTATTCCGTCATCGCTAATATTGCGGTGGATCACAAACTCTTGCATAACCGGGGTTGATGATTATTCTGAATAAAATAAAATAATATGCGAGAAATGTAGGGTGGTGTAGGCACAAAAAACCCGGCTTATGCCGGGTTTTGGTGAGAATGGGATTTAGATATTAATTTTGTTTCTCTTTATAATCAGAGATTGCAGCCTTGATGGCATCTTCTGCCAGCACAGAGCAGTGTACTTTGACGGGTGGTAATGCCAGTTCTTCAGCAATTTGACTGTTTTTAATCTGGGAAGCCTCATCCAGGGATTTGCCTTTGACCCATTCAGTCAACAATGAGCTTGATGCGATTGCTGAACCACAACCATAGGTTTTGAATCTGGCATCTTCGATCACACCCTCTTCATTTACCTTAATTTGTAATTTCATCACATCACCACATGCTGGCGCACCGACCATGCCAGTACCTATATGCTGATCAGATTTATCAAATGAACCAACATTACGAGGATTCTCGTAGTGGTCAATCACCTTCTCACTGTACGACATCCTGTATACCTCCTACATCGACAATTAAGCGACAGTAGTTTGTTTAGGTGTATGATCAGACCATATTCCCAATGTACTGATATCTGTGTCAGTAGCGGTATCTGGATTAAGTTCTATTTGTTTCCCGTCAACGAGATCGCCAAGGGTAATGTTTGAAAGGTAAACCGTGATGTGATTGCTCAACAATTCCCACAGTTGCTGTGTTCTTTGATGGCGATCGTCTATCTTCATTGTCTTCTCTTTACCAGTCTTTTCATCGACAGCAGAGATGATCTCAGCGATTGTGATTTCAGAAGCAGGGCGGGCTAAACGATATCCCCCACCTGGACCACGTGTTCCTCTTACTAGCTTTGTTTGCCTAAGTCGGGCAAATAATTGCTCGAGATAAGATAATGAAATACCCTGAAATTCAGAGATGTCTGCTAATGTCACTCGATTGCCTTCATTGGCGTTCAGAGCAAGATCTAACATTGCTGTAATGGCGTACCGGCCTTTAGTTGAAAGTTTCATTATCATGCCTCCTGCATCACAAATTGAAAAAGTCTGACTGGTTTACTCAAGTATATTTTGGCACTAAAACAATCGATTATCAATGA
Organism: uncultured Chromatiaceae bacterium; assembly: GCA_945787785.1. Taxonomy (GTDB): domain Bacteria; phylum Pseudomonadota; class Gammaproteobacteria; order Tenderiales; family Tenderiaceae; genus Tenderia. Next base: position 33,002 of record CALZIO010000023.1, read on the forward strand.
TGAAAACCGACATTTAACATGGTTTAACAATTGTAAGGTTAATATACCCTAATGGTCTAAGAATGGTAGTGCTTTCTATTACAAAGTGCTCTGTCGCATCAAGCGCTCAATCATCGACTGAATAAACCAGCCCATTCGTACGCCAATCGATTTTTTAATAGTGTAAGTAACTTGATAAAGGTCTTTTTCATTCGCTTGTTCAAGCAGATAATCATCACTAGTTTTAAGTAGGTCGACCAAATTCATTTCCAGGGCCCGTGTGGCTGGCCAGTGCTCACCCGTAGCAATACGATCAACATCGACGATAGGGCGGTGATCTTTGATAAATTCTTTGAATAAAGTGTGGGTATCTTCGAGCTCTTCCTGGAATTTTTGTCTGGCCTTATCTGAATTTTCACCAAACATAGTTAAGGTGCGTTTGAATTCACCTGCCGTCAGCTGCTCAAATTCAATGTCATGCTTCTTCAGCAGACGATGAAAATTTGGAATCTGAGCAATAACACCAATCGAACCAATGATTGAAAACGGTGCTGCAATAATTTTGTCAGCCACACAGGCCATCATATATCCACCGCTAGCCGCAATTTTATCGACAGAAATAGTGAGCGGAATATTTTTATCCTTGATACGCATCAGTTGTGATGCGGCAAGGCCATAAGCGTGTACCAGGCCACCACCACTCTGCAAATTTAGAAAGACCTCATCTTCCGGCTTAGCGACCGTTAGAATTGCACTGATTTCCTCTCTGAGTGAAGCAAGCGGGGAGGCTTTAATATCACCATCAAAGTTCAACACATAAATCTTTTTGCGCGCCTCGATATCACCATGTTTGAGTTGTTTGGCCTTATCCTTTTTCTCTTTTTTTTCTGCCTTTAAACTCTTTTTCAGCTGATCTTTATCTAATGTGCTCGCGTGGATGATGTCCGTCATCTCATCATATTTATCATTGAGCTTTTTAATCTCAAGCCGCTCACGACCAATCTCTCTGCCACGACTGGCAAAGATTATGATTCCGACAACGATTGCAATAACAGCTAAAACAATAGTGATTGTTTTAGCTAGGAACAGGCCATATTCAGCTATGAAAGCAGACACTTACGAACTCCCGGGGTTGGAATAATGAGGTTCGATAGTATACAGCTTTGTGATTTTGCTGCATAACCTGGTGTCATTTAAATAAAAAAGCCCCTGCCGCAAAAGTGACAGGGGCTTTTTTTACGAGTTAATAATACTAGATGGAATTAACTCATTAATGTAGTGGCGATAACGCCTAGTACGGAAACAATGCAAGCCAATGGAATCAGAATCATATAATCAGTATCACTGGCGGTTTTACGGGTGTTGTTTGACATAGTTATCTCCAACGCTGGCGGCCATGGAGCGAAGCGAGGGCCGCTAGTCGCCGATAGGCCACGCTGTCTGCCCTTTCGTAGTTGTGAGCGATAGCGAGCGACGAAGAAATGCAGGAGCAGCTTTAGTGGCCGTAGAGTCATTGTGGTAGCTGTGTTGAGCGCAACGAGTGAACGGTAGTGAGCAAGGTTGTGCGAAAACGCAGCGGACGCAGGACGGTCGGGGCAAAAGGAATCAGCTGTCGCGTAAGTGAGTGAATTTTTGGCATGGACGCCAAATAATTTTTAGCGAAGTAGCGACACAATCGATTGGTTTTTTATATATTTAATGCTGACCATTCCGCTCAGGAATGAGTTTTAAACATACTACAGCTAATTAAAAATGTTAAGTGTTTTGATCGATTTGTTAACCATATGAATGCTAGGTGAAAAAGGATGTCACATTGCAACTTTAACGATGCTAAGCTTATTCGTTGTGTCTATTGCCTAGGGATATTTTAATGAGTGATCTGGTGAGATTTGGAGTGTCTATCGAGGCGGAGCTGTTAGAACGATTTGACCAGGAAATTGACAAAAAAGGCTACTCAAATCGCTCTGAAGCAATTCGTGATCTAATTCGTGATCAGATCGTTACGGAAGAGTGGGCTTCAGATGATGAAACAGTCGGAACTATTACCATTGTCTATGATCACCATACCCGTGATCTTTCTGCCAACCTAACGCATCTACAACACTCTTTTCAAGGTGAGATCAAATCTGTATTGCATATCCACCTTGATCACAATAATTGTCTTGAAGTGTTGGTAGTGGCAGGCAAAGGACAATTGTTGCAGCATTTTGCTGATCAACTGGTGAGTATAAAAGGCGTCAAACATGGAAAATTGACGATGACTACGACGGGGAGTGCAATCCCGACCAAAGGCAGCCATCAGCATATCCATGGCACTGAGCATTCCCATAGCCAAGATTAAAAAAATCGAGCGGAGTATTACGCTCCACTCGATTTATCTAAGCACGGATTGTTAGTTGATTCCCGATTCTAATAGTTAGAACTCAGCTGTTGCACGAAAACCAAGTACCCATCCTTTCGGATTAAGTGTTTGAGTAGTTGGTTCGTATTTGTCAGAAATATACTGAACATCAGCTGTTACCCCAAGCGCATCATTAACTTGAAGCCGGTAGTACACCTCTGCGACTTGTGACTCATCAACGCCGGTGTTACCGCCCTCCAAGAGAGCGAATCCTAAGCCTATATTATCGCCATCGCGTCCCCAGCCATTGCCCGCAAAATTTAATCCGCCGGAATAGATAGCTTTATAATTGACCGCAGCATCTTCCGTTTGCCATGCAAAACGTACAAATAAGCCGATAACCTCACCAAAGGCTTGGTCTAATGAAAGGCCATACGCTAGGCGATCTTCCAATCGAGTACCCGTAGGATCAAGAAACCTGGTATTAGTACTAGCAACGATTAAGCGGTAGTTACCATCACCCATCGAAGTTTTGGGATGGTATCCGAGCTGTCCTGAGAAAAAGTTATAGTTGTTTCCGTCGTCATTTTCAGTCACGTTCATACCGAGCGCATTGACTGACCAGTTACCAGTGTTCCATTCCACTACTGCGCCTCTATCATAAGATGGCAAGCCATAACTGCCAGAGTTAACGAAGACTTCGTTCATAAACTGTGTATATTCGTCATTGGCATATTCATTGCCATCGATGTAGGCAGTAGAGTCCAGAATACCGAATGTGACACCAACAGAGTTGTCGTCACCGTATGTGCTTGTGTATTTGTACCAGGCAGCTAATAAGTAATCACGATTACTGCCATTAATGCCAATGACATCGTCTTCAAAATTCGCGGCCCAAGTGGCAACATTGAAAGGGTTAACATTATTAAGACCGTTACCCGAGGCATACCCAAGCATGAAGAAAAACTCGTTCGCGTCATCGGGCGTAACACTAATCTCAGTCTGAAATGGTACCGCGCCGCGACAAACATCATCATCGCTACCAGTATCTGAAACGTTTTGACATTGTCCGGCTGCGGCGATGACACCACTGATTGAAAACATGTCGTTAACTTCGTAAGCAAATGCGTTGGTGCCAGAAACGAGTAACGGAACGGCTGCAACACATCCTTTTTTCAGTTTATTCATTAACTTTCCCTTTGTTTTACATTGAGTTAGGTATGACGTCCCCGCGCAAGATAAAAGCAGTAATGTATCTGAATATCAGTACTTGTAATTAGCATTCCATCGAGTCTTTGAAATTGCCCGTGACACGGTTATTTTTTTCGTGCTATTATTGTGCTACGAATTTATTATTTATGCTACATATTTTTTGGCTGATGCCGATAACTGCCTACGGCACTTTTTATAGAAAACTTTAGGAACGGAAATGAAAAAAATTAATTTAATGTTTTACACAGTTGCGGCCACACTGTTGATATCTAGCCAAGCACTAGCCCATTTCCAAATGATCATCCCATCTGATGACATGGTGAAACAGACTGAATCCCGCAGCCTCGATTTGGATCTGTTGTTTTGGCACCCCTATGAAGGGATTGGTATGAATATGGTCAAGCCGGTTAAGTTTGGCGTGATAGCCAATGGTCAGAGCCAGGATCTGCTCGCTAGTCTTAAGGCCAGCAAGCGCAAGGATATCGAGGGCAATGCAATGGACACCTTTGAGGCCAAATACAAATTCAAGCGCCCAGGTGACCACATCTTTTATGTCGAACCTCAACCCTACTGGGAGCCTGCTGAAGAGAGTTTTATCGTCCATTACACCAAGGTAGTGGTGAATGGTTTTGGTATGGAAGAGGGCTGGGATGAAGAGGTCGGTCTTAAGACCGAGGTCGTACCTTTAACTCGTCCTTATGGCCTGTGGACCAATAATGTCTTTCAAGCTGTGGTTAAGGTCAACGGCAAGCCAAAACCGTTTAGTGAGGTTGAAGTTGAGTATTACGCGGAAGGCAAGCAAGTCAATCCACCCGCGGACCCAATGATTACCCAGGTCGTAAAGGCAGATGCCAACGGCGTTTTCACATACGCCATGCCTAAAGCTGGCTGGTGGGGCTTTGCTGCGTTAAACGAGGATGATAAGACCATGACACACGATGGTAAGGATTATCCCGTGGAGATTGGCGCTGTACTTTGGGTTCGCACCCATGATATGAAATAGTTCTTTTAGTTCGGTGTCACAATTACTTAAAATACTATCCCCCTGGCTAGTAAATATGAAATGATATTAATGAGATATATCAATATTCTGTTACTCACTACGTTGTTATTTGCGTTTGCCTCAATTAACACTGTCGCAATGGCACACAAGGTCAATCTTTTTGCCTATGCTGAGGCTGACCAAGTGTATGTCGAAGGCTATTTTGTCGATGGTAAGAAGGCTCAAAACAGTCAGGTGCAGGTCTATTCGTCTAAGGGCAAATTATTGGTTGAGGGCGTTACAGACGATGAAGGGCAGTATCGTTTCCCTGTGACTGAAAAAACGGATCTCAAAATTGTTTTAAATGCGGGCATGGGCCACCAAAGTGAATTTATACTGACTGCGGATGAGTTGAGTGGCTTGGAAATCTCCGCACAGGAGCAACCAGCTCATCCTCAATCCGGCGTTGATAGCACTGAAATGGAAGATGGGGCTCCCAATGTCAGTGGTGAGCTAAACAATCAGCAACTGGAAGCCGTTGTAAGTAAGGCGGTGAATGAGGCCATTAAACCCCTGGTGCGAGAGCTATCCGCTTCGCAGGAAAAGGCTTCATTATCCGGGATTGTGGGCGGAGTAGGTTACATCTTGGGCATACTAGGTTTGTTCGCCTTTTTTAAAGCTCGCCAAAACAAGTAAATAATTACTAAAACAAGGCCAAACAGGCCTGGTAGCAAGAAAAATATATTCGTGCTACTCTCGCTCAGAGTTTGATGGAGTAGAGTGACAAATGCATATTGCAGAC
>CALZIO010000024.1 GCA_945787785.1 uncultured Chromatiaceae bacterium
GCCTTCTTGCCTGATGTACAATGCAGATACGTTGTACCGCATTACCGCTGGTGTGTCCAGTATTTTGCTTAAACTGCTGAACTTGTTGCGGAAGTGGGTTAGAACGATTTCACCCTGGGGCGAATAGAGAGTTGATGTGACTAAAAATAATAACAATTCAGATGCTGAGATTAGTCGGCAAGTTGATAATAATGCTGCTTTGTCTGGCAAAGCGGCAAAATCCCGGCGCGTTAAGTTGTGGCTGGACTTTGTTATGCTCGTTTCATTGGTTGGGCTGGCGATCGTGCTTTGGGTTGTTACCCCTGAACAGTATGAATTGGCACCGTTATTTGATGATCTGGATATGTTGGCAGGATCACAGCAGCCGGAGTTTTACCAGGATCTGGAATTTTTCTACTGGCTTGAGCTGCAGCATGGGCAAGATTAACGTGATGAAAATGTTGTTTAGTTTGGTGTTGTTGCTGACACCTCCCGCGTGGGCAGCTGAGCTATTGGCCTGGGATCAGTTGACACAGGGGCAACAAGCGCTGTTGCAGCCACATGCGGAGCGCTGGTCATCACTGGCGCCGGAGCAGCAGCAACGATTACAGCAGGGGGCGGAGCGTTGGTTAACTATCACGCCAGCACAACGTGAGCTTGCACAGAAACGATTTCATGATTGGCAGTCACTGCAGCTAGAACAGAAACTGGTAATTCGCGAGCGTTTTGCACTGTTTCAGCAGTTGACTTCAGACCAGCAGGCAAAAATTGTACAGCGCGCCGAGTGGTTTAAAGGGCTCTCTCCGGCCGGTCAGCAGGAGTTACGTCAACAATGGCAGAGTTTGCTGCCGCAGGAAACCAAGAAGCTGATAGTCGAGCTGCGAAACTAATCAAGCTGCGAAGCAGGTTTAAATCTCAATCTGCCGGGTGTTGGACAGGGCTGCTTCGATCTTGTTTTGCAGATTTTTCACGCGGGTGCTGAGGCCGCTGTCGATCTTTTCTGCATTGCCTTGTTTCTGCATCAGTTCGTGGGTGATGTTGAGCGCGGCCATCACGGCAATATTGTCGCTGCCGGTGGTGCGGCCGCGGTCGCGGATTTCGCGCATCTTTTCATCCAGATGGGTGGCGCTTTGCAGCAATGATTCGCGCTCTTCCGGTGGGCATGCAATGCGGTATTCCTTGCCTAGAATAACTACAACAACGGGGCTCGGCTCATTGGCCATATTCTGTTTCCATCGATTTCAGGCGCATAATCATGGCTTCAATACGGGTGCGGGCTAACTCGTTCTTTTCCATCAGGCTGGCGCGTTCGGACACCAGGCTGCCTTGCTGGTCGCGCAGGGCCTGATTCTCGTTTTTAAGTAGTTGGCAGAGCTGGATCAATTCATCGACCCGAAACTCGAGGGTCTTAAGATCCTGATCATGACTACGTGTGTGTTCTTGACTCATAGTCCGCCAATATAGTGGGCGGCGGCCTTATGGTCAACGGGTTGGAGTGATACTATTGCAATAATGTAAATCGATTGGGGAATTATTTAGTGATTTTGCCGCCACCCACCTTTGATGAATTGACCTCGTTGTTGTCGGCCTATGGCGATGCCTTTGGTGCTTCGGAGTGTCATGGCATTCTGTGCGCGATGGCGAGTTGCCTGCCCGGTTTGGATGGTGAAAGCTGGGCGCAGCGCATGTTGAGCGGTGAAGTCGAGGCCGTGCTGCAAGGGGAGGTGCTAACGGTAGGTGAGGTTGATGCTGCCGATAAAGAGACGCTCAAAACTCTCTTTGATGACTCGGTCAAGCAGCTTGCTGATCCTGAGCTTGGTTTTCAGCTATTGTTACCCGATGATGACACCTCGTTACAATTACGTACCGCTGCCCTGGCCAGTTGGTGTGATGGATATATGTATGGTTTGAGCCTGGCTGGTATTAAAGAGTTTCGGGGGTTTTCCGAGCCAGTGCAGGAGTTTAGCCGGGATCTGGTCGAAATTGCACGTTTGAGTCATGACGAAGACGATGATAGCGAGAAGGGTGAGACCGCCTTTTTTGACATCTCAGAATACGTACGCATGGGGGTATTAATGCTGCGCGATGAGTTGTTGAATGGGGGTGACAAGTCCGATACATCAAATGGTCCACCCGATGGTGTGGTATTGCATTGATTAAGGCAACTGAATTCAACAAGCGTCGCCAGCGATTGCTAAACATGCTGGGCGATAACAGCATAGCCATCCTGCCAGCAGCACCCGAACGTACCCGCAGCCGCGATGTGGAACATCCCTACCGCTCAGACAGCGATTTTTATTATCTGACTGGTTTTCCAGAGCCCGAGGCAATTGCCGTGTTGATCCCTGGCCGCAAGCAGGGTCAGTTTGTGCTGTTTTGCCGTGAACGGGATCCCGAGATGGAAACCTGGAATGGCCGCCGTGCAGGGCTGGACGGGGCGAAAGATGATTACGGCGCGGATGATGCCTTTCCTTTTAGTGATGTGGATGACATCTTGCCCGGCCTGATGGAGAACAAGGAGCGGGTCTTCTACTCTATGGGTACCCACCCCGATCTGGATTCACATATGATCGAGTGGCTAAACCGGGTGCGTAAAAAGGCCCGGGCAGGCGTACATGCGCCAGGTGAATTTGTGTCACTCGATCACTTGTTGCATGAGATGCGCCTGATTAAAAGCACGGCCGAGATTCAGGCCATGAAAAAGGCGGCCAAAGTTTCGGCTGAGGGCCATTGTCGCGCCATGCAGGCCTGCCAGCCAGGCTTGATGGAATATCAGATAGAAGCAGTGTTACTGCATTACTTCATGACTCATGGCTGTCGCCATTCCGCCTATCCTTCCATTGTCGGCGGTGGTGAAAATGGTTGTATCCTGCACTACACTGAAAACGAGGCCGAGCTGCAGGATGGTGATCTGCTGCTGATTGATGCCGGCGGTGAACATGATAACTATGCCGCTGATATTACCCGCACCTTCCCGGTTAACGGTAAGTTCAGCGTAGCGCAACGGGCACTCTATGAGGTGGTGCTGGCAGCGCAGCAGGCGGCAATAAACAAGGTGCAGCCTGGCAATCACTGGAACGAACCACACCAGGCCGCAGTAAAAGTGCTGACCAAGGGTTTGATCAAACTGGGCATTCTTAAAGGGACACCGGGTAAACTCATTAAAGAAGAGGCTTATCGCCGTTTTTATATGCATCGCACCGGCCACTGGCTTGGCATGGACGTGCACGACGTGGGTGATTACAAAGTCGACAATGAATGGCGTGAGTTTGAGCCGGGCATGGTACTAACCGTTGAGCCAGGTCTTTACATTGCCCCGGGCAGCAAAGGGGTGGCAAAAAAATGGCAGGGCATTGGAATTCGCATTGAAGACGATGTCCGCGTCACGCGCACGGGACACGAGGTGCTAACGTCTGCCGTGCCGAAAGAGGTGGATCAGATTGAGGCCTTGATGGCGGGTGAGAAACTTGTTGCTAAGAAAAAGGTAGCGAAAAAGAAACATAAAATATGAATACCGATTATGACATCCTGATTGTCGGTGGTGGCATGGTGGGCGCCACCATGGCCTATGCCCTGAGTCCATTGCCCTTGCGCATCGGTGTCATCGAGGCGGTACCGTTCAGGTCCGACAGCCAGCCCAGTTACGATGACCGCGCCATTGCCCTGGCCTATGGCTCGGCCAAAATCTTCGAATCCATGAATCTATGGGGCAAGCTCAGTGACAAGGTCAGTCCGATTAAAAAGATTCATGTCTCTGATCGAGGCCACTTTGGTGTTACCCGTATCGACAGTGCGACAGAAAAAGTCGATGCGCTGGGGTATGTGGTTGAAAATCGCATTGTTGGCGCCGTGTTGGCGGAAGAATTGCCAAAGCTCAGCAACGTCGAACTGATCTGTCCGGCCAGGGTGACGCATGTTGAGATGCATGGCGAGAGCGCCCATATACGCATTGATCAGGAAGGCGCGCAAACGCAGCTCACTTCTCAGTTAGTCATCGCCGCCGATGGTGGGAATTCGGTGGTGCGTAAACTGCTTAACATTCCGACCCGCAGCTGGGATTACGATCAAACCGCAGTGATCGCCAATGTGACACCTGGCCGTCACAATCAAGGTGTAGCCTATGAACGGTTTACCGATAGCGGCCCGGTGGCAATGTTGCCCAATGCCTATCACGCCAGCGAAGACTCCAAGCGATGCAGTCTGGTCTGGACCGTACACCGTGGCGATGAAGGCAGGATACTGAAACTGAGTGATACAGAATTTTTGGCTGAGTTGCAGCAACGCTTTGGTTATCGTCTCGGCGCCATGGAGAAAGTTGGCAGGCGGAATGCCTATCCATTGTCACTGGTGCGGGCCAAACAACAGGTGAGACCACGCCTGGCCTTGATCGGTAATGCTGCCCACACCCTACACCCTATTGCCGGGCAGGGGTTTAACCTCGGCTTGCGTGATGTTGCTGTATTGGCTGATGTATTGGCCGATGCCTACACTGCCGGACAGGCGCTGGGGTCGGCCGAGGTGATGCAGCGCTACTCCGATTGGCGCAACTGGGATCATCGTAAAGTGATTGGATTTACCGACAGTCTGGCGCGACTATTCAGCAACCCGCTGGCGCCGGTGGCACTGGCGCGAAATATCGGCTTGTTGAGCATGGATGTCGTGCCGCCATTGAAACGGATATTGACCCGGCAAACCATGGGTCTTGCGGGCAAACTGCCGCGTTTGGCGATGGGATTGCCATTGTTGAAAGGAGGCCAGCATGGCTGATCAATATGACGTTATCATCATCGGCGGCGGTATGGTTGGCTTAACGCTAGCCTGTGCCTTGGGCAATTCTGAACTGCGAATTGCTGTGTTGGAAGCTAGGCCGATGGAATCCGAATGGCCGGATAACAGCATTGGCCTGCGGGTGTCGGCCATTACCCACGCTACCCGCAAAGTGTTCAGTGGTATCGGTGCCTGGCAAGGCATGGTGGAGCGGCGGGTTACCTCCTATGGCGAAATGCATGTCTGGGATGCGGCCGGTGATGGCATGATCCACTTCGATGCTGCTGAGGTAGGTCAGCCTTCGCTTGGCTATATTGTTGAAAATCGTATCATTCAGTTGTCGCTGCAAGAGCAGCTCGCCCAGTTCGACAACATTGAGCTGATTTGTCCGGCACGCTGGCAGCAATGGCATGATGAGAAGGATTCGCTTTGTCTCAGGCTTGAAGATGGTCGTGAATTGCACACCAAGTTGCTGGTCGGAGCCGATGGTGCCCGCTCTCATGTGCGTGAACGTGCGGCTATCGAGACTAAGGGTTGGGGCTATGATCAGCATGCGCTGATGGCGATCGTCCAAACTGAGCAGTCTCATCTACACACCTGTTGGCAACGCTTCCTGCCCAATGGCCCCCTGGCGTTTTTACCTATGCACGATCATTACAGCTGTGTGGTCTGGTCCACTACGCCAGAACAGGCTGCCGAGCTGCTGGCCATGGAAAAGTCTGAGTTTCTCAGTCAGTTGGGGGAGGCGTTTGATTACAAACTGGGCCGGGTGATCGAGGTGCGTGATCGGGGAAAATTCCCGTTGCGGCTGCAGCATACGGTGGATTACGTCAAGCAGCGCATCGCACTGGTTGGGGATGCCGCCCATGCTATCCATCCACTGGCCGGTCAGGGGGTTAATCTGGGCGTGTTGGATGCGGCAGCACTGGCTGAAACCGTGCTGGCGACGCATACCTTGCGTCGGGATATTGGCTCTTTGCACAATCTGCGCAGTTATGAGCGCTGGCGTAAAGGCCAAAACGTTACCATGATGCTGTCAATGGATGCCTTCAAGCGTCTGTTTGGTTCACAGGTTGAGCCGGTGAAATGGGCGCGTAATATAGGTTTAAAAACCACCAACAATCTTACGCCGGTAAAGCGGTTTTTCATGGAATATGCCATGGGCGATCGGGGTGACCTACCCAAACTGGCAAGCTGATTACTAATAGCCAAAGCTGCCAATAGTTGTATTTGATGGCGAATCGATTGTTCTCAATGGCAGCCAAACACATCCACTATTTCATTTTCTTGCTGCTGATGTTGGCAGCGTTGAATAGTCAGGCCGCAGACGCCAGGAGCCCGGAGGCGCTGGCAATGCAATTCGTAGTTGCTTATCGCGCCGCTGACGCGGAAGCTATTGTTAAACTTACCTATTTCAACGCTCAAACGGCCCTGCACAGAGAGCAGATGGCAAGTGAAAAAGTGTACTGGCAGGACATGCTGCGGCGTTATCGCATGACGGGGTTTCGCGTCGTCAATTTGAGCGGAGCTGACCGGCAGTGGTTGGTTAAGCTAAATCAAAACAAAAATAAAAGAAATTTCCCCCTGCGGCCGATAAAAAAAATGGTAGTAGAGCTGGCGGGCCGAAATGATGGTGAGCAGGTTGCCGATGTTCAATTCATAGGCGCGAAAGACGGCCGCTACCATTTTGTCGTGCTGGAGACTCCTCAGGGAAATTAATCGTACCCCTGCCTCGAGAATTCAGTATCAGGCTGAATGATTAACGAATTAGCAAGGGGCAATATGAAGTCTTTTCTTTCTGGCGCTAAAAGCGTTTCGCTGGTTTTTGCACTTATTTTTTTGGTGAGTGCTTGTACCAGTGTCAACAAATCACCATCGGCGCGCATGTCAGTGCTGGATTATTATCAGCAGGGACTGAATCAGTTGGTTGAGGAAGATACTGCGGCAGCGGCTAAAACGCTTGACGATATGGCAATGAACTATCCATTTCATGCCGAGACCGGCGATTTGTATATCAGTTTAATGGATGGATATTACCGCAATAATGAGCCGGATAAACTGATTGAGCTTGTGGATCAATTCCTCAGTATATATCCCAGCCATAAAGATGTGGCTTATGCCAATTACCTTGCCGGTATGGCGAATTACAGCCGTGGCAAATCCAGATTATCGCCTAACAATGCGGCGCCTGACTCCACCTATGCAGAAATGGCACTGAAACGCTTCCATAGCTTGTTGAGGTGTTGTAGTAACACCCGCTATGCTTTTGAAGCGAACCAAAAAATTGCCAACCTTGAGAGCATGATCGCACTTTATCACCTGCGTTATATGGAGTGGGATTACGATGCGGGCAGGCTGCCCCAGGCGACCCAGCGTGGTAAGAGTATAGTCAGTACTTATCCAAATACCATTGCAGCCAAACGGGCAGGGGACATGCTGGCCAGTGTGAGCGGTGTCAATCCAGTTCCAGAGCCTATTGCTATCACTGCAACACCTTCAATAATCACATATACAGCCGCCGCCACAACCGCAACTGCCCCCGTAGCTTTGGTTTCAACCAATCCAGTCGTGAAATCCGCGGTTGTTGCCGAGCCTGTTGTGGAAACTGCTCCAGCAGCAGTGCCTGAAAAATTTTACACACTACAGTTAGGTAGTTTTAGTGAGTTTGAACGAGTAGTGAAGGCGGTTGGCACAATGGGCCTGGAAGATCTGGTTGTTTATTATAGATATATCGTCAATGGTAAAACTCTTTACATTGCCACCTATGGAAAATATGAAAGCAAAGAAGCGGCAAGTCCAGGTGTAGAGGAGGTGCTGAAAATCACGGGTGATCCGAATTTCAAATACTGGCTGCGTCAGTTGGATAGTAGTAAGCTTGTTGCTGTGCAATAGCGTTTTCTAATAATCAACTTCTTGTAGCGTCGTTCGCCAATTTGAGTTTGGCGGCTCTTTACTGATAAGCACATAGCGGCCAAGCTCATTTTCATACCAGCCCTGGTAGTGTTGATTGGGTTCATGTTCAAAACCCCACCAAGAACCATCTTTATCCTGTGCTTTCCACTTGACCCAAGGAGGTAAGGTGTCAGTCATGTTCGTTGATAAGCTGGCCGGATAGTTTTGTGACTATCTTTTCGAAGTAAGTCTGTTCCATGCTTAGGTTTCCATCAGGTACTAGTTTGAACTGTCTCATCAGGTAACGCATAAGTTTCTACGTGTTTTTTTTCGGCGGGTTTGTCTAATTACAGCATCACTTGTAATCCTGGTTTGAGACACAATATCTTTATCATAACGCAACTAAATCCGGTGTTGCTAAATGAGGGGTGTGAGTTAATCCGTTGTCCTGCAGAAATTATTTAGATGTAGTGTATTGCTGTCGTTATACTGAAGGTTAAGTCGGGTTTATTGGGAATTCTGTCATCAAGGGGTAACAAAAATTATGGATTTATTGTCTGAATTGTTAAATATCGTCTTCAGTTTCTGGGGCGGGCTGGCAATTGTTTTGCTGGTGTTGCTCAAGACGTCGATCAAGTTTGTGCCGCAGAATCGCGCCTACGTGATTGAGCGTTTTGGGAAATACAGCTCCTCACTGACAGCCGGTCTCAATTTCATCATGCCCTTTATTGATCGCATCGCCTATGACCGTACGCTGAAAGAGCAAGCCATCGATGTGCCAAGCCAGGCGGCAATCACCAAAGACAACATCGGCCTGACCGTTGATGGAGTTTTGTACCTTAAAGTGCTCGATCCTTATAAAGCCAGTTATGGCGTGGAAGATTACGCCTTTGCTGTGACCCAGCTGGCGCAGACCACCATGCGTTCCGAAATCGGTAAGCTTGATCTGGACAAGACTTTTGAAGAGCGTGATACGCTTAATTCTGCCATTGTTTCGTCAATCAACGAAGCCGCGATGCCCTGGGGTGTGCAGGTGTTGCGTTACGAGATTAAGGACATCACCCCGCCGCGCAGTGTGCTGGAGGCGATGGAACGGCAAATGAAGGCAGAGCGTGACAAGCGTGCCACGATCCTGGAATCAGAAGGTGAACGTCAGTCCGCTATCAATGTTGCCGAAGGTGAAAAACAGGCCAAGGTGTTGGCGGCCGAGGCGGACCGCATGGAACAGATTCTCAATGCCCAGGGTGAGGCCAAGGCAATTGAATTGGTTGCTGATGCCAAGGCTAATGCCTTGCGCACAGTGGGTGAGGTGGCAGACACGGTACAAGGCCAAAAAGCGGTACAACTGGAGCTGGCTGAACGGGCCATTGTTGCCAAACAAAATATCGCCAAGGAGTCGACCATCGTGTTGATGGATGGTGAAACCAATGAGCCAGGACGAGTGGTGTCTGAAGCCGTTGCCATTGTCAGTGCTATGAACAAGAGTGAAGCCTTCAATTCAAGTCATGGAGCGAATGGATGATTGAGTATTTTGATGCCAACCAGGATGCCTTCTGGTTTTCGGTTGGTTTTTTGTTGTTGGCGATTGAGGCATTCGCATTTGGTTTTACTTCCGGTGTGGTGTTGTTTGCCGGCATTGGCGGTTTGATTACCGGCGGACTGATGTGGGGTGATGTGGTGCCACAGACCTGGGTTGCCGGTTTTGCCACCTTTGGGGTCAGCTCCGGTATCAGTGCGGCAGCGCTGTGGAAGCTGCTGCTGCGCTTGCAAAACGACGACCTGCCGGATAAAGACAATAGTAGTGATCTGATCGGCCACAGTTTTCGGATAGATACAGCGATCAGTCATGGCTCGCCGGGCAAGCTACATTTTTCCGGTATTGACTGGCGAATCGAGATTGATGATGACAAGACTGACGTGAGCGAAATCGCGGTTGGTGAAAAGGTAGTAGTGACCTCAGTGGATGCCGGGGTTTTTCGTGTGGTGCCGGACAAGCAGGGCGCGGAATAGCCAGCCTGATTGACTATACTTGCTACAGATATTGTAAATATCGTTTTTGAATATGATGTCGATATGTATTAAGTAGAGTTGTATGGTTATGTAATCACTGTTTGCTCAATTTCTTACAGCATAAGCCATTTTTTAAAAACGGAATATTTGGATGGGTAAATGCTAATCAAGATCAAGAAGCGCTCTGATGCTGAGGAATATGAGATTACACCGCAATCTCTATTTGAACAGCGTCGGCGTTTTATCAAGAAAGTGGGTGGGCTCTCTCTTGCTGCCGCCACGCTCAGTCTGCCACCCTCTGCCCTGGCGGCGCTAAATATCAATCCCTATAGTAAAGATGTTGACGGGGATCGTGATGAGCTGACCGCGTATAAACATATCACCAGCTATAACAATTTTTATGAATTCAATACGGATAAACAATCGCCAGCCAAGCTTGCAGGTAGTTTAAAGACCGATCCCTGGTCTGTGACTGTCGAGGGAGAGTGTGCCAAACCTGGCGTTTATGCTCTGGAGGATTTGGCCAAGCCACATAAATTTGAAGAACGCATCTACCGCCTGCGCTGTGTCGAAGCATGGTCAATGGTGGTGCCGTGGATTGGTTTTCCGCTGGCAGATCTGGTTAAACAACTCGAACCCACATCCAGGGCGAAATATGTTGAGTTCACCACCTTGTTTGATCCCGAACAAATGCCGGGGCAAAACCGTAATGTGCTGGACTGGCCCTACGTCGAGGGGCTGCGTATGGATGAAGCCATGAACCCACTAACCATGATGGCTGTTGGTCTCTATGGTGAGGTGTTGCCTAATCAAAATGGCGCGCCGTTACGGTTGGTGGTGCCATGGAAGTACGGCTTCAAGAGCATCAAGTCGATTGTCAAAATTCGCTTTAGCGAAACTCAACCGCAAACCACTTGGAACCTGAGTGGGCCAAAGGAATATGGTTTCTTTGCCAACGTTAATCCAGAGATCGATCATCCGCGTTGGAGTCAAGCCAGAGAGCGTCGACTTGGTGAGTATAGAAAACGTAAAACCCAGATGTTTAATGGCTATGCCGAAGAAGTGGCGCAGCTCTATCGTGGTATGGATTTAAAGCGTAACTATTAAATTTCTTATGTCGTTGTCGTGGTATCTCTCCTGGGTAGCAAAGCCAATCTTATTTGTTACCTGCCTTATCCCCGCTCTTCTGTTGGGCTATGACGCCTATACCGATGCGCTGGGTGCAAACCCGGTCGAGGCGATTGAGCACACTACTGGTGGCTGGGCCCTGCGTTTTCTGATGATTACCCTGGCAGTGTCACCACTGGCGATTATATTCAAGGCTAAATGGTTGAATCGGTTTCGCCGTATGCTGGGTTTGTATGTCTTTTTTTATGCTTGTTTGCACTTTGCGGCATATATCATTCTGGATCAGTATTTCGATTGGGCTGAAATCTACAAGGATGTAATTAAGCGGCCCTACATCACGGTTGGCTTTACCGCATTTGTGTTGTTGATTCCCCTGGCGATAACGTCGCTAAACAAGCTGGTCGAGCTGATGGGTAAGCCACGTTGGTTGAAATTGCACCAACTGGTGTATGTCTGTGCTGTGCTGGCAGTGTTGCATTTTTTGTGGTTGGTCAAAGCCGATGTGCTTGAGCCAGCGATATACGGGGGCGTGTTGATCGTGTTGCTAGTTTTCAGGGTGTGGCAGCGCCGAATGGTGGTAGATAAGGCAAAAAGTACCGGCCACAATTTAGGGCATCACACCGCCTCACAATCTAAATAGTATAGACTTATGAAAGGCCAGCTAGTCTTGTAAGGCAGGAATGTATGATGGCGGAAACTAAAAAACAAACACTGTTCGATGCGGTTGGCGGTTTACCGACCTTGCAGAAAGTGCACAAGATTTTTTATGACAAGGTCTATGCTCACCCATGGCTGGGTAAGTTTTTTGCCGATCACAATCAAGAAGCGATCGAGACGCGCCAAACAATATTCATGGCCGAAAAGATGGGCAGTGAAAAGCCCTACTACGGTAAGGATATGAAGATGGCGCATCGGCATATGTATATTACTCAAGAGTTGTTTGATCTGCGGCGTGAGTTGTTAAGAGAATCCCTTGAAGAAGCATCCGTGCCGGATGAGTTGGCCGAACGTTGGCTCAAGATTGATTCTGCTTTCAAACGTCACATTGTAAAAGATTCGATTGAGTCATTTTATGCCTACACCTGGAAGTATGAACAACGGGTGATCGTACCCAAGCCCAGCGATGTCTGAAGAATCAGGGCCTGATAACAAGCGCTAGGACAGAGAAAATGTAAACAAAGTGCCATGGCCGGGGCTGCTTTCAACCTCGATACTGCCACCATGTAAATCAATAATGCGTTTGGCAATGGCAAGACCCAGTCCGCCAGGCGTGGCGCGATTCGTGTTTTCCTTGCCCTGATAAAAACGATCGAATATTTTTTCCAGCTCTGCTGCGCTGATACCAGGACCATCGTCTTGTATCGCTATGATGGTTTTATTATCGGTGTCTTTTAATTCCACCGATACATGGCCGCCACTAGGGGTGAATTTAAGCGCGTTACCAAGCAGGTTTTCCAGTACTCTTGCGATAAGACCAATGTCGCCGCATGCAAACAGGTTTTTAGCCGCGACTTCAAGTTTAAGTTCAATTCCTTTTTCCTGGGCTTTGAGTTGAAATTTTTGCACGACATCATGGGCCAATTCAGCCAAGTTGAATTCTTCACGGTTCGGTATATTCTCTTGTGCCTCCAGCTTTGCCAGTTCAAACAGCTCGGCAATTAATACGCTTAATTGTTCACTGTTTTGTATGGCCTGTTTCAGATACTGCTTTCTTTCTTCTATAGAGAGTTGGTCACCTTTCATATCCAGCGTTTCAAGATAACCGTGCAGGATTGCCATTGGCGTGCGCAGGTCGTGCGACACATTGGCGACTAGCTCGCGGCGTAGACTGTCTTGCTGTTTTAGCTCGTCCAGTTGTTGCACGATGCGTTGCGCCATTTGGTGATAGGTGTTGCTTAATTTATCGATCTCGTCATGGCTTTTTTGTGGTGCCGGGTTTGTCGTGAAGTGTGTGAAGTCGCTTTGACGAAAGTTATCCATTTCGTTGCTGAGACGATTTAGCCGTTGCGTCAATTTACGGAACAGCAACAGACCAGCCAGTAGGCCGACAAGCAGGCTTCCGCCCAGCGCCCAGCCGCTTTGTTTCCAGAGAATGCTCTCTTTGATGAACTGTTCGGTGTTGTCATAGTCTTCACCATGCAACACCACATAAAGATAACCCTCGGGATTATCGGCACTGGGTACCGGTGTCACAGAGAAAATCTTTTTGCGTTCATGGCTGCGTGGGTCATCGCCTAACAAGGGAAGTTTTTCGCCGTTGAGAAAAGCATGGATTGGTTCGAGCGCCACTGAACGACGTTTAACTTTACCCGGGTCAGCCGAGTAGGAGAGGATGCTGCCTTTAAGGTCGATCAGATAAATTTCAATGCTGGGGTTGATGACCATGTATTCCATGAAGGTAGACTTCAGCGCTTTTTCGTTCAACTTTCCTGATTCCACCAGGTTGCGATCGGCAACCAGATTTTTGGCCAGATCAAGATTGAGTTTTTGTTGGGTCTCCTGCAGGTAATAACGTACCGATGACAGACTTAGCAGGGTATAGAGTAACCCGATACTAATTAACAGAATCACTAATGCCAGTGATAGCTTGGCATACAAGGTACGAAACATTAGGGACACTCTTCGTTGAATTTATAACCGACACCCCAGACCGTCATGATGTATTCGGGATGCGCCGGGTCCGTTTCTATCTTGTTGCGCAGGCGGTTGATGTGGGAATTGACGGTATGTTCGTAGCCTTCAAAACTGTAGCCCCAGACTTGATCAAGCAGTTCAGCGCGGTTATAGACTCGCCCCGGGTGGCTGGCAAAATGTAATAACAGATCAAACTCTTTGGCGGTGAGTTCTACTTTTTTATCTTTCAAACTGACGCGATGTTTGTCAGCTTCGATTTTCAGGTCACCAAGCTGTATATTGTTTTGTGACTGAGGCGCCTGAAAGGCGTTCAGGCGGCGGAACTGTGCCTTTACCCGTGCCATGAGTTCCGGAATGCTGAATGGTTTGGTGATGTAATCATCGGCACCGATCTCCAGTCCAAGGACACGATCCAGCTCTGAAGATTTGGAAGTGAGCATGATAACGGGGACGTAACTGTCTGAGGTTCGTAACTGTTTGCATACCTCAAGGCCATTCATGCCTGGCAGCATCAGGTCGAGAATGACCAGTTCGTAATTATTATCATTGAAGTGGCGCAGACCTTCAGTGCCGTCCATGGCAATGTCGGCATCGCAGTTGATATCCTTCAAATGCAGTGCCACCAGATTGGCAATTTCAGGATTGTCTTCAATGATTAACACTTTTTGATTCATATTGTCTGCCTTCAGCAATTAAATTGATCCACCCTCTGCCTTATGAACTCGATTTTATAAAGGCAGAGGGTGGCATTGTTAATTACTATAGTTACTCTGTTCGGGTAATCACAATTTTTGCACCCGGATTATCAAAGCGGTGAGATGCATCCAGGGCCGATGTTGTCAGGCCGTCATCCTGGCTGACAATACCAGGATGTATTGATATGAAGTCACGATCATCCCGTGCCGCATTGAAGCCTTCTCCGCTAGCGGCGGGGCCAGGTATGGATGCTGCTGTTTCGGAGTTGGCCTCAGTGCCAGCGTCGTAGATTCTGGCATGCAGTACCAGTGATTCATCTTTTGCCAGCGCGCTGAGGTCAACATCATTCAGGCCAATAAAAGCATCATTGCTGTTAACCAGCATACTGGCAAGGCTTAGTCGTGGCCTGGTGCTCATACCTTGCACTTGTAAGGTTTCATTGCCGCCAGGGGTGATGATGCCCATACCGCCAGTGCTTTTGAGTACCTTGCTGTTGGCATCAGCTTCAGTGATGAACGTGCTGTTGTCGCCGCTTTCTGCCAATTGCTCCAGGCCGTGACTGGCCATCGCGCCAAGGGTAAAGCCGTTATAGCCCGAATTATGTAGCACGACCGCAACAGGCGAAAAGGGTTGGTTACTGCTCAGATTAGTGACATCCACAGTGAACGTTGATCTAGACACGGAATTATCATCATGCATGCATCCCTGTAGTAGCAAGCTGGACCCGAGGGCGGCAAAGGCTGCTAGTTTGATTGAATATTTCATCATGGCCTCCTTAATTAACGGTAATCACCAGCTCGGCGACGGGATTCAGCCAACGATGCACACTGCTGTCCAGGTCGCTATTGCCGGCAGTAGCATTGCTGTCTCCCAGATTGCCGCGATGGATGTGGACAGTCGAGTTGCTCTCGGTGGTGGTTACGCCTGTCCCGCCCGTGCCGGCATTAGTGCCAGGGTCGGCAGGAATGCCGAGCACACCCGGTGTGCCGCCACCATTGATGGCTTCATTGTTGGCTTCGGTGCCGGCGTCATAGGCGTTGAGGTAATAGGTGTAGGTGCCGGCCTTCGTTGGGATCTCAATGCTGTCTGCGCCGACAAAACCATCATTGGTGGGCAACAGCATGGCGCTAACAGAGAGGTGGGTATTGCCACTGTTATTAGTGAGGCTAAAACTTGTCGAAACGCCGGGATTTAGAAATCCACCGGCTGGATTTTCAACCACATTGCCAGCCACCGCCTGAACATCGGTGGACAGGCCGGAGATGTCTCCCCCCTCAGCCATGGCTTGCAGGTTTGTCGATGCGGTGCTGCCTTCCATAAACAAATGGGTGCTGCTGTTATGAGCGGCCACTAACAGTGGCGTGAAGTAGATGGCGTTGGTTAGATTGGTAAGCTTGATATCCAGGTCCTGGGCCATTGCCGGGGCTGTGCTCAGGGCGCTGATGGCAAGCAGGGTAGTTAAGGATTTTTTCATGGTGTTCTCCTTGTTGATTGATCACATGGCTTCAAATGCAGTTCTATTTGAGCGCAAGGAGTTCACGGGCTGATGGCGCAGTTATCACAAATTGTTCACATCGAGTGGGGTCTGTTGCCAGTGCTTGAGGGTGTGTAAGATTCTGATATCATTAATGTTGCAATCGCGAATGATAATGATTATCATTAATAACAGATTTTATGGCAATTGGAGTTGGTGAGAAAATGAGTAATAAAACAAACCTGTTAACGGGCTTGGGACGTAGTTTGCTGGCCATGACGCTGATCGTGGGGAGTGCCGCTACATGGGCTGCTGAAGAATTGGTGATCTATTCTGGCCGTAAGGATAAGTTTGTTGAGCCGGTGGTGGAAAAATTTACCGAGCAGACGGGCATCAAGGTAATACTGCATTCGGGTGAATCAACTGCGCTGCTGAACAAGATGCAGATTGAGGGGCCACGCACTCAGGCAGACCTTTACCTGAGTAATGATGCCGGTAACCTGCAAAAAGGTACTGAAATGGGCTTGTTCATGCGGCTGCCTGGCAGTCTGGTGAATGAAGTTCCTGCTAATCTGCGTGCGGCGGATAACACCTGGATTGGACTGTCTGCCCGTGCTCGTGTGCTGGTGGTCAGCAAAAATGCCAAAGATCTGGATTGGGTCAAGTCTATATTTGATCTGGCTGACCCGCGTCTGAAGGATCGTTTGGCCATCACGCATAGCGCCAATGAAAGTTATATTGCCGGTGTAACTGTCTATATGGAAGCTGTTGGAGATGCCAAGACTAAGACCTGGCTGGAAGGGATGAAGGTCAATGTGGATGGTGAAGTATTCAACAAGCACAGCAAGATTGTGGCGGCGGTAGCAAATGGCCAGAAGGATATCGGTTTGGTGAATCATTATTACATCTACCGCCACTTGGCCAAGGAGCCTGACGCCCCGATTGAGATTCGACTGCCGGATCAGGATGGCATGGGTGTGGCGTGGAATGTGGCAGGCGTGGCAGTGAGCAAGCATAGTAAGAAGAAAAATTCGGCACAGAAGTTTGTTGAATTTGTTGTCTCCGCTGAAGGGCAGAAAATCTTTGCTGAGGCGAATAACGAATACCCTGTCGTGCTTGGGATTGCCGCTGCGCCTGAAGTGCCAGCAGCAGGTAGCTATAAAATTGCGGATGTGCCCATGGTGAAGCTGGGTGAGAGAAGAGATGAGACTATTGATCTGATTGAATCCGTCGGCATGCCTTAAACGCGTTTATTCGCAGAATTTGAGATACACTTTTGCTGGATGACTAGAACAAAAGCTGGGTCTCTGGGTTCAATTGCCGGGATCGTCGTGTTAACCGCGACGATCCCGTTGCTGTTTGTGGTGTATAGCAGCTTGCAATTGTCGGCCAGCAAGTGGGCTGGGCTATGGAGTAGCCGCTTGCCTGAGCTGATGGGCAATACGCTGTCACTGGCGTTGGTCGTGGTGGTGCTTTGTTTGATCCTGGCAGTGCCGAGTGCCTGGTTAACAGCCCGGCGTGATTTTGCTGGTCGTAAAGTGGCGATCTGGTTGCTGGTGCTGCCACTCACAATTCCCACCTATGTGTTTGCCCATATCTATACCGTGTTGTTAGAACCGACTGGTTGGCTCGGTGAATTGTGGCAGCTTGTCGCCGGTGACGGGGCGTTGATCAATCTCTATGGTCTGGGTGGCGCCGCAGTGATGTTATCACTAGCCACATTCTCATATGTGTTTCTGCTGGCGTATACCAGTCTGGTGGATTCACGCCGCAGTCTTGAGGAGGCTGCGCGTATTCATGGTGCTTCAAAATGGCAGGTGTTTCTTCGAGTCACATTACCTCTGATACGTCCGGCGCTGGCGGCAGGTTTGATTGTCGTGGTGTTACACACCTTGTCGGATTTTGGTGCTGTCTCCATGCTGCGCTATCAAACCTTTACCTTGAGTATCTATTTACAGATGAGTGGCCGTTTTGATTATCAGGCTGCTGCGGGCCTAAGCCTGATCCTGGTCAGCATGAGTCTTGTGTTTCTGGTGCTGGAGCGTTTTTTTCGTCGCCAACAGCGTTATTTCGCCGGTGCTCAGACGCGCTTCATCAGTCGTAAACGTGCATCTATTCAAGAGACGTTAGTGATTTGGGCATGGCTGGGTCTGGTGTCACTGTTTGCCTTTGTGATTCCGGTGAGCTGGATGCTGGCCTGGAGTTATGAAGCGCTGGTGCAGGATGTGATTGATGCCAAGTTCTGGGGGTATGCCCTTAATACCGGGTTGGTGTCGTTCACTGCGGCAACCGTGGCGGTGGTCGTTGCCTTGCCGCTGGGTTTGTATCATACGCGCGTGCGTACCTGGCTCAGTAATCTCTATATTCAACTTTCAAGTATCGGTTTTGTATTGCCCGGGCCAGTGGTGGCGCTGGGTGTCATCACCTTTGTTATTGCTGTATTGCCAAATTTTTATGGTGGTTTTGCTGCCTTGATCATGGCGCTTGTAGTTCGTTTTTTGCCGTTGGCAATTCAGTCACAGGAGGCCGCCTTGCAGCAACTGACTCCATCGGTAGAGCAGGCGGGGCGTATTCATGGTGCCGGGCCCTTGGAAAATCTGTGGCGTGTGATTCTTCCCATGATACGTAACGGTATGGTGACTGCCTGGGTGTTAGTGTTTATCGATGTGTTAAAAGAGTTGCCGGCAACGTTAATGCTGCGTCCGGTTGGCTTCGATACCCTGCCGATTAGAATTTGGATCGAGGCCAGTGAAGAGATGCTTGAGCTCGCGGCACCGGCCGCATTGCTGTTGGTGGTGGGCACTCTGCCTGCGCTTTGGATCATGATGCGTAGTCATGCAGTGAGGCGCTAATATTCCAGGGTTATCTGCAACATTTATTTGCTAATTATATGAACTGGATAGCTTGTCATTACTTTTCTTGGGGAGTATCTTGTTAGCGTGGATCTGATGAAGAGATTATCAGGGTCTAAACCATAAACGTGACACAGGGAGAAAACAAATGAATACAAAATTAGTGCGTGCCGCGATGGTTGCTGCGGTAGTAGTGGGGATGGCAGGTTGTGCTCATATGACTAAAGAAGAAGGAGAGCAACTTCAAGCTGATCTGGCCGCTGCTAACTTATCTGCTGAAGAGGCAAAACAGATGGCTGCGGATGCCCTTGCTGCTGCGCAAAGTGCTCAGGGCTCAGCAGATTCAGCAATGTCATCCGCCAGTCAGGCGAAAGGCATGGCAAGTGATGCTCAGCAAACGTCTGGCGAAGCCCAATCAACAGCAGATGAAACAGCTGAAAAACTCGAGCGTATGTTCAAGAAGAGTATGAGCAAATAAGTCTGGTAGTAATTAGGTAATTCAAAAAGCTGGCATAGCAATATGCCAGCTTTTTTTGTTTAGGGCTGGCAATAGCGATAGCCGGACAGGCTGGTGCCGTGTAACAGAAAACTCACGGTATCATTATCGTTGAAGATTTGCTCGCCTTGTTTGAGTGCTTCTGTTCGTTCTGCAAATGGGCCAATTAAGACCCGGCACAGTCTGCCGTTGGTCACAAGGCTGGCGAAGAGCTGGGCTGGTAGCTGCCCGATCTGTCCGGCACTTTTTTTGGCGTTGTCGATGCTTTGATAAGCGCCGGCCTGTAACCACCAGGTGTCCCCAGGAATAAGATCTGGACGCAATGCAGCCGTTGTGCGTAACAATGATTCGCCAGGTTGTGTCGGTAGAATCTTGCTGGGAACCCCTTGATACTGTTCTGCGACCAGCCAGCCCATCTCCCAACTCATTTCATCTAATATCACATTACTTGCTTTGATTACCGATGAGACCATATTTGTGTAATGGCTCGAGTTGGGTGCGAATTTGGTTTCTTTTAATGGTGCGTGGGCTTCGATATAAAGCTCATCGTTACGCCAACCTGCCTTGAAAGGTTGGTTGATGATCCTGACCGGCGTGCCTTTGGGGACTAGTGGGAATATTGATTCGATATCTTCAGGATACATACGAATACAGCCATGACTGACGCGCATGCCAATGCTGAAACTTTTGTTGGTGCCGTGGATTAAGTAGGAAGATGTACCCAGGCGCATGGAATACTCCCCCAGTGGGTTATCCGGTCCAGGCGGAACCACTGCAGGCAAAATATCCCCTTCTAGAGCATGTTCTTCGCGGATGGATTTTGGCACTACCCAAGATGGGTTGATCTTTTTTTCCCCGATTTTGCTCAGCCCCATGGGCAGGTTACGTCCCTCGCTGCCAATGCTGATGGGGTGGGTAATAACAACTGCTTGTTCTCCCGGTTTTGTTTCCGGGTAATAGTAGAGTCGCATTTCAGGCATGTTGATGACGATACCCTGCCTGGGTGCATCCGGCAGGATGAATTGACTAGGTAGTGTGATCCATGCGCCATCCTCCGGTAGCCACGGGTCGATCTCAGGATTGGCGGCAATGATTTCCTCATAGCCGAGATCGTAGCGTAGAGCGACATCGAGCAAGGTTTCGGCCCGGCTGGCGCGAACCGCCTCTAGTTCGCCAATAATATGTTCGCCAGCCGGTGGCAGAGGGTAGGTTGTCGCCGGGCTTTGGTTGCTGAAAGTCAGCAATAGCAGGGCGATGCCACTTTTTAACCATGGCGAAATAGACCGGACGAGGACGCGTTGTTTTGAATTAATCAATGTAGTATTTTCAATAGGTTGGGAATGCTAGGACAAAAACTGGAAGATTAAGGCTAAAATAACCAGTAATTTCTGACGATATTCTATATTAGCTGGTTATTGAATTAAATACTGCTTGCGGGTACAGCCAGTTGTTGGCCCTGAGCAGGACTAGAATGGCTTGGTAAATTTATGATCAAACGTTTAATACTGATAATTACTATTTCGTTATTATTTATGGGGTTTTCTCAGGCGCGTGGTACATCTGCCCCCTGGATCATGATCGACACTCATCGTGAAGCTCTACTGGTGATGGTGGGTGACCGCATTGAACAAGAATTCGCAGGTATTTCAGTGGGTCGGGGTGGTACCGCCGAACTACGTTTTCAAGGTGATGGCCGCACACCCAGGGGCGTGTTCCATGTTGGCTGGATCAACGAGAAGAGTAAGTTTCATCTGTTTTTTGGATTGGATTACCCCAATATTGATCATGCTGAGCGTGCCTATCAACGCAACAAAATCGATTACCAAACCTTTCGCCAGATCAGTAGCTCCGTAATTCAAGGTGAGACGCCGCCACAGGATACTGCCTTGGGTGGCTATATCGGGATTCACGGTCTAGGTCAAAAAGACCCAAAACTGCATAAAAAGCTGAACTGGACTGATGGCTGTATTGCGCTTACCGACGAGCAGATCGATCAGTTGGCCCGATGGGTGGATGTCGGTACACGTGTGGTGATTTTCTAATCCAAAACTCTCAACTTTTAGTCAAAAGTAATAACTTCCAGGCTAAGTGATTAATAAGCAGGACTTGGTTTTACCGGCATCAAACGGTATAGTGCCTTCTCAACTGCAACTGCTCATGGGAGAGAGTGTCTGCTAACAGGCACCGCCGAAGGCGCAACCCGCCCGGAATCGCTCAGGCTTCAGGACCGTGAATGGTGGTTGGCTCTGGAGAGCTGTCGCTCGCGACGCACCGAAGGGGGTTAAACTCTCAGGTAACCGGACAGAGGGGCGACAGGTAAATGAAGATTTACCTGTCGCCCTTTTTTGTTTTTAAGGTTGCGATTCAGAGATGTCTAATACAACTTACATTCCCGTTTTTGATCACTCCGGCAAGTCTACTGTTAGCCGCATGCCGAGCTGGATTCAGCGCTGGCCCTTAGTGCGTTCTTCATATCATGCAGAAGAAGGCTATGCAGCTACAGAACAACAATCAAAGGACATAAATCATGCCAAATAATACACCTTTATATGACCAGCACGTCGCTTGTGGTGGCAAGATGGTCGACTTTGCCGGTTGGGACATGCCTTTGAATTACGGCTCCCAGCTTGAGGAGCATCATGCGGTGCGCCAGGATGCCGGTATGTTTGATGTCTCGCACATGACCGTGGTTGACCTCAAGGGCAAGCAGGTTAAGGCTTTCCTGCAAAAGCTGCTCGCCAATGACGTGGCGCGCCTCAAAGATTCCGGCAAGGCGCTTTACAGCTGTATGCTGAAAGAGGATGGCGGCGTCATCGATGACCTGATTGTCTACTATCTCGATGAGCAACACTTCCGCATGGTGGTGAATGCCGCTACCCATGACAAGGACATGGCCTGGATTGAGCAGCAGGCTGCCGCATTTGATCTGAGCACTACTGAGCGCACCGATCTGGCCATGATCGCGGTTCAGGGTCCCAATGGGCGTGATAAGGCCCAGGCAGTCATGACGCCTGCCCAGGCTGATGCCGCCGCCGCATTGAAAATATTTTTTGCAGTGGACATTGATGGCCTGTTTATCGCGCGTACCGGCTACACCGGCGAAGACGGTTATGAGATCATGGTGCCAGCTGCGCAGGCGGGTGAGATGTGGAAGCAATTGCTCGAGCAGGGCGTACGCCCATGTGGCCTGGGGGCGCGCGATAGTCTGCGTCTGGAGGCGGGCATGAATCTATATGGCGCAGACATGGATGAAGGCATTAGCCCGCTTGAGGCTGGCTTGAACTGGACAATAGCCTGGGAGCCTGTTGAGCGTGACTTTACTGGCCGCCAGGCACTGGAAGCCCAGCGTGAGCAAGGTGGTCTGCGAAAGTTCGTCGGCTTAGTGTTACAGGATAAGGGTGTGCTGCGAGCCCACCAGACTGTAACGCTGAATGGCGAAGCTGTGGGCGAGACTAGCAGTGGTGGTTTTTCGCCCACCCTGGGTAAATCGATCGCGCTGGCGCGAGTCTCGGCGAGCGTCGGCGATGAGTGTCAGGTTGAGGTGCGCGGCAAACACTTGGCGTGTAAAGTGGTCAAACCGCCCTTTGCCCGCAATGGCAAAGTCTGTGTTGAATTAGATTAACAAGTTTCCGCGAGCATATTAACGATGGGGTTTACAAAGGGAGAGGCATCGATCTCCACTTTGAAGTCAAAAAGAGGATAGAGAATAATGAGCGATATTCCAGCAAACCTGAAATACACCAAGAGTCATGAATGGATTGAGCTGCTTGATGATGGCACTGTGAAGATTGGTATCACCGATCATGCTCAGGAGCTGTTGGGTGACATGGTGTTTGTCGAAGTGCCAGAAGTAGGTTCGGCTGTTTCTGTTGGTGAAGAATGTGCCGTCGTTGAGTCGGTTAAGGCGGCGTCAGATGTCTATAGCCCGGTGACTGGTGAAGTAGTTGCCGTGAATGAAGAACTGGCGGATAGCCCTGACCTAGTTAACCACCATCCCTATGGCGACGGTTGGATCATGCAGGTCAAGCTGACTGAAGAGGGCGAGCTGGAAGAGCTGATGGATGCCGATGCCTATGGCGCTGCAGT
The DNA here is from genome assembly GCA_945787785.1 of uncultured Chromatiaceae bacterium. Lineage (GTDB taxonomy): Bacteria > Pseudomonadota > Gammaproteobacteria > Tenderiales > Tenderiaceae > Tenderia. The sequence continues at coordinate 23,015 of CALZIO010000024.1, forward strand.
GGCTGAAGAAGAGCACTAAAACAGCCAGCAAGTTTTATTGAATGTAAGAAGAGAACGTTATGCCTTTTATTCCACATACCGAACAAGATGTGAAAGAGATGCTCGATGCCATTGGCGCGAACAGCATCGAAGACTTGTTTGATGAAATTCCTGCCGATTTGCGTGTCAAAGGTCTGGAGAAAGTACCTACCGGCCTGAACGAGATGGCTGTTTCGCGTTTAATGCGTCAACACGCTGCTGGTGATGCACAAGGGCTGAATTTTATCGGTGCCGGTGCTTACGAGCACCACATCCCGGCAGCGGTGTGGGACATCGCCACCCGTGGCGAATTCTACAGCGCCTACACGCCTTATCAGGCCGAGGCCAGTCAGGGCACTTTGCAGGTGTTGTATGAATACCAGACCATGATGGCCAGTCTGAACGGTCTGGATGTCTCCAATGCTTCCTTGTATGACGGTGCTTCAGCGCTGGCCGAGGCGGTGTTAATGGCGGTGCGCGGCCATCGTAAATCAAAGTCGAAACGTATCCTGATGCCGAGTACGGTGCACCCCGCCTATCGCGCAGTCGTGACGAGTATTGTCAAGAATCAGGGCATCACCATCGAGGAGTTACCCTATTGCAGTGAGGCGGGTAAGACGCTGGTCGAGTCGCTGAAGCATTTCGAGGGTGAAGACATTGCTGCGCTGGTGATTCCCCAGCCCAACTTTTTCGGCGTGATGGAAGATGTGGATGGTCTTGCCGATTGGGCTGCGAACAATAATGCCTTCAGCATTGCCGTGGTTAATCCAACCTCATTAGCCTTGCTCAAGCCGCCGGGTGCATGGGGTGAGAAGGGTGTCGATATTGCCTGTGGTGAAGGTCAGCCCTTGGGAATACCGCTTTCCAGTGGTGGCCCCTATTTTGGATTCATGTGCTGCAAGCAGGCTCATGCCCGGCAGCTGCCAGGACGCATCATTGGCCGTACGGTTGATCTTGATGGTAAGCCTGGTTTTGCCTTGACCTTGCAGGCACGTGAACAACACATTCGTCGATCTAAAGCGACGTCGAATATTTGTACTAATCAGGGTTTGATGGTGACCGCTGCGACAATCTATATGGCTTTGTTGGGCGCTGAAGGTCTGGAGCGTGTTGGGTCACAAAGTATCAGTAACACTCAAGCCCTGGCGAATAAGTTATGCGCTATCAATGGCGTTGAACGTGTCTTCAGCGGTGCCAGTTTTCAGGATGTAGTGTTGCGTCTGCCTATGCCGGTCAATCAGGTGCTGGAAGCGCTGACTGAAAAGGGACTTTATGGCGGTTATGCATTGGGTAAGGATTATCCTGAACTGAATGACTGTATTTCGGTTTGTGCAACGGAAACCAAGACCGAGGCTGATCTGGATGTTTACGCCGAGGCTTTGGCTCAAGTACTGGAGGTGTAAACATGACAGCTATTTCTCTTGGTGGACAAGCTATCAACACTATCGGTGAACTACCTGCTATTGGCAGTACGGCACCGGATTTCAAACTGGTTGATGCCGATTTGAAGGACAAAACGCTGGCAGATTATGCTGGAAAAAAAGTGCTGCTCAATATTGTGCCCAGTCTCGATACCGGGGTGTGCGCCAAATCCACCAAAAAGTTTAATGAGTTAGCCGCCGGGCGGGATGATGTGGTGATGCTGATGATTTCTTCAGACCTGCCGTTCGCGCAGAAGCGTTTCTGTGGCATAGAAAAACTGAAAAATGTGGTACCACTTTCGCTGATGCGGTCACGCAAATTTGCCAAGACCTATGGCGTGTTGTTGATCGATGGTCCATTGGCCGGAATCACTGCCCGTGCCGTGGTAATTATTGATGAGCAGGGCAAGGTGATCCACAGTGAACTAGTGCAGGATGTCGCCGATGAGCCAAATTACGACGCTGCCATGGCAGCCCTGACAAACTAAATAATATTTATTAAAGACGTAAAAGCTTATGTTGATTTTTGAACAATCCCGCAGTGGCCGCGTGGCGGCCGGACAAGTGCCTGGCAAAAGTGAGGTGAGTGGCATTCCGGCAGAATTGCAGCGCAAGTCACGTCCGACTTTGCCTGAAGTGTCTGAAATGCAGGTGGTGCGTCACTACACCCGTTTGTCGCAGCAGAATTTTTCCATTGATACCCAGTTCTATCCGCTGGGGTCGTGCACCATGAAATACAATCCACGCATCTGTAACACCCTGGCCTTGTTACCGGGTCTGGCGGGCCGTCACCCGTATGCGCCGGATTCTTCCGGTCAAGGCTTGCTGGCCTGTATGTATGATTTGCAAGAGATTCTGAAAGAGGTCACCGGTATGCGGAGTGTGTCATTATCACCCGCCGCAGGTGCTCAAGGTGAGTTTGCCGGAGTTGCCATGATTCGTGCCTATCACGAAAGTCGGGGTGACGGGGGGCGCTCAGAAATCATCGTGCCCGATGCAGCACATGGCACCAACCCAGCCACGGCGGTGATGTGCGGTTATAAGGTCAAAGAGATCCCGACCAAGGACGATGGTGATATCGATATCGAAGCGCTCAAGGCTGCCGTTGGTCCGCAAACAGCGGGCATCATGCTGACCAATCCTTCCACCGTTGGTGTGTTTGAACGCAAGATTCAGGAGATTTCCCAAATCGTGCACGAAGCCGGTGGTCTGCTCTATTACGATGGCGCCAATCTCAATGCCATCCTTGGTAAGGTGCGCCCAGGTGACATGGGCTTTGATGTGATTCACATGAACCTGCACAAAACCTTTTCCACGCCGCATGGTGGTGGTGGTCCAGGCGCCGGCCCTGTTGGTGTCAGCGAACGCTTGTTGCCTTTCCTGCCGATTCCGATGGTAGCTAAAGAAGGTGATCACTTCCGCTGGTTGACCGAGAAGGATTGCCCGCAAACGATCGGCCGCCTGTCCGCCTATTCCGGTAACATTGGTGTGTTATTACGTGCCTATGTTTATGCCAGACTGTTGGGGCGTGAAGGCATGGAGCGGGTGGCCGAGTATGCCACGCTGAATGCAAACTATATGATGGTGCAGCTGAAAAAGGCCGGTTTCGATATTGCCTATCCTGAGCGGCGTGCGACGCATGAGTTTATTCTTACGCTTAAACGTCAAGCCAAGGAGCAGAATGCCACGGCCATGGATTTTGCCAAGCGTTTGCTTGATTACGGTTTTCACGCGCCGACCACCTATTTTCCATTACTGGTGCCGGAATGCTTTTTAATCGAGCCGACAGAAACCGAGGCTAAATCTGAATTGGACGGGTTTATTGAGGCGATGACAAAAATCAAGCATGAGGCCGAGCAGGATGTGGATCAGCTCAAGGGGGCGCCATACAGCCTTCCTTCACGTCGTTTGGATGATGTGCGCGCCGCGCGCGAACTCGATCTGACTTGGAAGGAAATCGAGGAAAATGCCTAAACCGGGTAAGACCGGAATTGCACGAATCGTTGATGCTGCGGGTTATTCCTGGAAAGGCTTTCGCGCTGCCTTTAAACATGAGGCCGCTTTTCGGCAAGAGTTGGCCCTGCTATTCATTCTAAGCCCGGTTGCTTTATGGTTAGGGGATAGTGGCATTGAATATGCGCTGCTTATCGGCAGTATGCTGTTGGTATTGATGGTCGAACTGCTAAACTCTGCAGTGGAGACGGTAGTGGACCGCATCAGTAATGAACACCATCAACTGGCCGGGCGGGCAAAAGATATCGGCTCAGCGGCGGTGTTTGTTGCGTTGGCCAATGTGGTAATCATCTGGTTGTTTATTTTATTAGGATAAGGGAAGGGAATAGCTATGTCTGCACTGATTTGTGGTTCGTTTGCTTATGACAACATCATGGTTTTCCATGATCGTTTTAAGAATCACATCCTGCCGGATAAGGTGCACATGCTGAATGTCTCGTTCCTGGTGCCGGACATGCGGCGTGAATTCGGTGGTTGTGCCGGAAATATTGCCTATAACCTGAAACTGCTTGGTGGTGAGCCATTGCCCATGGCAACTGTGGGCACGGATTTCTTGCCCTATGCGGAGTGGATGGAAGAGTGTGGTATTCCACGTACTCATGTGAAAGAAATTGAGGGCACTTATACCGGCCAGGCATTTATCACCACCGATATGGATGACAATCAGATCACCGCTTTTCATCCTGGCGCAATGGGTTTATCACATGAAAATCAGGTTGGTGATGCCAAGGGGGTGAAGCTGGGTATCGTTTCCCCCGATGGTCGTGACGGCATGATTGAGCACGCACAGCAGTTTGCTGAACTGGATATCCCTTTCATATTTGATCCTGGTCAGGGTATGCCGATGTTTGATGGTAAGGATCTGATGAAGTTTGTTGAGCAAGCCAACTGGGTGACGGTCAACGATTATGAAATGCAGTTGCTGCAGGACCGAACCGGCAAGTCACCCCATGAGCTGGCAGAACTCGTAGAGGCCTTGATTGTAACGCTGGGCGCCCAGGGTTCCCATATCTATACCAAAGATCATCGCATTGATATTCCCAGCGCAACAACCGAGCAGTTGGCTGATCCAACCGGTTGTGGTGATGCCTATCGCGCCGGTTTGCTCTACGGCTTAATGCATGACATGGACTGGGAAACCACGGGCCGTGTTGCTTCGTTAATGGGAGCAATCAAGATTGAACATCATGGCACCCAAAATCATACATTTGAGCGCCAGGCCTTTGATGATACGTTTAACGAAATGTTTGGTTATTACCTGTAGCCTGCTAAGGCACTTAGTCCGTTTGCGTTTGCTTGGTGCGGGTTCCGAATTGCAAACAGTGATGTATCGCGTCAATTAGCTGTTCTGAACTAAAGGGTTTTTGTAATTGGCCTCGAATACCAAGTTCTGCAAGTGTATCTTGTTTGTATACTTGTGCGTTTGTTGAGCAGAGTATGATTGGTGTCTCAGGACGTAGTTGAAGCGCTTGTTTTGAAAACTCGATGCCTGAAAGAGAAGGCATGGACTCATCAATAACAACGCAGTCGAATTTATCCGGAGTAGCTTTAAATCTTTTCAAGGCTTCGTGGGTGTCAGAAAAAACGGTTGTTTTGAATCCTTTGGTTTGCAGTAACTCACTCTGAAGATTGGCGATAGTCTCTTCATCTTCAATGATAAGAATGTTGGCACTTTGTTTAGCTAATGATGATTTGGCTGTTTTCTGTTCCGAGTAGGCAGGTAATAACAGGCGCATGGTTGTGCCGTAATCTACGATTGAGTCGATAAGAATATGTCCCCGATGTTCATGTATGATTCCATGAGCCGTTGCCAATCCCATACCGCTGTTTTTACGATTGTCCTTTGTGCTAAAGAATGGCTCGAACATATGGTCAATGTTAAATGGCTCTATACCGTGGCCATCATCTGCAACTGCAATTTCAATAAAGTCTCCCTCAAACATCTCATGGCATGAATTACATTTAGCTTGAAGGTCGGTGATATGGCTAATATTGATGGTGATATTTCCATGGCCCTGTTCCAGCGCATCCCGCGCATTGATACAAGCATTGAGGACGGTTTGATGCAGTTGCGAAGGATCGATTAGTACTTTTGGAATATCTGCTTCGGCATTAATTGCCAGCTCAATGGTGTTGGGTAAGGAAGCCTGGATCATTTTGGCCAGCTCTTTCACTAGTGGGGCCGGGCTAATAGCGGTGTCTCCACTAGGCGTGCTGCGGGCAAAGGCAAGCATTTGAGTGATGAGATCGCGAGCTTTTTCGCCTTCATTGATGACTTCATTGATATAACGAATTAGCTCATCATCACCTAATTTAGTTAATCCGTCTAAGGTTAGATCGGCGTAGCCGAGAATGCTGGCAAGAATATTATTAAAGTCGTGCGCGATACCGCTGGTTAACCGGCCTAATGCCTCCATTTTTTGGGCTCTTCTTATCTGTTCATAGAACTTGGCTTTCTCCTCTTTTGCAAGCCGTTTTTCTGTGATGTCTTCACCAGAGCTGATAGTGCCGCAGACGTTGCCAGCAGGATCATGTTGTATGGTGTTGCGCCAAAGTATCAGGCGTTCTTCACCCGTTGATGTAAGCACAGGATTTTCATATTGCTCTGCAATTTCGATTTCACCCTTCATTAGGCGCTGAAAAACCTGGAATACTGGTTGACGTTGATCTGCCGGTAGACACATTTCAAACCAGTTTTTATTCAATAGTTGATCTGCGGTATAGCCAAGAACATCACATGTTTTTCGATTAAGAAGCGTGATTTTCCCAGATGCATCCAGAACAACCATCATAAACTGAGCGACATCAAGATAGTGTTGGGCAAGATCACGTTCCTTACGAATTTTTTCTTGCAGTGCCAACTGTTCAGTAATATCTGAGATGATGGAAACAAAGCCAACTAACTCGCCTTGTTGGTTACGTGTATACGTCCAGTCAACTTGTGTGGAGATATAGCTACCATCTTTACGGCGAGTTTTTGTAATGTAGGGCGTTGGCTTGGGTTGTTCGACAATTAAATAGGCCAAATACGCCTTTAGCTCATTTATTTCTTCAGTGTCATGGAGCAAATCAAAGATTGTTTTGCCGAATAGTTCGCCAGGTTCGTAACCAAGCATTTTGTGGTGACTTGAATTGCTGTAAGTAATAAGGCCATTCAGGTCATTTTTCTGCACGCCATGTGGGATTACTGAGAGTAATGAGTTGAGACGCTGCTCCTTTGGAGTCATGTTTTAGATCCTCCATGAATATCAATTCATGACCGCTGACGAGGGATTCTGCTAATTATAGATTACTTGTCGTGCAGGCAGGGCGCTATGTTGTTGCTGATAATAGACAGGCTCGAGATTCATTCAGATTAGCGCATTTCAATACTGCCTGTCGAAAAACAATCAGGCAGTTTGCTCAAGTTGAGGGGGTTCAATAAAAAGCGCTGAGTGGGTACGGTTACGGCGCTGTTCCAGCAATTCAACATAGATGCCTAGTTCAGGCGTTGGCGTTAAGCGTAATCTCAGGCTGGCGGTGCTTGGTTGTTCAATGGCCCATTCGGGGCGGAATATCAGACCGCAGGAGTTGCCCGCCAAAGCCGCGCCACGCAGATCCTGCATAGCGTAATGATCGGCATGGTTGACCCAGCTGAGTACCGCTGCACAGGTGCCCGCACGCAGGGCATGTTCGACCGCCCATAGGCCATTGCTGGTGGCATGCGGATGAATCATGAGCAGGTGGGATAAATCGATGCCTTCTGCGCTAAGCTGCGCAGCACTCGGCGCATTCGGAGGGGCTATCATGGCCAGCCAGCGTTTGGCCTGGCTGAGCCTGGCCAGGGCAGGCCAGATCAGTGGCAGGGCAAACTGATTGTCATCAGGACAGAAAATTTCGGTGATAGAACCCACTGGCCAACCACCCTGGGGCAGCATCACATCCAATGCGGCATATCCTGTGCTGATGGCTTGTCGGTTTGTTTGCTTGGCGCTGTCCGGTTGAGTGAAATCCAGGCTTAGATTCACAGGCTTCATAGTTCAGCTCCTTGGCGAATAACTCCCACGGCGATACCTTCAATGGCAAGCTCTTGTTGGCGCAAATCAACCCGGATTGGTTCATAGTCGGGATTTTCTGCGATCAAGGTGACAATATTGCCGCGCTGTTTGAAGCGTTTAACGGTGACGTCGTCATCCAGGCGTGCGACTACAATCTGGCCATTATGCGCGGTTGGATTATGATGAACTGCCAGCAGGTCACCATCGAGGATACCCACATCGCGCATACTCATGCCGCTGACACGCAGTAGGTAATCAGCTTGGGGATGAAACAGTTGCGGATCGATCTTGAGGTGGTCTTCGATATGTTCTTGTGCCAGGATAGGTTCGCCCGCAGCAACTCGGCCAATCAGGGGCAGGCCCTCTTTTTCGAGCAGTCGTATGCCGCGTGAGGCGCCCGACATGAGCTCTATCACTCCCTTGCGTGCCAGGGCCTTGAGGTGGTCTTCAGCGGCATTGGCCGAGCGAAAGCCAAGTGTTTCTGCAATCTCAGCCCGTGTTGGTGGCATGCCTGTTTCGGAAATACATTCACGAATCAGCTGTAAGATTTCTGTTTGCCGGGCGGTGAGTTTTTCCATGTTATGCGGTCCTGATTATCCATACAGTTATCTGTAAGTATACACAGTGTTTCCGCATGTGCAACCCCTATGACTGTCGTCATGGGGCTTGGTTTTGGTCTGATGCTATTTTTGAAAACCGCGTGTGGCCGGATCGAGTGCGGTGTCTTTAGGCGCTTCGACGGCTGGAGAGATACTGGCCTGTTGTTGAAACAGCTCATTCTCTTCGGGAGTAAAGATGTCTGCTTCTTCAATCATCATGTCCATTTGAACTGCCTGGGTCAGAATTTGCCGGGTTTCCTCTACCGTCAAAGGGTTTTCGTCTATGGTGTAAACGGGCGTACTTTTGGCGGCAGCGGTTAGCCTTTTTTCCAGATTAGGTGTTTCAATAATCGCCGCCAGAGGGGTTATCTCGCTCTGTGCTAATTTTTCCGGAATGAGCTTGTGCATGCCGAATGCAGCAACCAAGCCAACCGCGATGATGCCAATCAAACTGTTGCGTATCAGATGGCTACTGCCATACGGATTGGTTTGTACAGATGTAATCGTTGCCTTCTGTGAAGCGCTGGTGATGATTTTTTTGACTGGTTTGTTGATGTCAGTGACAACTGGTTTGTAATCAGAAACTGGTGTAGTTATAGTTTTTTCGACATTATGAAGTGCCTTGCTATCTACAAAACTGCCATTCGATACTTCACTAACGGTTGAACCCCAGTAATTCGACAATGAGCTGAATTCACTACCTTGGTTGCTTAGCGTAGCGGTCTCTTCTGCTGTTGATGTGGCTTCAGTCGTTTTGTCGCCATTATCCTGATCTGCCTGCTTAGACTCTGGTCGATGGATTGCCTCAACATCTTCACCAGGCTCATCCTGTTCCATTTCAGGCATATTTTTGATGGCAAGATGAGGAATGGCAGTTGTCATGCCGCCATCAAGAATAAAAGCATCAAAACCGTGACGGTTCAACAAAAAGGCAGCAACTGCGCTACGACTGCCATCGTCGCAATAGACAATATATTTGCGCTTCTGGTTTAGTTGTTTAAGTTTAAGTCGCAGTAGGGATAATGGGATGTTTACGCTGCCAGGGATATTGAGTGCAGCAAATTCTTCCTCCAAACGAATATCAAGAAATACAGCGCCGGTAGCCGCCATTGCTTCTGCTTCATCCCAGGAAATTGTATCGAGCAGTGGTTCGGCAAGGAGTTCGGAAAAATCCTGTTTGGAAAGTCGCATCAGGTTGCCGTCTTCCTGCATTGTGATAGTCGCACCGCGGGATGATGAGGTCAGAATGGACTCTTCACCAAAGGCATCACCTTCTCGTAACTCGGCCAGTTTTATCTCTTTGGAATCGTTATCCGGCTTGCGCGAAACCGTAGCACGCCCTTTTTTAATGACATAATAAAATTCATCATTGCTATCTTGGTTAATGACTGTTTCGCCTGCATTGAAGTGGACTTCATTCATGCGCTCTAGCAGGGTGTTGATTTGAGCTTCAGAAAACCGCAATAAGCCCCGCGATTGCAACAGACGGTTCATCCACTCATTGTCTTTGCTGGTTTCTACCTCGTTGACAACGTAGGCGTTAGGATTGGTCCAGTTGAGGAATAGATCCAACATATCTGCATCAAAGCTGACTAATATAGATTCTTCAACTGCTTTGGCTGAAATGTGTCCCGGCAGGTGATGGCCAATGGGTTGGCGCGCCTCTTTGGTGCCGGCAACAATCATGGTTTTCTTATCTTTGCCGCGTAATTCCACCTTGCCTTTGAGCAGATAGAACACCTGTTTATCGGTATCATCCTTGCTGAAGATCGGTGTGCCAGGTGATAACTGAATGCTGATAGAGGTGCGCAGCAATTCCTGGGCGTCATCATCACTTAATTTGCCGAGTGGGGCGAATTGTCTCAATTGCGAACTATTAATCGTCTGAGCGGCTTGTTTCATGGTGTTCTCCGTAACGCGGCCTGACTATTTACGTAATAGAAAAAGGGATGGGACGCGAAGCTAAACTATTCAGTAGTGTTTACGGCATTTTATTGACTCTTGTTAGCCCTGAATGTGAGCCAGGTCTCACACTGAATGTGAGTAAATTGGCGAATCCGGAAAAAGTATCTATTTTGTCTATACAGGAATATGTTTTAACCAAAGCTATACTTTGGGGTGTGAATTTTCTAAGCTAGAGAGTGGGGTCAAGAAGCGGCAGCACAATGGATTGACTTAATTCCTGCTGAGTAAGGTAGGGAGGTAAATAAATATGTCGGAGCTTGCGGTTGTAATAGGTGAGTGGTATCAGCAGCCTGGTAGGCAAATTTTTGAGGTAGTCGCCCTAGACCCAGATGAAGCGACCATTGAAATTCAATATTTTGAAGGTGAAGTTGAAGAGCTGGATTTTGATACCTGGGCAGAAATGACCCTCGTCCAGGTTGAGGCGCCAGAAGATTGGACGGGTGCCTACGAAGATTTAGAGGCGGATGATCTGGGTTACAGCGATGCCACCTTGAAACCTGAGAACTGGGCCGGCCCACTCGGTGTGATAGAAAACGAAGACTGATAATATCCACGTGTCAACGATCAAACAAATGATCGCAACAATAGAGGCCGAGGCCAAAAGTGCCGCGCCTTGGACAGGTGCGGGTTCAATCAACCCAAAAGTCTTGGCGGCAATGGCTGCGGTGCCGCGGCATGAATTTGTTCCAGATAATCTGCAGCATTCAGCCTATGAAAATGGTCCCCTACCGATCGGGCATGGCCAAACCATATCGCAACCCTACATCGTCGCGCTGATGACTGATCTACTCAACATCCGAGAAAGTGATGTCGTGTTGGAGGTGGGGAGCGGTTCGGGCTATCAGGCCGCGGTTTTATCCAGGCTTGCCAAAAAGGTGTATGGCATGGAGAACATATCACAGCTGGCCGTTGCCGCCCGGCAACGTCTACAGCGTTTGGGTTATGACAATGTGGAGATTGTCTGGGGGAATGGTTTTAACGGCCTGCCGCAGCATGCACCGTTCGACGCAATTCTGATCGCGGCGGCGCCGGACCAGGTGCCAACTGCCTTGATAGAACAATTGAAGCCGGGGGGAAAAATGATCGTCCCTATTGGCGGCCGATACCATAGTCAAGACCTGAAGCTAATACAAAAGGACGGCAAAGGTGGCGTGACAAGCAGGACGGTGTTGCCGGTGGCTTTTGTTCCTTTGTTGGATCAGGTGGTTAGTGACCAAACCTTGTCCGCCTAGCACAATTGATTTAATTAAAGAAATCCCTGCTAGGGCATGATAGTAAGGACATGAATCTTTATTTGAGTGCATGAGGCAAGGAATGGCGGTGCATGGCAAAAATCCATTTGAGCGTTTAGAGCTTGTTGGGACGGGGACCACGTTCACGGCGACAATCGGCGACATGCTCGAAAGTGCGGACATGTTTCGCGATATGACGCGCCAGGAGGTGGATATATTCGCCCAGTATGTGCAGGCCTACAGCGCACCCAAAGGGGCTGAAGTGCTGTATGAAGGCGATCGCGAAAGTTACATGTTCATTGTCGCCGAGGGCAAGCTCGATATCATGAAACATACGGGTGGATATGAAGAAAAGAAAAAAATCGCCACGGTCAGGGCCGGTAAAACCATCGGCGAGATGGCGCTACTCGATGGTCTGCCCCATTCTGCCACTGTTGTGGTGATAGATCCCGCGATCCTTTTGTTGGTTACAAAAAATAAATTTGAACAATTTATGGGTGATCAGCCTGAGGTTGCCCTGAAAGTGGTGCGCAAAATGGCCACGTTGATGAGCTTGCGTCTGAGGCAGACCAGTGGTGTGCTAATTGATCATCTAAAAGATTAGCCGTCCCCGGGATTGGGGTATGAGCGCCCACAAAGTTCACATTGTTCTACACATCTCCACGCACGAGTATCAGGAATATTACAGTGGCGTTGCGCGTAATGTAGCGGCAACCGCAAGTGATGGTCGCCGCATCAAATTTCCCGCCAACATTCTAAGACCTTTTATCAGTCATGATGGTATTCATGGCGAGTTCGTGATTGAATTTGATGACAACAACAAGTTTGTTGCGATCAATAAACTTTAAAAAGGTGAGTTAATGAATGAGATGCAACGCCTGCTCGAGGTGATGGTAAGCCTGCGTGACCCTGATCATGGTTGTCCCTGGGATAAGCAGCAAAGCTTTGCCACTATCCTGCCCTATACCCTGGAAGAGGTGTATGAGGTGGCCGAGGCGATTGACCAGAAAGATATGACGGCACTGCGCGAAGAGCTGGGTGATTTGTTGTTTCAGATTGTGTTTTACGCTCAGATGGCCAAAGAGGCGGGTGAGTTTGATTTTGATGACATTGCTGCCGAAATCAGCGAAAAACTGGTGCAGCGCCATCCACATGTATTTGCTGATGCTGATATCGGCTCGGCGGAAGCCCAAACCCATGCCTGGGAAAAACATAAAGAACGTGAGCGTCATTCCAAAGCTGCAGCGCAACAACGGGCTGCCAGTGTCTTGGATAATGTGCCTGTGGCCTTGCCAGGTCTGATGCGGGCCATGAAATTGCAACGCCGCGCAGCCAGAGTTGGCTTTGATTGGCCCGACATCGAACCGGTGCTGGATAAGATAGAAGAGGAGTTGGCCGAGGTGCGCGAGGTGTTGGTTGAGGGGGGTGACCAGGAGAGGATGCAGCATGAAGTGGGTGATCTGATATTTGCCTGTGTTAATCTTGGCCGCCATGCCGGTATTGATCCGGAAGTGGCAATGCGTGGTGTAAATGCACGCTTCGAGTCGCGCTTCCGTCGGGTAGAAAGTCTGGCTGCTGAACAGAACCAAACCTTGTCAGAAATGCCTCTGGAAGAGATGGATAAACTGTGGGATCAGGCCAAGGCCGAGGAGGCGGCAACGCGTGAATAATAAAATAAATCTAATTGCACTGCTTTTGTTGTTGATTGTTTTGCCGCATACGGTTTTGGCGCAGCAAAATAAATTACAGATTGTCTATTCCGGCAATATTGATGGCGAACTGGAACCGTGTGGTTGTAGTGCTGAGGGTGATCTGGGCGGTGTGCTACGCCACTCAACCACTTTAAAAGAGTTACGTCAGCAACATCCGGATCTGATTGCGCTGTCCACTGGCGGCCTAATTGTCAGCATGGCGCCACAAGACAAACTGACCGGCGAGTATATTCTCAAAGGCTTTACCCGGCTGGATTATGATGCAATGGCGTTGCAGTGGAATGATCTGGCCTATGGCACCGGTTTTGTCAGCGATCAGGAGCTGCCCTGGGTCAGCAGTAACTGGCCGGATGATACATTCATGCCGAGCCAGGTCATTAGCCGCGGTGAAAACAAACTCTATTTCTTTTCCTGGTTAGACCCAGCTGCGTCCCCAGAGGCCGCCATGAATGTTGAACACGCCCAGGGTAGTGAAGATCTTGATGTCTTGGCAAAGGCCTTAAGCGATGCGCAACGGCAAGGCCTGACGCTGCTGGCAACAACGTTGACGCTGGAACAGGCTAAGACTCTGCCACTTGAACATGTGGATATCCTGTTTATCCGCGCCGCCTATGAGTTGTTTGGTGAACCCCAGCAGCTTGGTAATACGCTGGTATTGCAAGTTGGTTCGCGCGGCATGCGTCTGGGACAACTAGAGCTTGATCTGTCTAAGGACGGCCGCATCGCCAGTTTTGAGCATACAGTCATCTCCATGCCGACATCCATTGAAGATGATCCGGCCCTGCAGGGCTGGTATGAAGAGTACAACGCCACGGTCAAGGCAGACTATCTGAAACGGGTTGAGCTGCGCAAAGCACTTGAGTCGGGTGAGAGTCCGTTTGCGGGTGAGGAGGTCTGTCAGAGCTGTCATCAAGAGGAACATACAATCTGGCGTGATACGCTGCACAGTAATGCCTTTGCCAAGTTGGAACAGGTCAACAAGGCCTTTGATCCTGCCTGCATCAAATGTCACACCGTGGGTTTCGAAACGGAAGGTGGTTTTATCGACTTTGATGCGACGCCTCATTTGTTGAATGTGCAGTGTGAGTCTTGTCACGGTGCCGCAAAGCAGCATGCCGAGTCAGGTGGAATGAAAGCGCCTGAAAATCAGGGCTGGCAGCCGAAACAAATGTGTGCCCAGTGTCATGTGCAAAAACACAGTCCTTCATTTGATTTTGGAAGCTATTGGCTCAGGATCAAACACAACGTGGTGAAATAGCACGGTGAATTTGTTCTCCGCCTCAACCATTCGCCGCTTGGCATGAATTTCTGGTCATTTTCAAATAATCAAAGACCAATCGGATATTCATGGTGAGTTCTCTCATCTTCTGAGGG
>CALZIO010000025.1 GCA_945787785.1 uncultured Chromatiaceae bacterium
AGTCTTTTAGCTGAAAATAAGCAACACCTTTTAGATAAATCGCTGTTATTAATCCAGGCGACACTTTTAATACTACGTCAATATTCTGTAGCGCATCTTTTGGCTGATTATTTATCAACTGTGCCGATGCCTTGCCTAAAAGGGCGCCAATGTGACGTGGCTGAATGTCTAGTGCTGCTTGGAAAGCTTCAAGCGCCTGACCATAATCACCCTCCACACGAAGAAGCTCACCCTTCATCACCCAAGCATCTATGTTTTCTGGATCCAGCTGCAGTAACTTCTGCAATCGATCCATGGCATCATCATGTTTTTGATCCAACACAGCCAATCTGACATGGCCGAGCATTGCTGAGGTATTTTGTGAATCCAATTCTAAGGCTTGTTTATAGTCACTTCGAGCCTCGTCATATAATCGAAGCATAAAGGCCGCATCGCCACGCAGTGCAAATATCACGGATTTTTCACTGGCTGTTGCCTCGTCATCAACTGTTATATCATCTCGAATCTGCTGAAACTTCCCCTGCATGAGATATGTCTGGCCTAGTAACGGGGCAACTTGTTTTTTATCTACCCCATACTGTAAGGCTCTGCGCAACTCTTTTTCAGCAGAGGCAATATCGTTGAGTTTGAGATATGTTTTACCTAACAACAACCTGGCGGCACCATCCTCTGGATTTATTTGCAGGACATTCTTGAGCTCGATCATTGCCGACGAAAATTCACCACGGTCATAATAGCTCTGCGGTTTTTTTAGATTCTCAGATTGAGTATCAGCTGCGGATGTTTGATAGGTAAGCGATAACAGGAGTGCACTTAATAAGTACGTTACTTTTTTCATTCTCGTCATGTGAATACCTTCTTAGAAATAATGGACGAGCACTATCGTCATCAAATACTTTTTTGATATTAAAATCATTCCCAGTTACTTCAGATCATATTTATTAATAAGGTCATAAAGTGTCGGGCGGCTTACCCCGAGCAAATCAGCCGCT
This sequence comes from uncultured Chromatiaceae bacterium, assembly GCA_945787785.1. GTDB lineage: Bacteria > Pseudomonadota > Gammaproteobacteria > Tenderiales > Tenderiaceae > Tenderia. The sequence continues at coordinate 993 of CALZIO010000025.1, forward strand.
TGCGAGATATTGCCATCACACATATTCATCGCCTGTAAAATTGCTTGGCGCTCAGCTTTCTCTCTAACGTGCTTTAGATTCAATGGAACGGACTGGGTATCGCTATCGCTTCCCACCTCCTCTAGCTCCAGCTCTTCTGCCGTCACTGCGCCGCCTTCAACCATGATCACCGCGCGTTTAATTTTGTTTTCCATTTCACGCACGTTTCCGGGCCAGCTATAGTGTTGAATGGCGGCCATCCCGTCTTCTGTAAAGCCTTTTAAATTACGGCTGTACTCCTTACCAAACCTTTTAAGAAAGATCTTGGCTAACAAAAGCGCATCACCTTCGCGCTCCCTTAATGGCGGAATATTAATGTTAATTTCGCTGATTCGATAATAGAGATCTTCACGGAACTCACCCCGTTCAGCCAGCTCCACCAGGTTCTGGTTGGTTGCACAGACTACACGCACATCCACAGGGATCTCGCCCCTGCCACCCAGGCGCTCGATAACGCGTTCTTGAAGGAAACGCAGCAGCTTGACCTGAAGCGATTGTGGTATATCCCCGATCTCATCCAGAAATAAGGTGCCGCCATCGGCATATTCAATCTTCCCCTTGGTCTGCTTAGTGGCACCGGTGAAAGCCCCCTTCTCGTAGCCAAACAATTCGCTCTCCAACAAAGTCTCGGGAATAGCACCGCAGTTTATCGCCACAAAGGGCTTCTTTGATCGATCGCTTAGGTTATGCAATGCGCGCGCAATCACCTCTTTGCCCGTGCCACTTTCGCCCAACAGTAATGTCGTTACTCCCGTTGGCGCGACTTTTTCTATGGTGCGACAAACCTTAATCATTTGTGGGCTAGTCGCAATAATGCCTTCGATTGGCGATGATGAGCTTTGTAATAATAGTTTACGATTCTCAAGTTCGAGCTCATACAGATGATAGGCGCGATCGACTAACAGGCCTAGAACCTCTGGGTCCACCGGCTTTTGATAAAAATCATAGGCACCTTTGGCAATCGCTTTTACTGCATTTTCGCGTTCATCATTACCGGTAACTACGATCACCTTGGTCGAGGGGGACAGGTTTAAAATTTCATCCAGTGCTGCCAATCCTTCTGAAGCATTTTCCGGGTCTGGAGGCAATCCCAGGTCCAACAAGATCACCGCAGGCTCATGGCGGCGCAGCAAGTTAATTGCCTCTGGTCGATCTCCTGCGATTAAGACCTCATAACCTTCAAAGCACCAACGCATCTGGCTCTGCAGGCCCGGATCATCTTCAACAACCAGTATCTTTTTCTGCTCTTGTTTAGAACGGCTCAATGTTTAACACCCCAACGGATAAAATTTAGCAGCATGAAAAATTATTCCTGCACCTTCGGTATATAAAGTTGAAATAGGGTGCCACTCCCCGGCTTACTGGTCACCCGGACGTCCCCACCCAATCCTCGGATAAATTCGCGACATTCATAGGCACCAATCCCCATACCGGCGTTGCCCTTGGTGGTATCAAATGGCCGGAACAAACGCTCGCGAATGAAGGTATCATCCATACCACAGCCACTATCTTCTATCTCGATAACAGCACTTTGATTATCCGAAGTCAACCGCAACTCCACTTTGCCATCATCAGGGGTGGCATCCTGGGCGTTTTGCACCACATGCTCAATCACTGCCGCCAGACGGTCCTGTTCTGCAACCACGTTTAGCTGTTCCTCAGATTGATTCAAAACAGGCACTGGCTTAGTCGCTGAGCGTTGCTGTACAACTTCTTTAACGAGCGGCAGCAGTTTAATCGCTGTTGAACTCTGCTCCAACTCGCGCCCCTGACGCAACTGCGTCAGCATACGCTGCATTTTATTAACAGAATTATCGACAGTTGCCATGGCATCTTCAACAAACTCCTGATTGTGGCTAAATTTCTTTGCATTTGCGACAACCAGTGATAACTGACCGATCACATTTTTTAAATCATGCACAACATAGGCAGAAAGCCGATTAAAAGCTTCAAACTGGCGCGCATTGGCCAGTTCAGCACTGGCCTGAGACAAGGCCAGATAACTCGCCGCCTGACTTGCAGCGGTCTTGAGCAGATCCCGGTCTTCCCAATTGATCTGCTGCAACGCCCTGGATTGCAACAATAAAATTATTCCGGTCAATTGCTTGTTTTGAAACAGAGGGATCACCAGCCAAGCCCGATCGACCTCATCCAACCACTCGGGCAAACTAAGCCCTTGATAAACCTCAGGCACCTCGTCGTACTCGTCCAGATCAACCAACCACTCTTTTTGAATCAGAAATTTGACAAGGGAACTGTCATACGGGATAGAAGCAGGACCCGACGCATTCCATTCCATGCCCAGATCAAAACATTTTCTTTGATCATCGGCGATCCAAAGTAGACCTCCTGGACTATCCACAATTCCCGCAATCGCTTGCAGCACGCGCTCCCTTAACCCCGGCCCAGGCGCTTCAGTGGCCAGCGCGCCGATAAAATGCAACCACTCATCACGATAGTCATATTTGTAATTAAAAAAGTGTTTACTGAGAAAGACTCGCACCCGGGCACGGACCTGCCCGGAAAACATCAGCGCGATCAACACCAATACCGCGCCAAACAAGAAGATAACCTGAGCTACACCACCCCAAGTGCCGCCTAGGTACCGAATGGCATACCCACCGAGCGCCATTAACAATAAATAGACTCCAGCACCCAACACAGCAGCGCTATGAAACACAACCCGGCGGGATACGAATACGTCAAGCGACCATTGTGGATTTCTAGCAGCAGATACGGCGATCAGTGGAACAACCAGAATATGGATATAGCCCCTGGCATCCCACAAGCCAGGGTCAAGCCCCTTAAACAACACGGCATTTGAATAGAGAAAAAAGTCGTAAGCGAATAGGCCGCCAAGACCAAAACAGAGATATTTAATCGCCCAACGTTGTTGCGGGTGAGTATTTCGGAATAGCTGCTCAATCAATACTAATCCGAATACTGCAAGCACAAGGTGCCCAGCTAATCTAGGATCGTAGCCAATCAACTCCACTAAAGACAATCCATAGTACCAGGTCAATATATGCAGGCTTATTAAACAGCCCCAGACGACCGCAAAGACATAACCGAGTTTTCTTAGAAAAATGAGGGAGGATGTGCTTCTGTTTTGATCAAGCGCCAAAACCTTATATAAAAAAAGCAGCGCTACGCCATTGCGTAACAACTCTAGTCCAATCACAAGGATTGAAAGTGGCGCCTGCATTAAGAGGTTATATGACTGAAGACCAGCCCAAGCTGCAGATAACAGACATAACGCCAGAAGCAGCCCCCCTTGCAAACGCCCACGCCAACTGGTCATCAGCAGAAGCGCCAGGAGCAGATAACCTATCGCCGCCAAGGCATAACCCCAGGCTCCAAAATCAGCCATTGCCACGGAGTTATCCATCAGATAGACATTTGAAATGATTTGTTGGGCAACAGATTTTCATGCCACACACTGCTGATTAACGGGCTCCCTGACCGAACAACACAACTTCAGCTGTCTGGAACAGGATCAGACAATCAAGGAAAAGACTGTAATTTTTTACATAGTAAAGATCATATTGCAGCTTTTCCCTCGCATCATCATCTGATGCCCCGTAGGGATAACGCACTTGGGCCCAGCCAGTAATACCCGGTTTTACCCGATGACGCTCAGCATAATAGGGTATATTTTCAGCCAGGGTCTCTACAAACTCTGGCCGTTCAGGGCGTGGACCAATAAAACTCATGTCTCCGCGCAAGACGTTAAAAATCTGGGGCAGTTCATCAATCCTGGTTCTACGTATAAACTTACCTACTTGTGTCACACGACTGTCATTCTTTTGAGCCCATTGGGGTGAGCCTTTTTTTTCAGCATTCACGACCATGCTGCGGAATTTAAATACCTGGAATAAGCGCCAGTTCTGACCCACTCTCACTTGCCGGTACAGGATGGGGCCCTTGAAGCCACTTTCCACAAATATTGCAATTGCAGCCAATAAGATGATGGGCCAAGTGACAAGCAAAATTAGTGAGCTGGCAAAAATATCAAAGGCACGTTTTATGGTTAGCTGAAATCCGACATGCTGGAAACCATCAGAATAGATTAGCCAGCTTGGGTGCAATGTTTCCAGCCTGACCTTGCCCGTCTCCCGCTCAAAAAAGCTCAGTGAATCGACCACATCAATCCCACTCATTTTGCAATCAAGCAAATCATCAACCGGAAACGAGCGCCGCCGGTCCTCGATCGCTACCACAATCTCCTGTATCTGATGCCGCTGTGCATAATCGATCAATGGCGTTTCAATATGAATGACGTTTTCCTCTGGCATAACGTCATGTTCACCATGGACATGGACAAAGCCAACAATCTTAAAACCAATTTGATCGCCTTTACGACGCAGCAGCTTGAAATGCTCAGCACGCTTACCTGCCCCCAGCACTAGCACTTGCCGTTTGAGTGACTCATTATCTATATATTTGACAAAGAAAAATCGAACCAGAAATATACCAATTACTGCGATAACAAACGCCCAGGCAAACGCGCCGCGGCCTAAAAATAGATAGGGAAAAAGATAAAACACCACCGTCATGCCAGCCAGGGCGAGCAGCATACTCAGGCCAAGACGTAAGATGGTCCCTTCAAGACCTTCCCGGTAAAGGTTTTTGTACAAGCCCATAGCCGTCAGCGAGAGAAACATTACCGAGCTAAACAACATTGCCTTGGGCCAAAGAGGGAAAAGCTCGTTTTCGATTTCACCGCCAAAGAAGCGCAAGCTTGCACCTAAATAGATCGAGCTCCAGAACAGAGCCAACTCTATCAATATCAGGATCAGAAACGCTGCAGGAAAATAATGTCTGAATAATCTAAGCATTACTTATTTTTTTATTAATATATGCTGATTTAGGATCTTTTCTCATTTGATACCAGCATATGATTGAAATTGTGAATCAATATAGTCGGCCATCGCCTGTTCTCTGTTGCAATCACAAATAGCTATTAAGCCCTTTGGACTTGAGTCCCCAGGCAAATAATGAAAAAATACGTTGATTAGCCTTACGTAATCTTACCACCAAGGTGGTAAACAATTCCTTGAGTATTGGGTATCCAATCTCAGGATGAGCATCCAGAAACGCGAGCAACTTATCGCCATCCACCACTGCCAGCTCAACATCTGATAACGTCACCACCGTGGCAGAACGCGGCATGTCGTCAAATAATACCAGCTCTCCAAAGAAGTCGCCTTTTGACAACTCACCAAAACCAGGCTGAATTTTACGCTGCTCGCCAATATCCACCTTGCCGAGCATCCGTAGTGTACCGTCTAGCACCAAATAAATCTCTCTACCATGATCACCTTCTGTAAAAATGGTCGAATTAGCACCATACTGGTTTTTTTGCCAGAGACTACCCTCCTGAAAATCAGGGTTCTCCAATAAATCGAACAGTAGAGATGACACCTTTTCTCCTTCTGTCTCCAGTTGAAACTGAATAGTCTTCAATAAACAAGTATAACGACCAGAAAAACAATAATAAAACCTCAAATCTTTACTGACGCTGCCGCTAAGCTCTGATATCTTCTCGACCTGACTAAATAGATAATTTGAATTATCAGGATACTCTAATGAAAATAACCGTATTTGGTTCTGGGTATGTTGGGCTTGTCTCTGGTGCTTGTTTGGCCGATGTCGGCAACGATGTGCTCTGTATTGATGTCGACGCTGCAAAAATTGACAAGCTGAAACAAGGCATAATCCCTATCTACGAACCCGGCCTGGATGCCATTGTTAAATCAAATAGTGACGCTGGCCGCTTGAAATTCTCCACCGATATTGCCGAGGGAGTGGATCACGGTCTGTTTCAGTTTATCGCCGTCGGCACACCCCCTGACGAAGATGGTTCAGCAGATTTACAGTATGTTCTGGCAGTTGCCGAGAGTATTGGCAAACACATGCAGGAATATAAAGTCATCATCGACAAATCCACCGTCCCTGTTGGTACCGCTGATAAAGTCCGGGCCAAGGTCTTAGAAACTCAGAAACAACAAAATAAGGACGTGGATTTTGATGTAGTTTCTAATCCGGAGTTCCTCAAGGAAGGCGCCGCTATTGCGGATTTCATGAAACCTGACCGCATAGTCATTGGTACTGACAATCCACGTACTACAGAGCTTCTGCGCGCCCTCTATGCCCCCTTTAATCGTAATCGCGATCGTCTTGTGGCAATGGATATCCGTTCAGCTGAACTGACCAAATATGCCGCCAACGCCATGCTGGCAACCAAGATTAGTTTTATGAATGAACTGGCCAATATGGCCGAAACACTCGGCGCAGATATCGAACAAGTTAGACTCGGTATCGGCTCTGATCCTCGTATTGGTTATCATTTTATCTACCCCGGCGCAGGTTATGGCGGTTCCTGTTTTCCCAAAGATGTCCAGGCGCTGGAACGCACAGCCAGTGACATTGGCTACGAAGCACAACTGCTTCAGGCCGTAGAGGGTGTCAACAATCGCCAAAAGCAGCGCATATTTTCTAAAATCAAGCGCCATTTTGATGATAACCTAACTGGCAAAACCATTGCCCTGTGGGGGCTCTCGTTCAAACCCAACACAGATGACATGCGTGCAGCCCCAAGCCGCACCCTGATTGAAGCGTTGTGGCAAAGCGGTGCCAAGGTACAAGCCTACGACCCTGAAGCGATGGAAGAAACTGCACGCGTCTATGGCACACGAGATGATTTAAAGCTCTGTGACTCACCTGAGGCGGCACTGGAACAGGCTGATGCCCTGGTAGTCATGACGGAATGGAAAGTATTCAGAAGCCCAGATTTTAACAGCATAAAACAGACGCTTAAGAATCCGCTCATTTTTGATGGCCGTAATATCTATGACCCAACAAACTTGGCACAACAAGGCTTTACTTATTACGCCATAGGGCGCGGCAAAACTGACTTTAACAATTAGCAGGAAAAGGCTTCATGCATACATTGGATAACATCAAAATTGGTATGATTGGGCTTGGCTATGTTGGCCTGCCATTGGCTGTCGAATTTGGCAAAAAGATGCCGGTCATGGGACTTGATATTAATCAAGCACGTATCGATGAACTCATGGCGGGCAAGGATAGTTCACTTGAGGTTGAACCGGAAGAGCTGATCAAGGCGACACAGCTTAGCTATACCAGCAATCCCGATGATCTCAAGGAGTGTAATGTTTATATCATTACCGTACCAACGCCGATTGATAATCATAAACGCCCAGACCTGAGCCCACTCATTGGTGCCAGCCAGGCTGTTGGTAAACTGCTTAAAAAAGATGATGTGGTAATTTTTGAATCTACAGTATACCCGGGCGCTACTGAAGAGGTATGCGTCCCTATCATGGAAGCAGAATCGGGCCTGAGCTACAACCAGGATTTCTACGCCGGTTATAGCCCAGAAAGGATTAATCCGGGCGATAAAGAGCACCGGGTCACCAACATCCTCAAGGTCACTTCAGGCTCTACACCCGAAATCGCCGATTTTGTCGATGCTATATACAAAGAAGTGATTGAAGCTGGTACACATAAGGCCAGCAGTATTCGCGTTGCCGAAGCAGCCAAGGTCATTGAAAACACACAGCGCGACGTTAATATCGCCCTGATCAATGAACTGGCCCTGATTTTCAATCATCTCGGCATCGATACCGAAGAGGTGTTGAAAGCCGCCGGCACCAAGTGGAATTTTCTGCCGTTTCGTCCTGGGCTTGTCGGTGGTCACTGTATCGGGGTTGATCCCTACTACCTGACCCATAAGGCGCAGGAAATCGGTTACCACCCGGAAATGATCCTGGCCGGCCGCCGCGTCAATGATGGCATGGGTGCCTACGTTACCGAACAAGTGGTTAAATTAATGACCAAGAAGCGAATCGCTGTGGTGGATGCCAAGATCCTCATTTTAGGACTCACCTTCAAAGAGGATTGCCCTGATCTGCGTAACACTCGCGTCGTCGACATTCTTGATGAGTTTGAAGATTATCACTGTGAGATTGACGTCTATGATCCATGGGTCAATCCTGCCGAGGCCGAACATGAGTATGGCATTACCCCCATCGACGCCCCCAATCCAGATACTTATGATGCCGTCATCCTGGCTGTTAGCCACCGTCAATTTAAAGAGATGGGGCTGGATCAGATCAAGGCACTTGGTAAATCAAACAGCGTCATTTTTGATGTCAAATACCTTTTCCCAGCTGATCAAGTGGATGGCCGCTTGTAATGAAGATTTTAGTTACAGGGACAGCGGGATTTATTGGCTCTAACGTTTCACACGTCTTACTCGACCGCGGTGATGAAGTTATTGGTCTTGATAATTTGAATGACTATTATGATGTCAATCTAAAACAAGACCGCTTGGCCAGGCTGACATCAAGAGACGGCTTCACAGATATCCGCATGGACCTGGAAGACCGCGAGGGTATAGCCAAGTTATTTAAAGACCACAAACCCGACCGCGTCATCCATCTGGCCGCCCAGGCCGGCGTACGTTACTCACTGATCAATCCGCATGCCTATATCGACAGCAATATTCAAGGTACCACCAATATTCTTGAAGGCTGTCGTCATAACGAAGTTGAACATCTGGTCTATGCTTCCAGCAGCTCGGTGTATGGTGCAAACACCAAGATGCCCTTCTCGGTACATGATAACGTTGACCACCCAGTTAGCCTCTATGCTGCCTCTAAAAAAGCTAATGAGTTAATGGCACACACCTATAGCCACCTCTATCAACTGCCCACTACGGGTCTGCGCTTTTTTACCGTCTATGGCCCCTGGGGACGTCCCGACATGGCGCTGTTTTTATTTACTAAAGCCATCCTGGAAGGCAAACCGATTGACGTCTTTAACTACGGCAAATGCCGACGTGATTTCACCTATATCGACGATATTGTCGAAGGTGTCGTCAGAACGCTAGACAATGTCGCTGCTCCAAATCCAGATTGGTCGGGAGACAATCCGGATACAGGCACCAGCTATGCGCCTTATAAAATCTACAACATTGGCAACAACCAGCCAGTGGAGTTATTGCGTTTTATTGAAGTGATTGAAGAGTGCCTGGGCAAGCAGGCTGAGAAAAACATGCTACCGCTCCAGCCGGGCGATGTACCGGCCACCTATGCCAATGTCGATGACTTAATCAATGACGTAGGCTTTAAACCAGCCACCTCAATTGAAGATGGCATAGCCAACTTTATTGCTTGGTATCGGGATTACTATGGAAAATAATCCGCAAATCGACGGGGAAAATATTTTTTTAAGACCTTCCCAGCATTAGAATCATCTGCAAGACAACTCGCTTCATCCGAAAACAATCGATTGCTTTAGCGTTCATTTGCGGACTGACCTGCAGACAAAAAAGGGCGAGATAAACTCGCCCTTTTCTTTATCTACTAAGTAATCGTTTACTTGTAAAAATCTATCATGCTTTCCAAAGATTTGACCTTAATCTTAGAAGCGTGACCTGCACAACCAAATGCTTCGTAACGTGCCTTACAGATTTCTGACATCGCCTTGGTAGATTCCTTCAGAAACTTACGTGGATCAAAGTTAGCTGTGTTTTCAGCCAGGAACTTACGAACAGCACCGGTAGAGGCCATACGCAGGTCAGTATCGATGTTAACCTTACGCACACCGCTCTTAATGCCTTCTACGATCTCTTCAACAGGCACACCATAGGTTTCACCCATAGTGCCACCATAGCTATTGATGATCTCCAGCCAATCCTGCGGCACAGAAGAAGAACCATGCATAACGAGATGAGTATTAGGAATCACTTCGTGGATTTCCTTGATGCGATCAATACGCAGCACGGCACCTGTCGGTGGCTTGGTGAACTTGTAAGCACCATGCGAAGTACCGATAGCAATAGCCAGCGCATCTACACCAGTCTTTTCAACAAAGTCTTTAGCTTCTTGTGGATCAGTCAGCAACTGATCCATATCCAGCTGACCTTCCGCACCGTGACCGTCTTCTTCACCGGCCATACCAGTTTCAAGTGAACCAAGGCAACCCAGCTCGCCCTCAACAGAGACGCCGCCAGCATGAGCCATACCAACTACCGTCTTGGTTACTTCAACGTTGTACTCGTATGAAGAAGGTGTCTTCATGTCAGCCATCAAAGATCCATCCATCATGACTGATGAGAAGCCAGACTGGATCGAGCGCAAGCAAATTGCGGGTTCAGAACCGTGATCCTGATGCATCACAACAGGAATGTGTGGATACTGCTCAATAGCAGCAGAAATCAGGTGACGCAGAAAGGGTTCACCCGCATAAGAACGCGCACCGGCAGAACCTTGCATAATTACAGGCGCATCAACGGCATCCGCCGCCCGCATGATGGCGTGAACCTGTTCCATATTGTTAACGTTGAATGCTGGCAGGCCGAAATCATTTTCAGCTGCATAATCCAGCAATTGACGCATTGAAATAAGAGCCATATCAATCTCCTCAATCTAGAGTGTTATTACAAAAAAAGTCCAAAAAACAAAATCCTTTATGCTTCAGTGGAAGACACTTCGTGCATGTCTCCGACCCGGACGATCTTGAGGGCGTTTGTACCACCCATTTCGCCCATCAAATCTCCCTTGGTGATAATAACCAGATCGCCATCACGAACCGCACCACGGCGCATCAACTCGTCTACTGCTTCTTTGTTAACAACGGCGTGATCTTTTGTTGAGTTGGTAAAGCTAACCGGGCAAACGCCTCGATACAAGGTTACTTTACGGCGAGTAGCCACATGAGGTGTAAGAGCGTAGATTGGAATACCAGAACTAATACGCGACATCCACAAGGGTGTTGCGCCAGATTCAGTCAAACAGGCAATTGCCTTCACACCTAAATGGTTAGCAGCATACATTGCCGACATAGCTATCGCCTCATCCACGCGACTAAAGCGAGTATTAATGCGATGATCAGAGCTGCTTGCCAATTCTTCCTTCTCGGCGCTGATACAGACACGCCCCATCGCCGCCACGGCCTTAGCAGGGTATTTTCCCGCCGCTGTCTCTGCTGATAACATCACAGCATCAGTACCGTCCAGTACAGCATTGGCCACATCGAAAACTTCAGCACGCGTCGGGATAGGATTTTCGATCATGCTTTCCATCATCTGCGTAGCTGTGATCACTACACGATTCATCGCTCGAGCCATTTTGATCAGGCGCTTTTGCACCGCGGGCAGTTCAGCATCACCAATTTCTACGCCCAAATCGCCACGGGCAATCATAATTGCATCAGAAGCGGCAATAATTTCTTCGGCATCCTCAACTGCTTCAGCTCGCTCGATCTTGGCAACGATGCCACCATGACCACCAGCTTCGCGCAACAACTCTCTGGCCTGATGAACATCATCAGCCTTTCTCGGAAACGAGATCGCCACATAATCAGCCTGCATTTCAGCAGCTATCTTAATGTCGACTTTATCTTTTTCGGTCAGAGCAGCGGCAGAAAGGCCTCCGCCCATGCGGTTGATCCCCTTGTTATTTGACAAGATACCGCCAACCTGGACTTTACATCTGATTTCCTGGCCAGACACTTCTTCAACCCACAAAACAATACGCCCATCATCGAGTAACAAGGTATCGCCACGATTAACATCATTGGGCAGTTCTGTGTATGTCAGACCAACACGCTCTTGGTCACCATCATTGGCGTCACAAGCCGCATCCAGGATGAATTGATCACCCTCAGATAACCTTACCTTACCCTCTTTGAATCGCCCAGTACGAATCTTTGGACCTTGTAGATCTGCAAGCACACCAACCTGGCGTCCATGCGCCCTGGCCCGATTCCTCACAGCTTCAGACCGGTTAATATGGTCCTCAGCAGAGCCGTGCGAGAAATTAGCGCGCACTACGTCAACGCCAGCCTGTATCAATTCATCCAGAGCTTTAGGATCATCAGTTGCTGGCCCGAGGGTGGCAACAATCTTTGTGCGTCTAAACATATATGTGGGTTACCACCTAATCATTATTATAGTTACAAACCAAATACCTCTGACTAATAAAAGCCCTGGGTTATTCTTTATAACCTTAGTTTCCAGCACGTTCTTCCAAGATGGCAACCGCAGGCAACTTCTTGCCTTCCAAAAACTCAAGGAAAGCGCCGCCACCAGTAGAAATGTAGGACACTTTATCAGCAATATTGTACTTATCAACTGCAGCCAACGTATCTCCACCACCTGCGATAGAAAATGCTGGTGATTCAGCGATCGCTATTGACAAAGCCTTTGTTCCTTCTCCGAATTGGTCAAACTCGAACACACCAACAGGACCATTCCACACGATTGTACCCGCACTTTTAAGCACTTCTGCCAGAGCAGCGGCGCTATCAGGGCCTATATCAAAAATCATGTCATCATCAGTGACTTCACTAACCGGCTTAAGAGTCGCTTCAGCAGTTTCTGAAAACTCTTTGCCACAGACAACGTCAGTAGGAACCGGGATACCACCGCCACGCGATTTGGCATCAGCTGAAAGTTTGTTGGCTGTATCAATCAGGTCGGCCTCATAAAGTGATTTACCTACATTGTGGCCAGCCGCTGCGATGAAGGTATTGGCAATACCACCACCTACAATCAACTGGTCAACAACTTTAGAGAGTGATTCCAACACAGTCAGTTTGGTAGACACTTTAGAACCACCAACGATGGCAACCATTGGGCGAGCTGGGTTATCAAGTGCTTTACCCAAAGCGTCAAGTTCTCCAGCTAACAGAGGACCGGCACAGGCAGTAGGAGCGAATTTAGCTACACCATGTGTAGAGCCTTGAGCACGGTGCGCTGTTCCGAAAGCATCCATTACGAAAACGTCACACAGCGCCGCGTATTTCTTGGCAAGATCATCTTCATTCTTCTTTTCGCCGACATTGAAGCGAACATTCTCTAGAATCGCCACTTCACCGTCAGCCAGTTCAACGCCATCAAGGTAATCTTTGATCAACTTAACGGGCCTACCCAATAAATTGCTCATATGCTCTGCAACAGGTGCAAGAGAAAACTCTTCAGCGTACTCACCTTCAGTAGGACGGCCCAGGTGAGACATAATCATCACCTTAGCACTCGCTTCAAGGGCCTTTTCGATCGTTGGCAACGATGCGCGGATACGCTTATCAGAGGTAACTTTGCCATCTTTAAGTGGTACATTGAGGTCTTGGCGAATCAGTACACGCTTACCAGCCAGATCCAGATCAGCCATCTTGATTACAGACATTGATAAATCTCCTGATGTTTTATTAAAAAAGAAATTTGATAAAAGTCGACTTTCAGCAAATTTCTCTCTTGATGAGAGAAGGCATGGAGGTAGATACAACCCCCATGCCTTTCACTAACACATAAAACGTATTAGTTAGCCGCAACGTACTTAACAAAACGCATCATGTTGCAGGTATAACCATACTCATTGTCGTACCACGCAACCAGCTTGACGAAAGTTCCGTCCAGAGCAATACCAGCGCCTGCATCGAAGATAGAAGAGTAACCATTACCACGGAAGTCCGTGGAAACTACTTTCTCATCAGTGTATGCCAAAGTATCACCGATACCAGCAGACTCAGAAGCCGCTTTAACTGCAGCACAAATGTCGTCGTATGAGGCATTCTTTTCCAGCTCAACAGTCAGGTCAACCACAGAAACGTCAGAAGTTGGGACACGGAAAGCCATACCAGTGAGCTTGCCATTCAATTCTGGAAGAACAACTCCCACTGCTTTGGCAGCACCAGTAGAAGAAGGAATGATATTTTCCAGAATACCGCGGCCACCGCGCCAGTCTTTCATAGAGGGACCATCCACAGTCTTCTGAGTGGCAGTTGCAGCGTGAACAGTAGTCATCAAACCACGCTTGATGCCGAAATTATCGTTGATAACCTTGGCCAAAGGCGCCAGGCAGTTAGTGGTACAGGAAGCAGCTGAACTAATTGCTTGACCAGCATACTCTTCGTGGTTAACACCGTAGACGAACATTGGAGTAGCGTCTTTAGAAGGCGCAGATTGAACTACCTTCTTGGCGCCTGCGTCAATGTGAGCCTGACAAGTCTCTTCAGTGAGGAAGAAACCCGTACATTCCAGAACGATATCTACGTCTACGTCACCCCATTTCAGATCAGCAGGATTACGCTCAGCAGTCAGACGGACTTTTTTGCCGTTAACGATAAGGGCGCCGTTATCTACCGAAACATCACCGTCGAAACGACCATGAACAGAGTCATATTTCAACATATACGCCAAGTAGTCAGCATCCAACAGGTCGTTGATTGCAACGATTTCCATATCTGGGAAATCTTTAGCCACTGCACGGAAAGCCATACGTCCGATGCGGCCGAAACCGTTAATACCGATTTTAATTGCCATTGTGTTTTCTCCCTATAAGGTAAATAAAAATCTTGCCCGCTCTGCTAAAAAGCAGAGCAGGCTAATAATTGTTATTTAGAGCACGCTCTCAACAGCGCTGACAACGTTCTCTACAGTGAAGCCAAACAGCTTGAACAACTCACCAGCGGGTGCAGATTCACCAAATGTGCTCATGCCAACGACTTTACCGTTTAAACCAGCATATTTGTACCAAGCATCAGTCACACCTGCTTCTACAACGACACGGGAAGTGACAGAAGAAGGAATCACAGACTCACGATATGCATCATCTTGCGCCTCAAAGTCGCTTACAGAAGGCATTGATACAACACGCACCTTCTTACCTTTGCCGGCCAGCTTATCGGCTGCATCAACTGCTAACGCAACCTCTGAACCTGTCGCAATGATGATAGCGTCTGGAGTGCCGTCGCAATCTTTTAGCACATAACCACCTTTAGCGATGCTTGCGATTTGATCATCAGAACGAGATTGATGCGGCAACCCTTGGCGTGTAAAGATCAAACAGCTAGGACCATTTTTCTTTTCTATAGCCGCTTTCCAGGCAACAGCTGTTTCAACTGCATCACACGGACGCCAGACAGACATGTTTGGAATCATTCGCAGGGTAGCAGTTTGCTCAACGGGTTGGTGAGTAGGACCGTCTTCACCCAGACCGATAGAATCATGGGTATAAACAAAGATTGATTGAATCTTCATCAGCGCCGCCATACGCAAGGCGTTACGGGCGTACTCAGAGAACATCAGAAAGGTACCACCGAATGGGATAAAACCACCATGCAGAGCAACACCATTCATAATGGCTGACATTCCAAACTCACGCACACCATACGACAAGTAGTTTCCGTCAGTCACAGTATTGGTGATGCTTACCGCATCTGGCCAGCTTGTCAGGTTCGAAGGAGTCAAATCAGCGGAACCGCCAAAAAACTCGGGCAGGGCTGCAGCGTAGCCGGTAATTGCATTCTGTGATGCTTTACGTGTAGCGGGACTATCTGCTTTTTCATTGACTGACGCAATGAAATCCGCCGCCACTTTATCCCAGTTAGCAGGCAAATCTCCAGATGTACGACGTTCAAATTCAGTAGCCAGATCAGGATGCGCTGCTCTATAGGCAACAAATTTTTCATTCCAGGCGGCTTCTGCTGCAGCGCCCTTATCCTTCGCATCCCAACCAGCATAAATTTCATCAGGAATTTCGAAAGGCGCATGCGGCCAACCCAGGTTTTCGCGGGTGGCCGCGATTTCGTCATCACCCAGTGGCGCGCCATGGCAGTCATGACTACCACACAGGTTAGGAGATCCGTACCCGATAACAGTTTTGGTACAAATCAGGGTGGGCTTGTCGTTAACAGACTTGGCCTCACGAATTGCCGCAGCAACTGCTTCGCCATCGTGGCCATCTACATCACGCACAACGTGCCAGCCATAGGCTTCAAAACGTTTTGGTGTGTCATCGGTAAACCAATGTTCAACATGACCATCGATCGAAATACCGTTGTCATCCCAGAAAGCGACCAATTTGCCCAGTCCAAGAGTACCGGCAAATGCGCAGGCTTCATGCGAAATCCCTTCCATCATGCAACCATCACCCATAAATACGTACGTGTAATGATCAACGATGTGGTGACCGTCACGGTTAAATTGACCCGCCAGGGTGCGCTCTGCCAAGGCCATGCCAACACCGTTAGTAATACCTTGCCCCAGAGGACCGGTAGTCGTTTCTACACCTGGCGCATAGCCATATTCAGGGTGACCTGGTGTTTTTGAGTGCAGCTGGCGGAAGTTTTTCAACTCTTCCATTGGCAATTCGTAGCCCGTCAGGTGCAGCAAAGAATAAACCAGCATCGAGCCGTGACCATTTGAAAGGATGAAACGGTCGCGGTTAACCCAATCAGGATTACCCGGGTTGTGGTGCATGAAGTCATTCCATAAAACTTCAGCAATATCTGCCATCCCCATTGGTGCTCCAGGATGACCGGACTTCGCTTTCTGGACCGCATCCATGCTTAGGGCACGGACAGCATTCGCTAGATCTTTGCGAGAGGGCATAAGTCTCTCCTCAACTCATTAAGTGATTAGAAAAATTGAATAAATACAAACATTTAATATTATTTTATTATGACCGCCTGAGCCTCACCTCGAGCGGGAAAGCGGGCAATACTAGCATAAAACACCCGCATTCAACATGCCAATTGGCAAAAAGTTACATAAATACCACTGCAATCAATGGGTTATTTAGGCAGGGCAGCTAAATTTATGGTTTATTATTGCAGCCATATCAAACCGCCCTTTGTCGTTATTATTTCGGACGATCCGTTAAGTAAAATGGCTACCAGCCACCTAATTACCTCTTCTATTCTCACCCACTTCTCGCCATCCAGCAATAGCTGAAATAGCATTTAATTTGCCAAGGGGTTTTACCGATAAAGTCTTTCGCTATAGAATGTGCCGACAATTTGGGGTAGGTCATTCAACAAACAAGTAATTTTGGAGCTAAATTATAATGTCGAGTAGTCACTTATTCACTTCTGAATCCGTTTCTGAAGGTCATCCAGACAAGGTCGCAGACCAGATTTCAGATGCTGTTCTAGATGCCATTTTTGAACAAGACCCCAAAGCGCGCGTCGCCTGCGAGACCATGGTCAACACCGGCATGGTTATCCTGTCAGGCGAAATCACTACCTCGGCCTGGGTCGACATGCAGGACATCGTTCGCAAAACTGTCAAGGAAATTGGTTACAACAGTTCCGACATGGGATTTGACTGGGAATCTTGCGCCGTCATTACCTCTATTGACAAGCAGTCTGCCGACATCGCCCAAGGGGTGGATGAATTTGAAGACCACGAGCAAGGTGCAGGCGACCAGGGATTGATGTTTGGTTACGCCAGCAACGAAACAAATGTACTCATGCCCGCTCCTATCACCTACGCCCATCTCCTGGTTAAACGCCAAGCCGAAGTTCGCAAGAACGGCACCCTGCCCTGGTTACGCCCTGACGCCAAAAGCCAAGTCACTTTCCGTTATGAAGACCATAAACCTGTGGGAATAGAAGCCGTGGTTCTATCTACCCAGCACTCTCCTGACATCACAACCGATGCCATTCGTGAAGCTGTGATGGATGAGATCATCAAGCCAGTGTTGCCCGCCGAGTGGCTGAGCTCTGACACCCAGTACCATATTAATCCAACTGGCCGTTTCGTTATTGGTGGTCCAGTTGGTGATTGTGGTCTGACCGGCCGCAAGATCATCGTCGATACTTATGGCGGCATGGCCAGACACGGCGGCGGCGCCTTCTCAGGAAAAGATCCATCCAAGGTTGACCGTTCCGCGGCCTATGCCGGCCGCTATGTCGCCAAGAACATTGTTGCTGCAGGCTTAGCAGACCGTTGTGAAATTCAGATTTCTTATGCGATTGGCGTTGCTGAACCCACCTCAATTTCGATTGAAACATTTGGCACTGGCAAAATCGATGACGACCGCATCATCGAGCTGGTACGCGAGCACTTCGACCTGCGCCCGAAAGGCTTGGTCGCCATGCTCAACTTGCTGCAACCTATCTATAGGGCTACTGCAGCCTACGGCCACTTCGGCCGCGAAGATGAAAACTTTCCTTGGGAGCGTACTGATAAGGCTGACGCCCTGCGTGATGCTGCCGGCGTTTAGCCAGATAATCACCGCCAACACGTCAAAGAATCATCCGTAGATATGATGCTGGCGGTAGTGACTTCATAAGGAACACATAATATGGATACACGTCCCACTTAAGGGGCGAACTCCTGCTCACCGAGGAGCGTTGCGACAGGCACATCGATGCCTGCCAGGCTCGGAGAGAAGGCTTCTGTAACAACGGCGCTCGGTTCATTTGGAGGACTCATAATGTCTGAATTTACCGATTATAAAGTTGCCGACATCTCACTGGCCGATTGGGGCCGTAAAGAAATGAATATCGCCGAGACCGAAATGCCTGGTCTGATGTCACTGCGAGAGAAATACGGCCAATCAAAACCGCTCAAAGGCGCACGCATCATGGGCAGTCTACACATGACCATCCAAACTGCGGTACTGATCGAAACCTTGACCGCACTGGGTGCCGAAGTACGCTGGGTATCATGTAACATCTTCTCAACCCAGGATCACGCTGCTGCCGCCATCGCCGCTGCCGGCATTCCTGTTTTTGCCTGGAAAGGTGAAACTCTGGAAGAGTACTGGTGGTGTACTGAGCAAGCCTTCAAATGGCCTGGCGGTCAAACAGCCAATATGATTCTGGACGACGGTGGCGACGCTACCCTGCTTGTTCACAAAGGCGTGGAATATGAAAAGGCAGGCGCTGTTCCAGCACAATCCACCACCGACAACGAAGAATTCAAGTGTGTTCTCGGTGTGCTGGCGCGCGTTATGGAAGAAGACAACCAGTTTTGGACCAAGCAGGCTGCCAATATTCAAGGCGTGACTGAAGAGACCACTACCGGCGTTCACCGTCTGTACGAAATGGTTCAAGCTGGCGAACTGCTGTTCCCAGCTATGAACGTCAACGATTCTGTCACCAAATCCAAGTTCGACAACCTGTACGGCTGTCGTGAGTCTTTGGTTGATGGCATCAAACGCGCTACTGACGTAATGATTGCCGGTAAAGTTGCCATCGTCGCTGGTTACGGCGACGTGGGTAAAGGTTCTGCCCAATCTTTGAAAGGCCTGGGCGCAAGCGTAATGATCACCGAAATCGATCCTATCTGTGCCCTGCAAGCGGCAATGGAAGGTTTTCGCGTTATCACTATGGATGAAGCCGCCGCTATCGGCGATATCTTTGTTACCACCACCGGCAACAAAGACATCATCACCCATGACCACATGGTACAGATGAAAGACCAGGCCATTGTTTGTAACATCGGCCACTTTGATAACGAGATCGACATCAATGGCATGCGTAAATACCAGTGGGAAAACATCAAACCACAGGTTGATCACATCATCCTGCCTAGTGGCAACCGCATCATCATGCTAGCTGAAGGTCGTCTGGTAAACCTGGGTTGTGGCACGGGCCACCCAAGCTTCGTTATGTCCAACTCGTTCACCAACCAGGTGTTGGCTCAGATCGAGTTTTACGTTAGACGTGACCAGTATGAGATCGACGTTCACATCCTGCCGAAACATTTGGATGAAGAAGTGGCTCGTTTGCACTTGGAAAAAATCGGCGTAAAGCTGACCACTCTGAGCAAAGAACAAGCCGACTACATCGGTGTTCCAGTAGAAGGCCCTTACAAGCCTGATCATTATCGGTATTAATGCACTCTAAGTCCCTTCCCCCTCACGGGGGGAAGGTTAGGATGGGGGTAGACGTTGAACCCCCTCACCCCAACCCTCTCCCCTGATGGGGAGAGGGGGCTTAAAAAGAGGAAAACCGACATGAACACGCAATCAAAATTCCCTAAAAACTACAGCTGCGAGTTCTTTCCGCCCAAGACCGAACAAGGAGCAGTTAAACTGCGCACCACTTTGTCGGAACTGGCTGAACTCAAACCGGCCTACTTCTCCGTTACCTTTGGTGCTGGCGGCAGCACTCAGGAAGGCACCTTCGACACGGTTAAAGAGATTCAGGAGAAAGGCTACAGCGCCGCCCCCCATCTCTCCTGCATCGGCGGTACCCGCAACAACATTCGTGAGCTGTTGGACAACTACATCAATATCGGTGTCAAGCGCATTGTGGCCCTGCGTGGTGACATGCCCTCAGGTATGCGTGAGATGGGTGACTTCCGTTACGCCAATGAACTGGTGGAATTCATCCGTGCTGAAACCGGTGATCATTTTCACATCGAAGTAGCGGCTTATCCGGAAGTCCATCCACAAGCACCTAACGCGCAGAAGGATCTGGAAAACTTTACCCGTAAGGTCAAAGCCGGTGCCAACGCCGCCATCACCCAGTATTTTTTCAATACCGATGCCTACTTTCGCTTCATCGATGATTGTGAAAATCGTGGAATCGATATACCGATTGTGCCAGGCATCATGCCTATCACCAACTATAGTCAACTAGCACGTTTCTCAGACATGTGTGGTGCAGAAATTCCACGCTGGATACGCAAACGACTCGAAGCCTTTGGTGATGACAAGGCATCAATCGTTGCCTTTGGTGAAGAAGTGGTGACTGAGCTTTGTCGCAAATTGTTGGAGAATGGTGCGCCAGGTTTGCATTTCTATACCATGAATCAAACCGGGCCAACTCGAACGTTGTGGAATAATCTCGCTTTATCTGCTTGATTCAGCTTACCCGGGTGGAGAAATACTCCACCCGGTGCTTCAGCATTCAAAAATTTCCCCTATTAACGCAATGAATCCCCTGTAGGCTGATTGAGTCCGACCGATATAGATAGGACATAAATAACGAGGAGGTCACCATGGAACAAAGCAGTAGTCTGGATAACAGCCCATTTTCCCCACCCAAAGCATCACTGGAACAAGCTGAGTCACAGGTATTCGACACCACCAGCCCGTTTTCTCCCAAGGGGCGCTTTGGCCGCGTCGATTACCTGGCCTATTCCGTACTGCTAGGTATCGCAGTAATGCTCTTCAGTGGAGGTCTAGGCGCCGTAATGGCCGTTTCAGGCCCATCATCTGAGTCCTTACAGACGATGCTGATCATCAACGCCTTGATAAGCCTGCCAGCCATCGTGATCGGCATCCTGTTCATGATCCGCCGCCTGCATGACCTAAACTGGAGCGGCTGGATCGCAGTCAGCTACATCATCCCGCTGGTGAATGTTGTTGTCTTTTTAATCCTGATATTTATGCGCGGCACAGCCGGCGCCAACGACTATGGTCCGCCCAGGCAGCCTCCATCTAGGCTCAAAATCATGCTCGCGCTCATCCTACCCGCGATATTTATAGTCGGCATCCTCGCAGCGATTGCCATACCTGCTTATCAGGCCTACGTGGCCCAGGCACAAGGTATGTAATCACCTAGCAACAGACTTAATTTAACAAGATGCTGGACACCTCACGCACGTTTGAAACGCCAGAGGGCGTCGACCTTGGCCTGAGCATTGCCGGTCCTATTGTGCGTGCTCAGGCCTGGCTGATCGACCTGCTTATCCGTGCGGCCATCTACATCGGACTTGGGATGATTCTAAACTTCCTCGGCGACTTCGGCGGCGGCATCTGGTTGATCATTATTTTTCTCACCGAGTGGTTCTATCCCGTCATTTTCGAAATATTTAAAAACGGTGCCACACCAGGTAAAAAGAGGATGTGCATCAAGGTCATCAATGACAACGGCACGCCTATTCATTGGTCCGCATCTATTGTGCGAAATTTGCTACGTGTGGTCGACTTCATGCCTTTTGGCTATGCTTTTGGCCTCTGCTCGATCCTCATCAGCCGCGATTTCAAACGCCTTGGTGACCTCGCCGCCAGCACGCTGGTAGTTTACGAAGAGCCTACCGCTTCAGCGCCTGAAATTCCCACCGCTGAGCCTGCAGTGCCCCGGCAAGCACTGACACTGGAAGAACAACGCGCCATACTTGAGTTTTCAGAACGCAGCTCACGGCTCTCACCAGAACGATGTAAAGAGCTAGCAGAACTACTCGAAGTCATCACAGCCAAGCAAGGGCCAACCGCCGTCGAACAGCTTCATCGCTACGCCAACTGGCTGCAGGGGCGTTCATGAGGCAAAAAGCTTTTGAAGAGAAACATAAGCCGCAGTGGCTACAACTGGATTCCTTGCTTTCATCTCTGGAGCAACAGAACGGTGCTGATAACGCTGACTTTCCAGCGCTCTATCGCAAGGTTTGCCATCACCTGGCTCTGGCCAAAGACCGTCAGTACAGCCCCCACCTGATCAATAACCTGCACCATCTGGTGCTGCGTGGTCACCAACAACTTTATCACCAGAAAAAACCATTCGCTTCACAGATGGTTCGCTTCTTATTACATGACTTTCCAGCATCACTTCGGAAAGAGGCAAAGTTATTCTGGCTCTCAACCGGGCTATTTTTGTTACCGGCCCTAATTATGGGCGCGCTCTGTTATAACAACGGCGACATGATCTACTCGGTTCACAGTGTTATGGGCGTTGCCGATATCGAAGCCATGTACGACCCTGCCAATGAATCCATTGGTCGCGAACGACAATCAGATACTGATTTTAAAATGTTTGGCTTTTACATCTACAACAACGTCAGCATTGGATTCCGTACTTTTGCCAGCGGCCTGCTTTACGGCATCGGCACTGTCATCGTACTAATCAGTAACGGCGTTTTTATCGGCTCGATCGCAGGCCACCTGACCCAACTACAATTTACCGAAACCTTCTGGCCGTTTGTTAGCGGTCATGGCGCCTTTGAACTCACCGCTATCGTTATCAGTGGTACTGCCGGACTACAACTTGCCCGAGCGCTATTTTCACCCGGCCGCCTGGGACGCATCGCCGCACTAAAACAAGCCGCCAGCCAGGCTGTGCCATTGGTCATCGGCGCTACCCTGATGCTGTTTATAGCGGCTTTCATTGAGGCCTTCTGGTCATCCAGCACAACTGTCAGTAGCCCCATAAAATACAGCGTTGCCGCCATATTATGGCTGGCAGTGATCGCTTACTTCCTGTTTGCCGGGAGAGGTCATGGACCTCGATAAGATCCGCGTTAACGTACGACCACGCACCACGGCACAGGCGATCGATCTTGGTTTTGTGATGGCGCGTCACTGGTGGCGACCACTAATGCTGAGTTGGCTGATGCTGGCTCTGCCAATGTTTATTCTCTTTCACCTCATCTTCTATCAAATGCCCTGGATCGCTGGTCTGCTTGTTTGGCTATGCAAACCACTGTATGAACAGGCGCCGCTGCACGTACTCAGCCGTGCACTATTTTCTGAAAAAACCTCCATGAAAGAAATAGCGAAAAACCTGCGCAGCATTGCCGGCAAACAAATGATTGCCAACTTAACCTGGCGCCGCCTTAGCCTCAGGCGCAGCTTCAATGCCCCGGTGAGCCAATTGGAAGGTCTGAAAGGCGATGCGCGTAAAAAACGCATCAATGTTTTACATGGCAACAAACCTAGCGGTGGTTGGCTGACCTTCATCTGCGTGCATCTGGAACTGGTGTTCTACCTTTCAATATTCGCATTGATATCGCTGTTTATTCCTCGAGAAATTGAAGTGAATGCATTTGAATTAATTACTGGCGAAACTTTCTGGATAATTCTGCTGCAAGACTTTATCTACCTGCTTGCCATCGCAATCGTCGCACCTTTCTATATCGCTGCCGGCTTCTCCCTTTATCTGCACCGCCGCATTGAACTGGAGGCTTGGGATATTGAATTGGATTTCCGCAAACTCAACACACGACTGAACTCGCAAAAGAGAAGCTCCACAAATTTGGCTGCTCTATTTGTTGTCTGCTCTTTGCTTACAGTTCAGTTGACCGACTCAACCGCTATGGCCTCGGAAAACTTCCTGACCACCAGCGATCAAACATCCCCAGCACCAACTAAAGAAACGGCCCAACAACAAATCCAGGAAATCCTGAAAGACGAGGTCTTTGGCCAAGAAGAAACACACAAAGTATGGCGCGAAATTGAAAGTGATGATCAACCAGAAGACATTGGTGACTTTGATCTCGATTGGCTACAGAAAATTGCTGAGGCAATTGCCTTTATAGGTGAATTTATTCTGTGGGTAATCATCGGCGCGCTGGTGTTATGGATTGTTTATCTCTACCCCAAGTGGACCCAATGGTTTGGCATCAAAAGCATCACTCCGCGGAAAAAATACCGTGCACCGGAAACGCTATTCGGACTCGATGTACGCCCGGAATCACTTCCAGACGACATAGGCGCTGAAGCCTGGCGACTCTGCCAGGACAACCAGATGCGCGCTGCCCTCAGCCTGCTTTATCGCGCCTCACTTGTCACACTCATGAATCAACACAAGCTTGAATTCCATAAAGGCGCTACTGAAGGTGAATGTCTGAAAATAGTGCAACAAACACAGTTACAGGAACTGGGCAATTACTTTTACCGCTTAACGGTCATCTGGAAAGCCATGGCTTATGGCCACCAGGCACCGAGTCTGGACGACATGCAAAGTTTATGTGAACACTGGCGCGAACATTTGGGAACAAAACATGAACCAGCGTGCTAGTTACCTGCTCTGGTCATTTGTTGCCCTGCTCGCCTTTGCCGCAGGTAGTTTGTGGTTCCTGGCCAACTATGAGCTGGTAGAAGAAACCTTTCACACAGCACCAGGTAATGAGGCGCGCATAAATCCTTATCTGGCAGCCGAACGTTTTTTGATCAAGAACGATGTTGACACTAATAGCCTTGGCGGCTCAAAACTACTAGACGAACTGCCTTCTTCCAACGACACTATATTCCTTGCCAACCACAGAAATAATGGCCTGCTCACTGAAGAACGACACACAGCATTGAATGACTGGATGTCAGAAGGTGGCCATCTGATTACCGTGATTCATACGCTCTGGGATGAAGAACTAAACAGCAGCGGCGACCCATTTCTAGACAGCTACGGTGTTCGTCAATACAAACACGATTATTCCTATGATGAGGATGAGACTGAAGAAACCCCTCCCACCGAAACTCGCTTTGCTGGCGGGGGAGAAACACTGACACTCGACTTCAATCCCAGCTTCTATATGTTCGATTACAACGAGGCCGCCTACGCCGGCATAGAAAGCCAACAGGGTTATCACTTGCTACAGATTGGTGTCGGTGCTGGCACACTCACAGTACTCACTGACGACTGGCTATGGCGTAACAGAAAAATTGGCGAGCATGACCACGCCCTGTTCTTCCACAATCTTGTGCAAAACAGCGCAGCTACAGAGTCACTACCCAAGGTTTGGATTGTTCACGACCTGGAGTTTCCGTCACTGCTGGGCCTAATCTGGAATAAGGCCCCCTATGCTGTCATAACAATATTCCTGCTGCTTGTGTTTAGCCTGTGGGCCGCCTACAACCGTTTTGGCCCACCATTGCTTGATAACCATCGCATCCGCCGCAGCCTACTGGAACATCTGGATGCCTGTGGGCATTATCATTGGCGCCACGACCAAGGCAACACCCTGCTTGCCACGTTGCGCGATCAATTGCAGCAACTATTAGAACGACATCATCCCAGTTGGCACCAGCTAACACCCAAAGAACAATTTGAATGGCTGTCAAAGCGATCAAACCAGCCGCAGCTCGTGCTTTCAAGGGCGCTGATCCATCAACCCCAAAACGAGCACGAATTCACACATATCGTACAGACATTAAAGAGCTTAAGGAAAACACTATGAGCGAAGAAACCACTCCGCCAACAGAGCACACCCCCCCTACAATTGTTAACAAAGATGCGTTTGAACAAGCACATGCCAAAGTTAGCCAACTGCGCCACTCCGTTGCCCGCGCCATAATCGGCCAACAGCGCGTTATCGATGAGACCATCATCACCCTGCTGGCAGGAGGTCACGCATTGATCGAAGGCGTACCTGGTCTGGGCAAAACCCTGTTGGCCAGGGCGCTCGCCACAGCAGTGGGCACCCAGTTTGGTCGTGTGCAGTTCACTCCCGACCTAATGCCCACAGATGTTACCGGCCACGCCATGTACGAGAGTCATAGTGAGCGTTTTGTCATTCGCCGTGGACCGGTGTTTTGTAATTTCCTGCTGGCCGATGAAATCAATCGCGCCCCGGCCAAGACTCAGGCAGCACTTCTGGAAGTGATGCAGGAACAACAGGTCACTATCGAGGGCAAGTCCTTCGCCCTGCAACCACCCTTTATGGTGTTGGCTACACAAAACCCCATTGAACAGGAAGGCACCTACCCCTTGCCTGAAGCTCAATTAGACCGTTTCCTGCTCAAGGTTAAAATCGATTACCCGGAACACGAAGAAGAAAGCGCACTGGTACGCAACGTCACACATGGCCATGTGGGTGACCAGCTAAACGTGTCCGAAGTAAAACAGGTGCTGAATGGTGAAGACGTGGTGCAACTGCAGCAACTGGTGGCAAATCTCAACGTAGACGAACAAGTATTTGATTACGCAGTACGACTGGTGCGCGCCACCCGCGACTGGAATGGTATCGCAATAGGCGCGGGACCGCGTGGCGCCATTGCCCTGATTCGTGCGGCCCGTGCCCAGGCCCTGCTCAACGGCCACACATTCGTTACACCTGACGACATTAAAACCATCGCCAAGGCAGCCCTGCGCCACCGTGTCAGCCTCACCCCGGACATGGAGATCGAAGGCATCCACATCGATGATGCACTCGAACGATTGCTCGAACAGGTGGATGCACCGCGCACGTGAGACCCGCCCGTCTACTCATTTATCTGCTGGGCGTCTGGAGTCTGCTGGCACTGGCAACCGCTTTTCAGCCTGAACTGGACGGACCACTGCTGGCTGTTTCCGTTGCCACTGTATTGGCCGTTCTCATGGATGCCCTCTCCATACTCTGCGAACCGCATCTGAAAATCGAACGCCATGTCCCACACAACCTGCCGCTGGGTGCCTGGTCAAAGGTGGAGCTAAGAATCCATAACCATGGCAAACGCAGCTACAAACTTTCACTCTTCGACTATTACCCACAAGAGGCAACGATCGAAGGCCTGCCACATAATTTCACACTGGCATCGGGTCAATACGCCGATATCCACTACCGCATTCAACCTACACGCCGAGGCGATGCGCTGTTTGCAGGCACTGAAGTGGAGTGCCGCTCCAGGCTTGGCCTTTGGCGCCGTTATCGCCTGTTCCCGGTTGAGGAATCAATCAAGGTGTATCCCAATTTCTCTGAAGTGACCAAATACAACCTGCTCTCAACGGATAATCAACTAAGCCAGCTCGGCATTCGTCGCCAGCAGCAACGCGGCGAGGGATTGGAGTTTCATCAACTGCGCGAATATCGCCCGGGAGACACCCTGCGCCAAATCGACTGGAAGGCCACCGCCCGTCTGCGTAAACCGATTTCACGTGAATATCAGATAGAGCGCGATCAACAACTCATATTCCTGCTCGATTGCAGCCGCCGCATGCGCAGCGAGGATAATGGCATCAAGCACTTCGACCAAACCCTCAACGCCATGTTGTTACTGTCATATGCAGCGCTGCGCCAGGGAGACTCTGTCGGCTTCATCACCTTCGGCGGTCAGCAACGCTATTTCGCACCTCAAAAGGGGCAACAAGTTGTCAACCGCATCCTCAACCAAGTGTATGACCTTGAAGCCACCACCCACACCGCTGACTACACCGCCGTGGCACGTGAAGTGCTCGGCCGCCAGCGCAAACGCAGCCTGATTGTGTTACTCACTAATATGCGTGATGAAGATCAGGACGAACTGAACCTGATGCTCGGTTTGTTACGCAGTCGTCACTTGGTTCTAATCGCCAATTTGCGCGAGTCCATCCTCGATCAGGTAAATAATATCCCGGTAAATGATTTTGAACAGGCGCTTCGATATGCCGCCGCCAGAGATTATCAGAACCGCCGCCGACAGGCACACACGCACATTACCAAAATGGGCGCACTGGCACTGGACGTAACTGCGGAGCAGCTGCCCATCAGCCTGGTAAACCGTTATCTGGATATTAAACGCAGCGGTAAGTTGTGATTCATAAACAATGGAGTACAAAGCAATGACAGATCCATACACCCCACCCAGCTCAGATGTCAGCAGTCCTGATAGCGGAGAACAAGCGCCCGAATACGTTGGTTTTTGGTCTCGTGTCGGCGCATCTATTATCGATACCATCCTGATGCTCGCGATCACCTATCCTTTGTTATATGCCCTGTACGGTGCTGAATATTTCAGTTTCAGCAACGAAAGCATGGTAGCCGGCACTGGAGACTTTCTCCTCTCGTATGTCTTTCCCTTCATTGCCGTCATCACCTTCTGGACCTACAAGTCCGCCACCCCGGGCAAGATGGCCATCAAGGCGAAAATCGTCAATGCCCGCACAGGCGGAAAACCCTCGGTAGGACAACTAATCGGCCGTTATTTCGCTTATTTCCTATCAACGTTACCGTTAGGACTTGGCTTTCTTTGGGTCGCATGGGACAAAAGGAAACAAGGCTGGCACGACAAGCTGGCCGGCACAATTGTCGTTCGCGCCCGGAACTAGTATCGACCAATATGGCAGATATGGACCGACTCGAACCTTGGGGAATTGCTTGGAACTTTCATATAGCTAAAACAAAACCACCGTATGGTGGCTTTGTTCATTCTTAACCAACCACATCCAACTCGCGCCGACGAAATTCAACACCTAACTCGTCGGCAATGTTACGACAAGCTTCGATGTCCACACCATCCAAGCCATCGATTGCGGTTAACGTAACCGATGGCACAAACGCTTTGGCTTGCCGGGCAAAATCCAGCATCGCCTGATAGGCACCTGGATACTCTTTCTTCGGACGACAATGACGATTGTAGGTTGCTTCATCCTGGGCGTTCATGGATATCGACAAGGCATCTACTTTACCAGCCAGCGCTGGCGTCACATCTCGTCCATGCACCAAACTGGCCAGGCCATCAGTGTTGAGACGAATAAAGGCGCCCCGTTGTTTTAGCTGCGCGGCTACCGCCAGCATCACTTCCAAACGCA
This sequence comes from uncultured Chromatiaceae bacterium, assembly GCA_945787785.1. Taxonomy (GTDB): domain Bacteria; phylum Pseudomonadota; class Gammaproteobacteria; order Tenderiales; family Tenderiaceae; genus Tenderia. The sequence continues at coordinate 30,000 of CALZIO010000025.1, forward strand.
ATGTCGATTCACCCAGGCCACAAAAAACAATCTCCTGATAGCGCGACACATCACCCACTGCTGCGATTATTTGTTTTACAGTAGGCTCGTGCTTGAGTCGCAAATCGTAGCCTTGCACTTCAAAGGTCTTATTGAACTTGGGGCAAAAGTCACAGCGCAAGGTACAACGCTGGGTGATATTGAGATAACAATTGCCGTGCAATTCGTAGGCAATCACCTCTTCATCAGAGGATTGTGTGGCAACAGCGTCAGACATGGTTTGGTTTCACTACGATAAAACTTATATTTTAGCACTCGAGCTTGCGACTAACTATTCACTGCAATTTTCGGCGGCGGTAATGCAGGCGTTTCTTTCAGTAACCCATACCATGGAGTCACCACAGATTTTCAGTTGTTATGGCACTACAGGTTACCTGTGCTGCGCTTCCAGCCTTAAACAAAATCTGGGCATACAGATTAAGTCCGCTGACCCAAGCGTCACCCCCCATTCTTAGCGCAATAATTTCAACGACTTCCATGGCACTCCCATTTTTCTATGTCATAAATTTAAGGGTAGAGCAGTTATAAACACCAAAAAACAAATTTTTATAAGGTTTTACAAAGGTTGATCATCTACGTGATAATGATTTACTAGTCATACGAAAAACACAGCAAAACAGACAACTATGCTAAATTGCGGCTTACCATCCACAATAATCAAAACAATGGCATGATCAAATCAGACGCAAAAACCTTTTACTGGTATGACTATGAGGCCTTTGGTCTGAAACCCATGACCGACCGATTGGCGCAGTTCGGCGGTGTACGCACCGACATGAATCTCAACATTATCGATGAACCGCTGATGATGTATTGCAAACCAGCTGATGATTTTTTACCCAATCCAACATCGTGTCTGATCACCGGCATCACACCGCAACAAGCCTTGGCGGAAGGGCTGCCCGAAGCTGAATTTATCCAGCGCATTAACGATGAATTTTCCCAACCCAACACCTGTGTGCTGGGATACAACAACCTGCGCTTTGATGACGAATTCACCCGTCACGTTTTATATCGCAACCTGTTCGACGCCTATGCGCGCGAATGGCAAAACGGCTGCTCACGCTGGGATCTGCTCGATGTGGTGCGCATGACCCGCTCATTGCGGCCGGAAGGCATCGAATGGCCGATCAATGAAGAGGGCCGCCCCAGCGTGCGCCTGGAGGATTTAACGATTGCCAATGGTATTAGTCATGAATCGGCCCATGATGCCTTGTCTGATGTCTATGCCACCATTGCTGTGGCCAAACTGATCAAAGAGAAACAGCCCAAGCTATTCGACTTTGCCTTTGAGAATCGCAGTAAGAACAAGTTATTCAAACTGCTTAATCTGCGCGAACAAAAACCTGTCCTGCATATCTCCGGTATGTATCCGGCGGAAAAAGGTAATATGGCCGTAGTCGTTCCGGTTGCGCAACACCCGGTCAATAAAAATGGCATCGTCGTCTATGATCTCAGCGTTGATCCCAAAGACCTGATTGCCCTAAGCACGGCCAAGATTCACGAACGCATCTTTACGCCTAATGATGAACTACCCGAGGGCGTCGAACGCATTCCACTGAAAACCGTTCATGTTAACAAGTGTCCTATCATCGCGCCTTTCATGACCCTGGACGGCAAGGCCGCAAAGAAATACAACATTGACTTGAATGTCTGTCGCGCAAACCTCGATGCCATCAAAAACCAACCTGGCCTGGCGAAAAAAATCCAAAAAGTCTTTTCCGAAACTGTGTTCGAAAAACGCACCGACCCGGATCAGATGCTCTACGGTGGCCCCTTCTTTAATGACGATGACAAGGAACGCATGCGCCACATTCACACCATGCCAGCTGCAGAGCTGGTCGGTTATAAGCCACCCTTTAATGACAGTCGCCTGCCTGAGATGTTGTTCCGCATGCGTGCCCGCAACTGGCCGGAATCGCTGACATCAGAAGAAAATCAACGTTGGCAGGAATTCAGGCAATCACGTATTGATCTGGATGCCTTTCTGGCTGAGATAAAACAACTCAGAGACGCGCCAGAACGTACTGAAAACGAACAAGCCGTGTTAGATGAACTGGAAAAGTACGGCAAACAGATTGCCCATAATTAATTCGCACAACAAAGGTAGGATTAACTGATGATCACGCTATTACTCGGACTTGCCCTTTTCTTTGGTATGCATACAGTCTCCATCATCAACGAGCCCTGGCGCGATCGCATGGTGGCCACAATCGGAGAAAACGCGTGGAAGGGTTTGTATGCCCTGGTGTCAGTTATTGGCTTTGTGCTGATTATTTGGGGGTATGGCCTGGCACAGGACAATCCTGTGATCCTCTATTCACCGCCCACATGGTTACGCCACGTGGCAATGCTGCTACTGGTACCTGTATTCCCACTACTGCTTGCCGCTTATCTGCCGGGACGTATCAAGTCAGTCACCAAACACCCCATGCTGTTGGCCACCAAGTTTTGGGCGCTTGCACACTTGCTCGCCAACGGTACAATGGCCGATGTGTTGCTGTTCGGTAGTTTTCTCGCCTGGGCCATTGTAGATCGTATCTCAATGAAACGTCGCACCCAGCGAGCCTTACCGGGCGCGCCAACTTCAAAGGCAAATGATGTTATCGCTGTGGTTGTTGGGCTGGCGCTCTATTTTGCCTTTGTCTTCTGGCTGCACAGCTTGCTGATTGGCGTCGCACCGATCGGGCCTTGATTGAATACAAGCTATTCTGGCCAGGCATCATTCACCACAAAACCACGTGACTGCTCCTGCCAAGTCCCGTCAACAAATTTTAACTCAACGAGTAACAGGGCTTTGTAGTGTTCGGAAAAATACTGCAGTAGATATTCTTCCAGCTCAGCAGCGATTAATAACTCTTTATCAGAAGATGTAAACACTGACGACAACCACTGTAGACGAGGCAAAACCAGCCAACGTTTTTCAGAGCTGCGCTGCTGTAACAACGCAGCCACATCAATATGACGACACCACCACCCCTTCAGATGTTTTTCTGAAACGCCCGCGGGTATGTGAGTCGGGTTCTGCCAGTCGCTATCAAAGGGGTAAAACAGATAACCCTTAATAAAGGCTCGAGGCACAATTTTAGATATACCAATCTCCTCAAACAAAACCTGCTTCGCCCTGGCATGTTCAGCCAAACGTAACTGTTGCTCAAACACCTTATTCAATTTGCGCGACAGACTATCGCGTGGATTTGGCCCCAGCCATTGATAGTCGCGTTCACCATAACGCAAATAAAACTTTACTGCTGCTTCCCAGTGAACAGATTGGTTCATGGCCTTATCTCTAAAAAGCAAATCAAATTCACCGATCTGCAAACCAGGTTGGCCAACGACAAGGTTTTGCGCCAGCAGATCTATATTAGGCAGATGTTGCAGCCAGAAGGCTAGAAGAGTTTCAAAATAGATCCCCAGCAAAGGGCTTTCACGTTGCCCAAGCCACTGTTGTAATGGCCTTGGATCAACATCTAACTCAGACAGCCATTTGAGATTCTGTTGATAAACATGCTCACACCAGGTATCACTGACCTTCTCACCGGAATACACCGCTTCACTTGAGAACAACAATGACGGACTGCTGATGACCCAGGCCAGATCACGTACAGATTGATGCTGATACCGAAATATATTAATCAACCTAACCCTTCACACACACCAGCGGTTCCAGCCGTGCAACCTTCTTTGCCAATCCACTGACATCTGCCACATCAACTACGGCCGACACATCCTTGTACGCACCTGGTGCTTCTTCGGCCACACCACGCTGACTTGGGCTGCGAATCAGGATGCCCCGATCGGCTAGCTCATCAATGATGACTCTACCATTCCAGCGTTTTTTGGCGGCATGTCGGCTCATCGCACGACCGGCACCATGACAGGCCGAACTGAATGCCAGCTGTTCACTCTCGCTGGTACCGGCTAGAATGTATGAAGCAGTACCCATCGAACCACCAATAATCACCGGCTGTCCAACCGCTCGCAAGGCTTCAGGAATGGCAGCATTACCCGGACCAAAGGCGCGAGTTGCCCCCTTGCGATGCACAAACAGTTTGCGAATGCGTCCCTCAACTTCATGGCTTTCCAGCTTGCAGGTGTTGTGCGAAACATCATAGAGCAGACGCAAAACAGCTTGCGGTAAAATCCCGGCGAACACCTTACGCGTTAGGTGCGTCAATATCTGTCTATTGGCGAGGGCACAGTTAATCCCGGCACGCATGGCACCAAGATAAGACTGCCCGGTTTCAGAATTGATCGGTGCGCAGGCAAGCTCCCGGTCGGGCAATCTAATATTGTGCTGACTCGCTTCGATGACCATACGTTTAAGAAATTCAGTGCCTATTTGATGTCCCAGTCCACGCGAACCACAGTGAATACTCACCACCACATCACCCTCTTCCAGCTCATAGAACTCGGCAATCTTGTCATCAAATATTCTGGTGACATACTGCACTTCGAGGT
>CALZIO010000026.1 GCA_945787785.1 uncultured Chromatiaceae bacterium
TTGCCATGGGCCAAAAAGGCACTGAAGTTTCCAAGGAGGCGGCAGAGATGGTGCTTGCCGATGACAACTTTGCCTCTATCGCCAGCGCAGTGGAAGAAGGCCGTACTGTTTATGACAATCTGAAAAAGGCCATTCTATTTATCCTGCCAACAAATGGTGGTGAAGCCTTGACGCTGGTAGCTGCAATCCTGCTTGGTCGTGCGCTGCCTATTACACCTGTCCAAATTCTTTGGGTCAATATGATCACAGCCGTCACGCTGGCCCTGGCCCTGGCCTTCGAACCACCCGAAACCAACGTAATGAAAAGAAAACCAAGGGATCCGCGTGCACCCCTCCTCTCGCCACTGTTAATATGGCGCATCGTCTTTGTTTCTGCCATCATTGTTGCCGGAACATTTGGTCTTTTCGTATGGTCACGTGATTCTGGCGCATCAATAGAATATGCGCGCACTATCGCTGTAAACACGCTAGTGATGTTTGAGATTTTCTATCTGTTCAGCACTCGTTACATTGTCGAGCCAGTGCTTAACCGCAAAGGTATATTCGGGAATCGGTATGTATTAATCGCCATCGGCATACTGCTTGTTATGCAAATCGGTTTTACCTATCTGCCCCCGGCCCAGGCACTGTTTGGCACCGCCGCACTTGATGGCATAAGCTGGTTATACATTGTCCCTGTGGCCGCCAGCGTGTTAATCCTGGTCGAACTAGAAAAGACCGTTTTACGCCGCTTTGGTTATCAACACAAAAACAGCCTGTAACTCAGGCCAGGATTATATGGATTATTTTTATTTTTGCTTTAATAATTGTTTAACTGCTTTAACGTCGGATTTTTTTACAATGGGTTACTGCCACCCCACTACAAACTTCCTAACAACTTATTTCTAAATGACAAAATTAGACTGGCCTAATACTTGCTTTATTAGAGATTTATAATATTTCATGTGGGAGGGGACATGCTCCAGGAATCTTGTCGAAGAAAAACAGATCGCCGCCAACGGCATCAACCATTCCATATCCATAGAGTTCTAGGTCGTCGGCGCCAACCCAGACGACAAACACCATATGATTGCCGCCAGGTTTCGTGTAAAGATACCTATCCAGCAACATACTTCGCTATTTCATTCGCTATATTAAGTCTGTGTTTCGCTGATGCCTTTAACACTATCCAAATCATTCAACATGGTGGAAAAGAGCTAAATCCGTTTATGGATGTATTACTCGGTCTAAATCTTCAGACATTCGTAGCCGCCAAGTTTGCCCTGACCGGCTTGGGATTATGTGTTCTTGTTGGTTATCGGGACAGCACTTTTATCAAGTGGTTAAAGTCACAACACATTCTCTTCGGTGTGTTTGCATTCTACTTTGCCCTGATTATTTATCAGTCAGTTCTGGTTCCTGATTACATGTTTGGATTTGTGTTTCCAATCTAGGTCAGTTTTGCCAATAAATATAATTCCAGACATAAAAAAACCGCCTTCATGGCGGTTTTTTTATGTCTGGCGGAGAAGGAGGGATTCGAACCCTCGATACGCGATTAACGTATACACACTTTCCAGGCGTGCTCCTTCAACCACTCGGACACTTCTCCAGAAAACTTTGGCTTTACTTACTCACCCGCAAATACTGCTTTGCGCTGAAAGTAAAGTATACTCAGAACCGTTTTGCCGTAGACACACTTGTCGCTCCCGGCGTCGTCGGCAACCGCTCCATGCGTTGCCCTACCTCCTGCCTCCATGCAGTCGTGCCTCCCGCGACACTTGTACTTCCTGTACATCGTCCAGGCGTGCTGCTTCAACCACTCGGACATCTCTCCTGGTTGAGGCGCGGAATCTTATCCTATCTTGCTTCTTTACGCAATCGAACCAGCCACTTCCCTGGCTCTAATACATTGGTAAAACTGGAAATTTTCAAAAAAGCGTCGATATTTTATTTATGACTAAAAATTGACTGTAATTTCATGTCTAATTAAATTAGTCTCAGCAAGCAAGGATGAGCCGGACGATGATTTACACCACACCACCCTTACCTCTTTCACCTAGCCGAGCGGCGATCAACAAGGCCTATTTAATCGATGAGGACGCTCACCTCAATTCAATACTGGAATCGTTTCATCTGGAGGATGAGCAGTTAAGCAGAATTGAAGACTTGGCCCGCAGTCTCGTCGTAAAAGTCCGACAAAATAGTGGTGCCAAAGGTGGCATCGAGGCCTTGCTCCAGGAATATGATTTAAGCTCTCAGGAAGGCGTAATGCTAATGTGCCTGGCTGAAGCCTTGCTGCGCATCCCTGACGTGGAAACTGCTGACCGTTTGATTCGCGACAAGCTGTCACAAGCAGAATGGGATGCTCATTTGGGGAAGAGTTCATCCTTCTTTGTAAATGCATCCACCTGGGGCCTGTTACTCACTGGCCATATCGTGCAGCTAGCACCAGAAATGATTCATCAAAGCAGTTCATTCTTTTCGCGTCTGGTAAGCAAGAGTGGTGAACCGGTTATTCGCCTCGCCATCAAGCGAGCGATGAAGATCATTGGCCAACAGTTTGTCATGGGCACGAGCATTGAAGAGGCCATCAAGCGTAGCAAAGAAGATGGCAATACACTCTATCGCTATTCATTCGACATGCTGGGTGAGGCGGCACATACGCAAGCCGATGCTAAAAAGTATTTTGAATCATATCTGAATGCCATCAATATTCTTGGCACATTCTCACACCCCGGCGAAGCGCTTTTCGATAACCCTGGCATCTCGGTTAAACTCTCGGCACTGCATCCACGTTATGAATATTCACAACGTGAACGTGTGCTAACGGAATTAACTCCACGCTTACTTGAGCTGGCCCAGGCAGCTAAGCAAGCTAATATCAACATGACCGTTGACGCCGAAGAATCAGACCGGCTTGATTTGTCACTCGACATATTTGAACAAGTATTTTGCGATGAATCATTAGTTGATTGGGATGGATTTGGCTTGGCGTTACAGGTCTATCAGAAACGTGCGGTTTATGTGATTGATTTTCTGACTGAGCTAAGTCATAGCGCTAATCGCCGCATACCGATACGCCTGGCAAAAGGTGCCTACTGGGATACAGAAATCAAACGCGCCCAGGAACAGGGGCTGCAAGATTACCCTGTGTTTACTCGCAAGTCGTCCACTGACACCGTTTACCTCGCTTGTGCGCAGCGTATTCTAAATGCAGGCTCAGTTTTCTACCCTCAATTCGCCACCCACAATGCACACACTCTTGCCTGTATTGTCACCATGGCTGGCAATAAAGAGTATGAATTCCAACGCCTGCACGGTATGGGTGAAGCACTTTACCAGGAAGTGATAGGTGAACAGCAACTTATTAAATTTTGCCGCGTCTATGCGCCCGTTGGAAGTCATGAAGAATTACTCCCCTACCTGGTAAGACGTTTATTGGAAAATGGCGCCAACACATCATTTGTGAATAAGATTATCGATGAACACACGCCGATCGAAGAAATCATCGCCAATCCAGTTCATGAAACCGAGACTCTGCAACAAAAACGTCACCCACGCATTCCTCTGCCACGCAGCATTTATGGTGCTGAGCGGTTTAATTCGTCCGGCATCAATTTCAACGATCCTGAATCTTTGGCAGAACTGAACACTGCACTGGAAGAGGCAATGCTGAAATCCTGGATTGCCGCGCCCATTGTTGGTGGTAAAACGCTGGTAGGAAAACATCAAACCATTACCGACCCAAGTAATTGGGATAACATCATTGGGGAAGTCAATCTAGCAGATGCTGATGCAGTGGAACAAGCATTGTCACTGGCCCACACTGCGGTCAGCGACTGGAACAACACAGCTGCTGAGAAACGCGCTGAAATTCTTGACGAAGCCGCTAATCTGCTGGAACAGAATCGTACCGAACTGATGGCACTTTGTATTCGTGAAGGTGGCCGTACCATCAAGGACGCCTTGAATGAAGTACGTGAAGCAATAGATTTCTGCCGTTATTACGCTGCCATGGCGCGCAAGAATTTCGCCCAGCCCATCGAACTGCCAGGTGTTACGGGTGAACGCAACCAACTACGCCTGCAAGGCCGCGGCGTATTCGTTTGCATTAGCCCCTGGAACTTCCCTGTCGCCATCTTTACCGGCCAGATTGCTGCAGCACTTGCAGCGGGTAACAGCGTCATTGCCAAACCCGCCGGGGCAACTCCACTTGCCGCTGCTAAAATCATCAGCCTGTTACATCAGGCGGGTATTCCAGTTGATGCACTTCACTTTTTACCGGGTAGTGGCAACGAGGTAGGCATGGCCCTGGTTAATGACCCAAGAACCGCCGGTGTTGCCTTTACCGGATCGACTGAAACCGCCCAGCAGATCAACCAGGCCTTGGCCAAGCGCGACATCATCATTCCATTCATCGCCGAGACCGGTGGCCAAAACACCATCATTGTCGATAGCTCTGCCCTGCCGGAACAAGTCATCACCGATACGATAACCTCTGCCTTTAACAGTGCCGGTCAACGTTGCTCTGCCTTACGCGTTTTATTTGTGCAACAAGATGTGGCGCCACGCATTACTGAACTCCTCAGTGGCGCCATAGATGAACTGGTGATCGGCGATCCTGGCTTGCTAAATTCAGACATCGGTCCGGTGATTAACGAACGAGCAAAGGCGGGACTGCAACAACATGTTGAACGCATGAACAAAGAAGCAAAATTAATTAAGGCCGTGGAACTACCGGAGGCATGTAACAAGGGCAGCTTCTTCGCGCCACACGCGTTTGAGATCAACGGCCTTGACCAACTTACTCACGAAGTATTCGGACCGATCCTGCATATCATCCAATACGAAGCCAATCACCTGGACAAAGTCATTGAGGCAATCAATAACACCCGTTATGGCTTAACCCTGGGTATACACAGTCGTATCGATTCCACGGCTGAATATATTACCCGCCACGCCCGTTGCGGCAACACCTATGTTAACCGCAATATCATTGGTGCCGTAGTTGGTACGCAGCCCTTTGGGGGTGAAGGCTTATCAGGCACAGGTCCCAAAGCGGGTGGACCACACTATTTGCAGCGCTTTGCCAGTGAGCGGGTATTAACGATTAACACAACCGCCGTAGGCGGCAATGCCAGTTTATTATCGATCAAGGAAGATGATCATTAAGCGCAAGCTGAATAAACTCCAGCGCATTGCCATCCGGATCACGGCAAAACATCGCCTTGCGGCCTGACTTGCTCACCGTGTAATCAACCCCCGCGCTATCTAGCTGCTGTTGTAGCTGCTCAAGATCAACAATAGCAAAAGCAACGTGGCGATCACGGCCACCATGCTCGGGACGCCCCACTACCGAATCAGGGTTGGGCAGTTGCATTAAATGCACCTGTTGCTGACCGACATCGAGCCAGACACCCGGGTAGCCAAGATCTGGACGATCCGGGTTAATTGTCAGACCAAGAAGCTCACAATAAAATTTTTGCGAGGCTTCTAAGTCGGCCACGATCACCGTGGCATGGAGTATTGATTCTAAATTAGACATAAGTTACCTGTTGATCTCATGAACCTGCTTGGCCTACAGTGTAGGATAGTTTATAGATGGAGCCATCATCATGCCAGGTGTCTTTCTTGACCGTGATAGCGTCGACCGCGGCGATCTCGACTTCTCCTCCCTCGATAATATTATCGATGACTGGCAATTTTATGGTCTCACCCAGCCTGATGATCTTATCTCCCGCATTAGGGATGCCGAGATTATCATCAGTAACAAAGTCGTGTTGGATGAAACTGCCTTTAGGACCACGGCTGCGCTAAAACTGATCTGTGTTGCCGCCACCGGCACCAACAATATTGACCTAACTGCAGCGCGTAAATATGGCATCACGGTATGTAATGTCCCCGGTTACGCCACTCCTTCGGTAAGTCAGCATGTGTTTGCCATGATTCTGTCGCTTTCAATTCATTTAGGCAAATACCGTCGCGCAGTAATGAAACATGAGTGGCAACAGAGCCCCCATTTCTGCCTGCTTGATTATCCCATTGAAGAACTGGCCGGCAAGACCCTTGGCATTATCGGTTATGGCGATCTCGGCCATGCCGTTGACCGCATTGCTGAAGCCTTTGATATGATGGTGTTGATCAGTGATCATCGTGGTGTTGAGCCACGTGTAGGTCGGTTTGCATTTGAGCAGGTGTTGGCAGAAGCAGATGTCATTAGTTTGCACTGCCCACTGACGCCAGAGACAATCAACCTTATTGGTAGTACAGAGATTGCACAAATGAAACCTGGCGCCCTTCTGATTAATACCGCCAGGGGTGGCATTGTCGATGAACAGGCATTGGCTGATGCACTGCGCGATGGTCGCCTCGGTGGTGCCGGTGTGGATGTCCTGACCAAGGAGCCCCCAGTTAACGGCAATCCCCTGCTCGCCGATGACATTCCCAATCTCATCGTCACACCTCACATCGCCTGGGCCAGCCGTGCATCTCGCCAACGACTGTTAGATGAGATTGTCAAAAACATTAGCGCTTATCTCGACGGCATGCCACGCAACGTCGTTAGTGAATGAACCACGCTGAGTTTTTCCTCGCCATTGATCAAGGCGGCCATGCCAGTCGCGCCATTGTGTTTGATCAACGGGGAAACATTATCAGTCAGGCTGAACAAGCGATTCAGACCTTCACTCCTCAATCGGATTGGGTGGAGCATGATGCGGCTGATATGGTTGAAGCCACGCGCAGGGCTATCAATGATGCTGTTGTTCAACTCGGCCAGGACAAAGATTTACTCAAGGCAGCCGGACTGGCGACACAGCGATCCAGCATTGCCTGCTGGAATAAAGTCACCGGCAAGCCTTTATCACCCATCCTGAGCTGGCAGGACCGGCGTCAAAGCAAATGGTTGGATAAGCTTCAGCAACACAACGACCTGATCCACGAAAAAACTGGATTGTTTTTGTCACCCCACTACGGCGCTAGCAAGATGCGCTGGTGTCTCGACAATCTGGATGAAGTGAAGCAAGCGTATCAAGCAAAACAACTTGTGATTGGCCCGCTAGCCAGCTTTCTGGCATATCAACTGTTAATTGAACAGCCTTTGCTAGCAGATCCTGCCAATGCCTCGCGCACGCTGCTGTGGAATATCAACCAACAAAACTGGGATGAAGACTTATTGCAGTTGTTTGGCATTCCTAAAATGATATTGCCAACCACTGCTGGCAGTCGCAGCATATTTGGTCATCTCGATATTAAGGGGCTGAAACTGCCATTGAAAGTAATCACAGGTGATCAATCCGCCGCCCTGTTTGCCTGGGGCACACCCGAAGCCGATACTGCCTATATCAATATCGGTACCGGGGCTTTCGTACAGCGGCCATTAACCTCAATCACTCATACCGATCGACTGCTGACGGGGATCGCTTATCAGGATGATGAGTCTGCTTATTACACCCTGGAAGGCACTGTGAATGGCGCTGGCCGGGCACTGCAATGGTATGCCGAATTAAACAATCTAGACTCGCTAGAGCAACGTGTTGTTAATGCACTTGAATCCAACGTCACCCCGGCCCTGTTTATCAATTCGGTTTCGGGGCTTGGCTCTCCTGACTGGATTGCGGATCTGGAACCTCGATTTATCGGCGATCATGAGACAAATGCTCAACTACTCGCCATTATTGAAAGCATCGCCTTTCTGCTGCAGCGCAATATGGATGTTATGCATAAAACAACACCCAAACCTGAGCAAATTATTATCAGCGGTGGGCTATCAAATCTGGATGGTCTGTGCCAACGACTCGCCGATCTCAGCAATTGCAAGGTCAAACGGCCAGCCGAACACGAGGCGACGGCAAAAGGACTCGCCTATCTAATCGCAGCCAAACCCAGACATTGGCCAAGCTTTAATCAATCCAAAACTTTCACACCCAACGCTAATTTGGCACTAAATCAGCGCTTTGCAGAATGGAGCAACAAACTAGCACAAATTATTGCCCGGAAGGCTTGATATAATCTGAATAATTCAATATGTTAAGGATCATTACGAGGTTGGCATAAGAACTATAACGACAATTACGGTGTTGAAATGAGAAACACCGTATTTAAGGACAAAAAGTATATAGTGCCATGGAACCACCAATTCTGATCGCCCATCGCGGCTATGCGAAAAAATATCCTGAGAACACACTCGTTGCTATCGAGGCAGCATTGGAAGCGGGTGCCTGTTGCATTGAGTTTGATGTTCAGTTCACCAAAGATGGCGTCCCGGTGGTGTTGCACGATGCCAACCTGAAGCGCACCACTGGCACTAATAAACGCATCGTCAGTGTTGAACACGCCAAACTGAGCGAAATTCTGGTCAATGAAGCCAAACTGCATCCGAAAAAGTTTGCCAATGTAGGTATCCCTACTCTTCAGTCAGTCGTTGAACTTATTAGCCAATGGCCAGGCCGACTTGCTTTTGTGGAAATCAAACAAGAATCGATTGATGCCTTTGGCATTGAAAAGGTCATCAAAACCCTGGCAGCAATTTGTGAACCGATAATCGATCGCGCCACTCTGATCGCTTATGACGAGCTTGCCCTGCGCTGTTCTCGCGCCATGGGTTTTAACTCCATTGGCTGGATACTAAAAAAATACAACGATGAATCCTTATCCAAAGCGACCGAGCTTGCACCAGATTTTCTGTTTTGCAATCACACCAAGATTCCGAAAAAGGCCACCTCTCTCTGGCGCGGCCCCTGGCAATGGGCGTTTTATGAGGTTAGCCAGGCCAAACATGCAATCGAACTGGCGGAATTAGGTGTCGATTACGTCGAAACCATGGCGGTGGCTGAACTGCTAAAAAACAAGCACATGAAGAGCCGAAGTTGCGTTGACGTCGAAGCAGTTTGATATAGTAGTTATCGGCGGCGGCATACACGGTGCCGGTGTTGCACAAGCGGCTGCGGCACATGGTTATTCAGTACTTGTTCTGGAACAATCCTCTATCGCTGCGGGCACTTCCAGCCGTTCCAGCAAGTTAATTCATGGTGGTCTGAGATATCTTGAAAGTGCCCAGTTTACTCTGGTACGCGAGTGTCTGTATGAACGTTCTTTGCTGCTTAAAAACGCACCGGAACTGGTCGAACTCAAACCGTTTTATATTCCACTCTATTCCGACACCAGCCGTACGGCCTGGCAGGTCAGAGCCGGCTTGGCTCTTTACAGCACATTGGGTGGTTTCAGCACGGAAAACCGTTTCAAGCTTGTGCCACGTAAAGATTGGGACAAGCTGGATGGGCTTGAGCGCGAAGATCTGCAAAGGGTGTTTCGTTATTACGATGCCCAGACTGATGACAAACTGCTGACTGAAGCGGTCATGCGCTCTGCCCAGTCGCTCGGCGCCGAACTGCAGATGCCCGCTGAATTCATAGGCGCAGAAAGAAGTGGCAAACATTACATCGTGCGCTACCGAACTGGGATGCAGAAAGTCGAATGCCACGCCAGATTATTGATCAATGCCGCGGGGGCTTGGGTTAACGATGTACTAAACAAAATCAGCCCTGAAGTCACTGGGCTCGATATTGATCTCATTCAAGGCACACATATCATCCTCGAGGGCACAGTCAACCAGGGCATTTATTACATCGAGGCCCCCGAAGATAAACGCGCCGTATTTGTCATGCCCTGGAAAGACAAGCTGATGGTTGGCACCACCGAGAGCTTTTTTCATGGCAATCCAGCCAAAGTGATTCCCCTTGCCAAAGAGAAGGCCTACCTGATGGAGACTTTGGGGTGTTATTTCCCCAGGTATCGACAAATTACCCACCAGGATATAGTCGAATCGTTTGCCGGCCTGCGCGTATTGCCCAAAACAGATGGAGCGGCATTTTCACGTCCGCGCGACACTCTCTTTCATACCGACCAAACCGACGATCCTCGTCTGGTGAGCATCTATGGCGGCAAGCTCACCGTCTATCGCGCTACGGCCCAGAAACTTATCGATGAATTCAGTTTTGTATTGCCCGGTCGCAAGATTGTTGCTGATACCCGTAATCTGGCATTAACCCCACAATAGCCAGGTCGCAAAGCTGCTACAAAGCCAGTAAAATACTCGCCTTTCTAATCAGCGACGGGATGTAGGAATGAAAAGCCTTTGGGACGATAACGAAGCCAAGCAATATGAAGGTGATTTAGGACTGCGGGTTTACACCTCACGCCTGTTAGGCCGTGACACCTCGCTGGTTCTGCATGGCGGCGGTAATACCTCGGTTAAAATCACCGAAGAGAATATCGTTGGCGAAGCGCAGGATTTACTCTGTGTAAAGGGCAGCGGCTGGGATCTGGAAACCATCGACACGCCGGGATTCCCTGCGGTTAAACTGGATCACCTGATCAAGCTGGCGCAACTGGAAAGCCTCAGCGACCCACAGATGGTCAACGAACTGCGCAGCCACATGACAGACGCATCTGCGCCCACTCCATCAGTCGAGGCCATCCTGCACGCCACCCTGCCCTTCAAATTTGTCGATCATACCCATGCCGATGCGGTAGTCACCATCACCAACACACCGGGCGGTCTCGACAAGATAAAACAGATCTATGGCGACACAGTCGTCATCATCCCCTACATCATGCCCGGCTTTGATCTGGCCCGACTGTGTGCCATTGAATTTGAAAAACAGCGTAATGAAAACACTATCGGCATGGTGCTGATGAATCACGGCATCTTTTCGTTTGCTGATACTGCACAAGCGTCTTACGAACGCATGATCATGTTAGTGGCCAAGGCGGAGGATTATATTAAAGCTGAAAGCGCCTGGGAGTTGAGCTACGACTCCACCGCAAAAGAGGATGCTGATCCTGTCGCCCTGGCTGAACTACGCCGAGCGACTGCCAAGGCAGCTGGATTTCCTGTAGTACTGCGTAGTCAGCGCGATGAAAGAGCGATGAGTTTCTGCAACCGCAGCGATGTGAATAAGATCTCACAACATGGACCAGCCACACCGGACCACGTTATCCGCACCAAACGACTACCCTTGGTGGGCCGGGACGTGGACGTGGATGCGTATGTTGCAGGGTACAAGGCTTATTTTGAACAGCACGCACCCAAGGCCCGTGAGCCAAAGACCATGCTTGATCCGGCACCGCGTGTCATTCTGGACAGTGAACTTGGCCTGGTTACTGTAGGGAAAAGTGTCAAGGAAGCTAGCATAGTTGCTGACATCTATGATCATACAATGGATATTATTTCCCGCGCCGAATTGATGGGTGGCTGGCAGGCGCTATCATCCCAGGACATCTTCGACATGGAGTACTGGGATCTGGAACAGGCCAAACTACGTAAAGGTGGTAAACCACCTATGTTTCAGGGAGAAGTGGCCTTGATTACCGGTGCGGCCTCTGGCATTGGTAAGGCCTGTGTAGAATCCATGCTGGCACGGGGTGCTGCAGTGATAGCGCTTGATATTGATCCGGCCATCGAGACTCTTTTTAATCGTCCTGATGTGCTCGGCATCACTTGTGATATTGCCGATGAAACACAACTTAAATCTGCTGTAAAGCGAGGCGTACTGGCCTTCGGTGGCCTGGACATGCTGGTGCTGAATGCCGGTATCTTTCCTGGTGGTTGTCGTATTGATAGCTTGTCGTCTGAAGAGTGGCGCAAGGTGATGAACATTAATCTTGATGCCAACCTGATATTGATGCGTGAAGCCTATCCATTTCTTAAGCTGGCTCCCAAGGGGGGACGTGTCGTGGCCATGGGTTCGAAAAACTATCTTGCCCCTGGGCCAGGTGCGGTGGCCTACTCTGCCAGCAAAGCGGCCCTGACTCAGATGACGCGCGTCGCGGCGCTGGAATGGGGTGATGAGAATATTCGCATTAACACTCTGCATCCAGACTGTGTTTTTGACACTGGCATCTGGACCGATGAAGTACTAGCTGCACGAGCAAAGCACTACGGCCTGACTGTAGATGAATACAAACACAAGAATGTTTTAAAGACAGAAGTCACCAGTGTTGATGTGGCTGAGCTGACGGCAGAACTATGCGGGCCGTTGTTTGCCAAAACCACGGCAGCGCAACTTCCCATTGATGGCGGTAATGATCGGGTCATTTAACGAATAAATAATGTGAGGTGGCTTCAGCGCTGTGCAACCCACCATGCGTTGCGCAGCAACACCGCTCTTTTTATAATACGCGGCTATTGGTACAGCTTGAGGAATGACAATGAATACAAATAAAGCTCTATTGATTCTGGCCTTTCTCATCATTGGCGGCTGTTCCGATAGCAACGATAAGTCAGCCAATGAGCAAGCAAAAGATGACAATGTTTTTAAAACACAAACAGACGCACTCGACGAATCCAAAAAAATAGAACAAATGATTATCGATGCCGCTGAACAGAATCAACAAAAGATTGATAAACAAAGCCAGTAACCAGATTTGCATTGTCGACAGCAATGCCAGCGGTGAAAAGGGAATTTAATAAGCACGTCATTCCGGACAAGTAGATCCGAGTCCCGGAGCTATATACCAGCCTACACCTGAATGACAAAGGTAAAGTATAATCTGACCATCTTTTTTCAAACGGACATCTAAACTATGGCCCAATACATCTACACCATGAACCGGGTGAGCAAGGTCGTTCCCCCGAAACGCACCATCATCAAAGACATCTCTTTGTCTTTCTTCCCCGGCGCTAAGATTGGTCTGCTTGGTCTCAATGGTGCCGGTAAGTCCACCGTGATCCGTATTATGGCCGGTGTTGATAAAGAATACGATGGTGAAGCCCGTCCACAACCGGGTATCAATATTGGCTACCTGCCACAGGAACCGGAGCTTGATCCAAACAAGGATGTGCGCGGTAATGTGGAAGAAGCACTAGGACAAATTAAGCAAGCCATGACACGCCTGGATGAAGTTTATGCCGCCTATGCCGAACCGGATGCCGATTTTGACGCGCTGGCTAAAGAACAGGCCGAGTTGGAAAACATCATCCAGGCCTCCGATGCTCACAATCTGGATCGTAAATTGGAGATCGCCGCTGACGCCCTACGCCTGCCACCTTGGGATGCGGACGTCACCAAACTCTCTGGCGGGGAACGTCGCCGCGTGGCGCTGTGCAAACTAATCCTGTCAGCACCGGACATGCTGTTGCTGGATGAACCGACCAACCATCTCGATGCCGAATCAGTTGCCTGGCTGGAACAGTTCCTGCGCGAGTTCGAAGGTACCGTGGTCGCTGTTACCCATGATCGTTATTTCCTCGACAATGTCGCCGGTTGGATTCTGGAACTAGACCGTGGCCACGGAATACCATGGGAAGGTAACTACTCATCCTGGTTGGAACAGAAAGAGGCACGCCTGGAACTAGAAGAAAAAAGCGAAGGCGCACGCATCAAGGCCATGAAGTCTGAGCTTGAATGGGTACGCAGCAACGCCAAGGGCCGTCATTCAAAAAGCAAGGCGCGTCTGGCCCGTTACGAAGAGATGGCCAACCAGAACTTTGAAGCCCGTAACGAAACCAATGAGTTATTCATTCCACCTGGCCCACGCCTGGGTGACAACGTCATTGAAGCGGTTAACCTGAATAAGGGTTTTGGTGATCGCCTGCTGATCGAAGACCTCAATATTAACCTGCCACGCGGTGGTATCGTCGGTGTCATCGGCCCCAACGGGGCTGGTAAATCCACCCTGTTTAAGATGCTGATGGGCTTGGAACAACCAGACACTGGTGAGCTGAGGATTGGTGAAACCGTCCAACTGGCTTACGTGGATCAAAGCCGTGATGCGCTGGATGACAATAAGACCGCCTGGGAGGAGATCTCCGACGGCCAGGACATCATTACCGTCAACGGCATGCAGATCAACTCACGTGCCTACCTCAGCCGTTTCAACTTCAAAGGCAGCGATCAACAAAAACGTGTCGGTGACCTGTCAGGTGGTGAACGCAATCGACTACACCTAGCCAAACTGCTGCAAAGCGGTGGCAATGTCTTACTATTGGATGAACCCACCAATGACCTCGACATTGAAACCCTGCGTGCCCTGGAAGAAGCCCTGTTGGAATTCGCCGGCTGCGCCGTGGTGATCTCGCATGATCGCTGGTTCCTCGACCGCATTGCCACCCACATGCTCGCCTTCGAAGGTGACAGTCATGTGGAATGGTTTGAAGGCAACTATGCCGATTACGAAGAAGACAAAAAACGCCGTTTGGGTGATGAAGCTGCCAGTCAGCCCCATCGAATCACCTATAAAAAATTCAGCGGTTAACCTAACTCTTTTGTCAAAAGCCTCTTCAGCGTATTGTTGAAGGGGCTTTTTTGCTCTCCATTAAATATCAATAAATCATAATTTGGTAAAACCAGTCAAAAAGGATATAACTTACAGAGCATATAATTATTGAGTCACATGTAATTGACACAATTCATGACTGGAGGGCAATCAGATGTCAGGACAAGAGATACTGAAAGGAACGGTAATAGAAGGGAAACTATTTGATGGTTCACCCGCTTCAGAATATGACGGCCTCTATTTACAAACAGAAAATGGTGAACAACTGGAGTTGATTAACAGCAGCATGGCCACACAGATGCCCACAGATATGTTGCACAGACAGAGCCGCCCTGCTTTCGAGCCTTTTTTGGGCCAAACCATCACTGTTAGCGGATATAAAAGTGGTGGCGCCATTTGGAATGCAATGATTGAAGATGCCCCAGCACTTGAGGACACGTCGCAATGGGAAATTTTACCACCGGAGAAATAATTGCCATTCTTGGTGTGATTGGTGGATCAATCGGTTTTTCTGTTGGACTCTACCAATACTATATCGCGCAAAAATGGAAACGTTCGGAATTTGCAGCAAAGCTGCTCGAAGAACTTGCCAACGATGAGCGACTAAGTACCTGCTGTAAATTGCTTGATTATTCGACCCGTAGCTTACCTGTACCGGAGCACTATCGCACACTGACCTCTGAAAAGACCTTTATTCATAACTGGAATACACTTTCGCATGCCATGAAACCAGAGAGCCAGGTTGGCGAATTCGACTGGCAGGAAATGCTCTATCGCGATCTATTCGATTACTTTTTTAGCTATCTTGAAAGAGTCGATCATTACATTTCTATTCAATTGATCGATGTAAATGATGTCTCCAGTTTGAGCTATTGGACTGAGCAAATCGCATCACCTCGTTTTGTCAGACAGCCCGTTTTCATGGATTTTCTTGAAGCTTATGAGTACGACGGTGTCCTGAAACTGATGAATAAATTCAATTTAAGGTAACAGTTTCATTTCTAGCCACTAATCCAACTACACAAAGAATTTACTCTTCAAAGAAAAACTTCTTTTCGCCAAAGGCCGGCTCTAGATCACCCAGCCAAGTGGCCTTTTCATCGTACTTGGCAAAGAACGGACGTTGCACCCAGTCCGGATTACGACCCTGAATGAATCGTAATACAAACACCTTTTCACCGTTGATCTCGGTAATCCCCTGCACTTCCACCTTACCCTGTGTCGCACTCATGGAGGGGCCGCGCACAGTGCGTGACAGGCCTGAGACCTGTTTCACTGCGTCACGGTAAATTTCCCAGGCACGTGCCAGTGGAACTTCGAAATAATGCTTGGCACCGGTGTCACGCTCAATAAACATGTAGTAAGGAATTATCCCCAATCGCGTCTGCATACGCCACATTTTCCCCCATACATCCGGGTCATCGTTAATATTTTTAATCAGCGGTGACTGACTGCGCAACACAGCACCAGTGGCGCGCAAACGACGGATCGCTTCGACTGCCATCGGCGTTTCCATCTCACGCCAGTGATTGAAGTGGGTCATGATGGCGACGTGTTTACCAGCTTTGACCAGCCGCTTAATCAGGTCAAGCAGTTCATCAGCATCTTCATCGGTGACAAAACGCTGTGGCCAGAACGAGACCGCCTTGGTACCGATGCGAATATTTTGCACGTGTTCAAACTCTTTATCCAACAACGGCAGCAAGTATTGCGCCATGTGCTTGGTCTTCATCACCATGGGGTCACCGCCGGTCACCAATAGATCGCTGACATCCTTATGGCTACGCAGGTACTGATGCAGGTGTACAGTTTCATTGCTGGAGATTCGCAGCTCCTTATCACCAATAAATTGCGCCCAACGGAAACAGAATGAGCAATAACTATGACAAGTCTGGCCCTGGCTTGGAAAAAACAGCACAGTTTCACGATACTTGTGCTGCATGCCCGGCAGTTCTTCGTTGTTGACTGTTGGCACATTGAGATTCTTTTGCCCGGCTGGATGCGGATTGAGTTTGTCGCGAATTAGTTTGGCGACACGCTTGATCTCAATCTTGTCTGTACCTGACTTTAGAGTATCAGCCATGCGATCAAAATCGGCTTGTTCCAACATGCCTGGCTGAGGGAAAGTGAGCTGGAAGATCGGATCTCCCGGAATATTGGTCCAGTCGATCAGCTCATCGATGACATATTGGTTAACACGGAATGGCAAGACATTAGCGACGACATGCATGGCAAAACGCTGCTCTTCCGGCAGACGCTGAATTTGAGCGATTTGATCGAGATGTCGTTCAGTGTAAACCTTGAAGCGTTGATTTGTGCTGAACAGGTCGGCGTATTCGTCGCGTTTACGATAAGACTGTAGGATCTTGCTCATGTGTTAACTCCCGCTTTTCAGCGTAGTTAAAATAAGAAAAACCTCTTTAACATCAGTTAAAGAGGCTTCAAAATTGTGTGGCCGGACTTGCCTACTCTATCCGGCCAATTTCAAGCGCTTTACTTGGCAGCTTCGCGCTCTTGAACTTCCTTGATGACGTCGTCAGCAACATTCTTAGGACATGGTGAGTAATGCTCGAACTCCATCGAGAACTGACCACGGCCTGAGGTCATGGTACGCAAATCACCGATGTAACCAAACATTTCTGACAGCGGGCATTGGGCCTTGATACGCACACCAGTCACACCTGACTCCTGACCCAGGATCATGCCACGACGACGATTCAAATCACCGATAACGTCACCCACATGATCATCAGGTGTGAAAACGTCAACTTTCATAATTGGCTCAAGGATCTGAGGACCTGCCTTCGGCATGGTTTGACGATAAGCGGCTCTAGAAGCGATTTCATAAGCAACAGCCGAAGAGTCAACCGCATGGAAGGCACCATCCAGCAGCGTAACCTTGAAGTCCAGGCATGGGAAACCTGCCAGAACACCTTTTTCCATACTGCCTTTAAAGCCTTTCTCAACGGCAGGCCAGAATTCACGAGGCACATTGCCACCGGTTACCTTAGATTCGAATTCAAAACCTGAACCAGTTTCACCAGGCTCAATGATGTAATCTATCTTGGCGAACTGACCAGAACCACCCGATTGTTTCTTATGGGTATAGCTATCTTCAACGCGCTGAGTAATGGTTTCACGGTAAGCAACCTGAGGCTTACCAACGTTTACTTCGATACCGTGGGTACGCTTAAGAATATCGACCTTGATATCCAAATGCAGCTCACCCATACCCTTGATGATGGTCTCACCAGAGTCTTCATCCGTTTCAACGCGGAAAGATGGATCTTCTGCAATCATTTTACCGATAGCAATACCCAGCTTCTCAGAACCGGCCTTATCTTTAGGTGCAATGGCGATTGAGATGACTGGATCTGGGAATACCATTGGCTCAAGTGTTGCGGGGTTCTTTGGATCACACAAAGTGTGACCGGTTTGAACATTCTTCATACCAACTACAGCAACGATATCACCGGCTTGTGCGCCATTCAGTTCGATACGATCATCGGCGTGCATTTCTACAATGCGGCCAATACGCTCAGTTTTGCCAGTGAAGGTATTCAGTACGGTGTCACCCTTGTTCAGCGAACCCGAGTAAATACGAATAAAGGTCAAGGCACCGAAACGGTCATCCATGATCTTGAACGCCAGAGCACGAAGTGGCTTATCAGTCGCAACAATGGCGAATTCGCCAGTCTCGTTACCTTCCAGATCAACTTCAGGTTGTGGCTTAACTTCAGTTGGGCTAGGCAGATAATCAACGACTGCATTCAGCATGGGCTGAACACCCTTGTTCTTAAATGCAGAACCACAGTAAGTGGGGAAGAAGTCCAGTGCAATTGTACCTTTACGGATACAACGTTTCAGATCTTCAACGGATGGCTGCTCACCTTCCAGGTAGGCTCCCATCAGATCGTCGTCTTGCTCAAGCGCAGTTTCAACCATCATTTCACGGTATTCTTCTGCTTTTTCTTGGTACTCAGCAGGAATATCAACGATTTCGTAATTCATTGGGTCGCCAGAATCATCCCAGATCCAGGCTTTCATTTCCATCAAATCAATAACACCAACAAAATCGTCTTCAATGCCGATTGGCAGGGTCATAATCAAGGCATTGGCACCCAGCACATTTCTGACCTGATCAACGACACGGTAGAAGTCTGCACCCATGCGGTCCAATTTGTTGACGAAGATAACACGGGCAACTTCAGAGTCATTGGCATAACGCCAGTTGGTTTCTGACTGAGGCTCTACACCACCAGATCCGCAGAACACACCCACACCACCGTCCAGAACTTTAAGAGAACGATAAACTTCGATGGTGAAGTCAACGTGTCCTGGGGTATCGATGATGTTGAAACGATGGTCATCCCAGAAACAGGTAGTGGCAGCAGACTGGATGGTAATTCCGCGCTCTTGCTCCTGCTCCATGAAGTCAGTGGTGGCGGCACCATCATGTACTTCACCCAGCTTATGGATCTTACCGGTCAGCTTGAGGATACGCTCGGTAGTGGTGGTTTTACCCGCATCTACGTGAGCGAAAATACCAATGTTTCTGTATTTAGTCAGATCAGTCATGTTTCTACTCTAAAGTTGGCATAAAAAACTTGTGACCCGCCTTCCAGCTGGGCCCGCTACAAAATGGACGCTATTTTACCCTAAAATTTTCGAAAAAACAGGCAAATAGCTCCCCTGCCAACAAATTATGATTGATAACGGCCAAGTTCTACGTATCTATATGATTTATAGTGAAATTAAAGACTTGGCAGCCACGGCTCGCCAAACTCATCATTTCTGTACATACTACCAATCTGCTTACTTTTGAAAGGAAGTGAAGATGCATCGTTTATTTTTATATGGATTTATTTTGTTTGGCTTCGCCACGCAAGCACATGCAGAGGTGGTCGGTGAAGAGGTTTCCTACAAAGCAAATGACACAACTCTGAAGGGATATCTGGCCTACGATAAAGCGGTAAAAGGTAAGCGCCCCGGTGTGCTAGTGGTGCACGAATGGTGGGGCCACAACGAATATGCACGCAAACGCGCCGACATGTTGGCGGAGCTGGGTTATGTCGCGCTGGCTGTAGATATGTATGGCGCTGGTAAACAGGCCAGCCACCCTGAAGATGCGCAAAAATTTTCCTCCGAAATTGCCAATAACATGGCACTAGGCAAGCAACGTTTTGGAGCCGCAATGGAGCTGCTGAAAAAACAACCGACAACAAACGGTTCTGATATCGCAGCGATCGGTTATTGCTTTGGTGGTGCAGTAGTTTTACAGATGGCGCGGGAAGGTCTGGATTTGGATGCAGTGGTCAGCTTTCACGGCAGCCTGGGCACCACAAAGCCAGCGCAGCCAGGGGTTGTGAAAGCTAAAATAATGGTTGCCCACGGCGGGGCAGATCCATTTATTAAACCGGAGCAGATTACCGGATTTTTTGCTGAAATGAATCAAGCTGAGGCGGATTACCGCTTTATTGCCTATAGCGGTGCCCTACACTCGTTTACTAATCCAGATGCAGATACATTTGGTGCCAAATTCAATCTACCGCTGAAATATAATAAACAAGCTGATCAAGAATCATGGCAGGCCATGCAAACACATCTGGAAGACGCATTTAAAGACTAATGTCATTAGTCATGGCAGTTTATATGTTTATATCAGTGCGCAGCAGGCAGGGGAAAAGATTATTTAGATTTTGCCTCTGACTGCTGTTCCCGCTTTTCTATGACAAGCTTCATACGGTCACCACGGCGGTTTAGACGCTCCAGGGTTTTTGTCAGCTCATTCCGTTGCTGATCTTCGCTGCTCTTTTTAACTTGCTTTTCCATTTCCAGAATTCTGTCCAATAGGTTTTTATATTCTTCACGCAGCTGTTCAAGTGAGGCTGCGTCCTCGGCAATATCAAATACTACCTCTTCAACCTTGCCGGCTTCAGCCACATCTGTCTCATGAAATTCCTGATTCGGAATAACCCGCGTTTCCGGCGAATAGGCACGCGTGTTCATAAAGTTTGGCGAGACTATTTCAATGCCATTCTGATGCAGATGATCGAGCATTCTTTTATGCAGCGTCGAACGATATGAAAGCACCTGTTTGACCTCAGTTAGAAGCCCATTAATCTGGTAAGTTACCGAAAAATCACCCAGCTTGGTGATGAGCACATATGGATCAGTCAGACCTGTCTCCAGCGCTGCCTCAAGCAAGGCATGCTCTGCTTTACGACGTGACACATCATAGCCAAGTGTCACTTCCGCAGAAATGATCGTACCAGTAGCATGGATGACCTTGGTTGGATGAGTCACCACATAGAGGTTGGGCAAGGTCATCAGGTCACGATCTATGGTTTGTATTTCCACATGCAACAGCGCCATTTCAGAGACACGGCCAAAATTTTCATTTATGCGAATAAAGTCACCGATCTTGAAGCTGCTCAGACTTCGCAACATAATACCGGCCATGGCATTGCCGACAAATGTGGTGGATGACAAGGCGATAGTGGCAGATAGCACTATGCCGATAAGACTCAGCAACTGCCCTCGTGTCACTTCACTGAATGGTAGCTCTACAATCACCAACAAGATACCAACAATAACAATACCAAATTTGATCAATTGAAGACGATAGCGGTGAGCTGGATCAGTCTTGTAACGACGAACCAGTAAACGGTTGCTGGCCATAAATGCGCCCGCAACAAGGATAATGGTGACAATGGCGGGGATAAAATCAAAAAGATTAAGATCAGTCATTAATTTCACATTTGATGTATTCGAATCAGGCTAAAACTGGGCGGAAATCTACTTCAACCCTTTTTCTTCGATATTTAGAATCGCAGCATAATGGGCATTGGCAATACGATCACGCCCTTCACGACTCATTAGATATTTCCTGCACTCCTTTTCAGTATCCATGAAAAAGTTTTCCGTCAGTATGGCAGGCATCTTCGTTTTTTTAAGCACATAAAAATTGGCTTCTTTATCAACATCACCATCAAGCATGTCTGATCGCATTTTTATATCAGGAAATTCTTTTTTGAATTTATCGAAAAAGACTGTGGCAACCTTGTCTGATTTAGTTTGCCCAGGAGCAGTATACACTTCATATCCCTTACCCCCTCCGGCATTAGCATGGATTGAGACATAGATACATTTGCTCTGTTTGTGATAACTATTGGCGCGTTTAACCCGCTCATTAAGCGATATATCTTCATGTTCGGGGGCAATATTGACATAGTTAATTCGGTTGGCAGTCAACATTTCGACCAGGCGATTGACAATGGAACGGTTAAACTCGCCTTCATAGAGAATAGAACCATCATCCCACTTGGGACTGCGCTTGCCTCCGGTTTGGTATAAGCCGTCGATCACACCACCGTGACCATTGTCCAACAGCCATAAAAATTTGCTCGCCATCACATCACCCCCTTGTTATTGTTGTGTTCTATCTTCACAAAGCATAGAACAAAATCCTGACAAACAAAACTGCAGGATTAACTTACTATTCAAAACAATTGACGCGCCATTATCAGCGCATTTTCACGGCCAGCATGGCTTGGGTAGTAATTTTTGCGCTGACCCAATTCATTAAACCCCATCGACTCATACAACTGGATCGCAATCAGATTTGACTCTCTAACTTCAAGCAACATCATGTCTACACCATTCGATTTGGCAACTTCCTCGAGTGAATGGAATAAGGCCCGTCCTAACCCTTTACCCTGCAGTTTTGGGTGAATGCAGATATTCAGCACATGCGCCTCCCCTGCCCCCATGGACATGACTGCATATCCGATCAGGTCATGATTATCCTCAAGTAAACAGGCGTAATAACCACTTTTGAGACAGTCTTGAAAATTGCCTGGCGTCCAAGGGAAAGGATATGCGATTTTTTCAATTTGCATGACAGCATCAATGTCACCAACCAACATCAAGCGTAACTGGTAAGGCTGGGGAAACATTTATCTGTTAGATGTTTTCAGACATCAGGCGCCTCGCCAGCAACAAATCGTCCCAGGCCTTGCGTTTTTCCCCTGGCGAGCGCAATAAATAAGCAGGATGATATGAGACGATGACCGGAATGTCAGTATCGGCATATTCAAAACGCTTGCCGCGCATTGCACCGACCCGCTGATCAGTTTTCAACAGATTGTGAGCAGCGATGCGTCCAACGGCAAAAATAATTTTAGGTTGAATCAGTTCGATTTGCTGTTTGAGATAGCCTTCACAACTGGCTGCTTCTACCGGTTTCGGGTCGCGGTTATTGGGCGGACGGCATTTGACGATATTGGTTATGTAGACCGATTGACGTTTAAGGCCAATCGCCAACAGCATTTGATCTAGTAATTTACCTGCCCGGCCCACGAAGGGTTCACCTTGCCTATCCTCATCCGCACCTGGTGCTTCACCAATGATCATCCAGTCGGCATTGTGATTGCCGACACCCAGGACACTCTGGGTACGCTGTTGATGTAGCTCGCAGCGTGTGCAGGATTTGACTTCGGCTTCAATCGTTGCCCAATCAGGTAAGCTGATCGGAGATGGTATCCCTACGTCCGCTTCAACAACTTGCGTTCCAACCTCAACAACTGGTTCTTGCCCGGTTTCAGGATGGGGCTGGGACTGACGCAACTGCCAGGTTTGTATCCCCATCGCCTCCAAATATTGGTGACGTTTCAGCTGTTGTTCTGTCTGCCCCATACCGTCGCATCCTATAGTTGGGGATGCGCCCTGTCGGCCGCTGCGATAATTTTATTCAAGGCATTAATGTAAGCCTTGGCGGAGGCAATGACGATATCGGTATCCGACCCTTGACCATTGACAATGCGCCCATCCTTTTCCAACCGTACAGTGACTTCACCCTGGGAATCAGTGCCGCTGGTAATGTTGTTCACTGAATAAAGCTGCAAATCAGTACCACTATTGATAATGGTTTCAATTGCCTTGAATGCGGCATCAACCGGGCCACCACCTTTTGAATGCCCCTGTTTCTCCTCACCATCAACGCGTAGCGTGACACTGGCATCTGGCGTTTCGCCGGTTTCTGAGCAAACCTTCAATGCCACCAGATTGACGTGTTCATTCTCGGCTTCGATGTTGGCATCCGTCACCAGCGCCTGTAAATCATCATCATAAATTTCATGCTTCTTGTCAGCCAGATCCTTGAAACGGGCAAAGGCGGCGTTGAGCTCCTCTTCTGCCTCAAACGTAATACCCAACTCCTGCAAACGGGTGCGGAAGGCATTGCGGCCCGAGTGTTTGCCCAACACCATGCGATTGGCACTCCAGCCCACATCTTCAGCACGCATGATTTCGTAGGTCTCGCGGCTCTTGAGAACACCATCCTGATGAATTCCAGATTCATGGGCAAAGGCATTGGCACCAACGATGGCCTTATTTGGCTGTACCGGAAAACCGGTGATACTTGACACCAAACGACTACACGGCACGATCTGGGTGGTATCGAGGCTGGTTTCACAGCTAAAGATGTCCTGACGCGTGCGCACTGCCATAACAACTTCTTCTAATGATGCATTACCGGCGCGCTCACCCAAGCCATTGATGGTGCACTCCACCTGACGCGCACCGTTCATCACGGCCGACAGGGAGTTGGCTACCGCAAGACCTAAATCGTTATGACAATGGACTGAAAACACCGCCTTGTCTGAATTGGGTATCTTTCCGATCAGATTTCGAATCAAACCGCCGAACTGTTCCGGCACGTTGTAACCAACGGTATCAGGAATATTAATAGTGCGTGCGCCGGCATCAATGACGGCCTCAATCACACGGCAGAGAAAATCCAGCTCTGAACGGCCCGCATCTTCAGGGGAGAATTCAACATTGTCGGTATGTTGACGAGCACGCGTAACCGCCTTCACGGCTTGCTCAACCACCTGATCCGGTGACATGCGCAACTTCATTTCCATGTGGATAGGTGAAGTGGCGATGAAGGTGTGGATGCGGCCCGAATTAGCACCCTTGAGCGCCTCACCGGCACGATCAATATCTTTATCCAGCGCACGGGCCAGGCCACAGACGGTGCTGTCTTTTACCGTATTTGCCACCGCCTGAACCGCTTCAAAATCACCTTGGCTGGCAATGGGGAAACCGGCCTCAATCACGTCGACACGCATCTTCTCCAGGGCCTTGGCAATGCGGATCTTTTCCTCTTTGGTCATGGAAGCACCGGGGCTTTGCTCGCCATCACGCAAGGTGGTATCAAAAATAATTAATTTGTCGCTCATTTGCTCTTACTCCAATCCTGACGCTGATGTTACAGCAGGGCCACATCAGCGGCAAACGGCACTCTTTAAGTGGCTCGTCTGTTTGAAAACTCGGGTTGTTGGTGCCCAGAAAGGGCTAATAGTTATTTATCTGCCCGAAGGCAGCAGACGCAGACCTAGCAGCAAAAGACCATTGCTACCGGTAGAGGAAAGAAGCTCAAACTGTGAAAACGGGTGATTCATGTATTCTTCCAGATTGTCGTTCTGAAAATATATACGGCTGAAGTACGTTGTGCAAGCATTAATCGGCCTGAGTCTTGCGTTCAGCTTTCCGCCGCCGCAATTGGAACAAGGTTAAAACGATACCTGATACCGCATAAATCATCGCCATTAAAAACAGCACGCGGGGTGGATCCAATGCCACCAGCACAAAGATAGCCACAACCAACAGAATCTTGATAAATGGTACTTTGCCCTTCAGATCAAGGTCCTTAAAACTGTAATAGCGGACATTACTCACCATCAGCACACCTGCAGCTACTGACAGAGTCGCTGCGACCCAGCTCAGATCTTCTCGCACCCAGGAAGCATCATCACCCCACCAGACGTATCCCACCAGTAGTGCTGCTGCGGCTGGACTGGCCAGCCCCTGGAAATAACGCTTGTCAATTATTCCGACCTGGGTGTTAAAGCGAGCCAGACGCAACGCCGCGCAGGCAGCGTACACAAATGCCGCTGCAAATCCAATCTTGCCCAATGGCGCCAGTGCCCATAGATACATCACCAACGACGGGGCCACACCAAAAGAGACTGCATCAGCAAGGCTGTCATACTCTTTACCAAAATCACTTTGGGTGTTGGTCATGCGTGCCAGCCGGCCGTCAATGCCATCCATGAACATGGCAATGAAAATGGCGATTGCTGCCGCTTCGAAGCGGCCGTTCATGGCAGAAATTATGGCGTAAAAACCAGCGAACAAACCTGCCGTGGTAAACAGGTTTGGCAGAAGATAAATCCCTCGATGGCGTTTCTTTTCTGCGTCCATAATCGCTTAGTTTACTCCGTTTTATGCGTATGAATAGCCCAGCTTATTTCGATAGCCTATATCGTTCCGTTGGATGAGAGACTAAAGCAGAGGCATTCATATTAAAGCCAGATTGTTACATCTTCATGCTGCTGACGCAAAACAGGGATTGGGGCCGAAGCACCAATCCCTGTTTTAAACTGAACTAAAGTTAAGCTTAGTTTTTGCTCTTATCAACGATCTTCTGGATCCAGGGCATCATCTCACGCAGGCGCGCACCTGTTTGCTCAATCGGATGTTCAGCATTTAAACGGCGCTGTGCTGTCATTTCAGGATAGTTGGCCTGCCCTTCCAGAATGAAACGCTTGGCGTATTCGCCGGTCTGGATGTTCTTCAGCGCTTCCTTCATCGCCCAACGGCTCTCTTCATTGATGACCTTGGGACCCGTCACATACTCTCCATATTCAGCATTATTAGAGATTGAGTAGTTCATGTTGGCGATACCACCTTCGTACATCAGATCTACAATCAGCTTCAGTTCATGCAGACATTCGAAGTAGGCCATCTCAGGGGCATATCCGGCTTCAACCAGGGTTTCAAAACCCGCTTTAACCAGTTCGACTGCACCACCACACAACACTGCTTGCTCACCGAACAGGTCGGTTTCACACTCATCACGGAAAGTAGTTTCGATGATTCCGGTGCGACCACCGCCCACGCCACAAGCGTAAGACAACGCAATATCCTTGGCCTTGCCGGAAGCATCCTGCTCAATAGCGATCAGGTCAGGAATACCACCACCTTTTACAAATTCATTACGAACTGTATGACCAGGGGCCTTAGGAGCGATCATGATTACGTCCAGATCCTTACGGGGAACGACCTGGTTGTAAACGATTGAGAAACCATGAGCGAAGGCCAGCACCGCACCCTGTTTCAGCTTAGGCTCAACCTCTTCTTTATAAAGTTGCGACTGGAATTCATCAGGCGTCAGCACCATCACCAGGTCAGCGCCATCAACTGCAGCTATTGTATTTTTTACTTTCAGGCCAGCAGCTTCGGCTTTTGCCGCAGATGCAGATCCTTCACGCAAAGCAACGGTGACATCAACACCAGAGTCTTTCAGATTGTTAGCATGTGCATGACCTTGCGAGCCATAACCAACGATGGTGACTTTCATGCCCTGGATGATAGAGAGGTCACAATCTTTGTCATAATAAATGTTCATTTGCTGTTTCCTTTTACCCTTTAACTATGTGTACTAATGATTAAATCTTAAGGAACCTCTGATTGATTCTGGGCCGAATGGATGATGAGATAAAATCTTTCAGATCAAGGCGCAAATTACAGGTAATAGCCGGACTATTACCAAGATTTGCAACGATGAGATGGAAGATTTTAGCCATTAGCCATCGGTTCATGAATTAATTAGAGATTCCTTAATTATAGAGATAGGCTCTTCTCGCCTCTGGCAATACCGGACACACCTGAACGTACCGTTTCCAGTATTTCGTCATATCCTACCGACTTAATAAAGGCATCTAATTTATCACCTGTGCCGGTCAATTCGATGGTGTAGTTTGACGGAGTAACATCAATGATGTTGCCACGAAAGATTTCCACCAGGCGGTTGATCTCTGAGCGTGCCTCTGTACCCGTTGCCGCCTTAACCTTCACTAACATCATTTCACGTTCAATGTGGGCACCTTCGGTCAGGTCAATCAACTTGACCACATCGATCAATTTATTCAGTTGCTTGGTAATCTGCTCTATGATTTCTTCCGAGCCACGTGTGACCAGAGTCATGCGTGATAACGACGGGTCTTCGGTCGGCGCTACCGTCAAGGACTCAATATTATAACCACGCGCCGAAAACAAACCCGCAACTCGAGACAGGGCACCCGCTTCATTTTCCATTAATATCGAAATTATGTGACGCATCGACTTACACCAAAATCATTTCATTCAAGCCTGCACCGGCTGGAATCATGGGATAAACGTTTTCTGTCTGATCGGTGACAAAATCCATAAACACCAGGCGGTTCTTATATTTGCCCATTGCCTCTTCCAACGCGGGAACAACGTCCTCCGGCTTCTCGATGCGCATGCCAATATGGCCATACGCTTCGGCCAGCTTGACGAAATCCGGCAAGGCATCCATGTATGACATGGAATAGCGCCCCTGATAGAAAAACTCCTGCCACTGGCGCACCATGCCAAGAAAACGATTATTGAGACAGACGATTTTCAAGGGTAAGCCATATTGAAGGCAAGTCGAGAGCTCCTGGATACACATCTGGATACTGCCCTCACCGGTGATACAAGCTACGGTATCTTTCGGGTTGGCAAACTGTGCCCCCATCGCCGCTGGCAGACCAAAACCCATCGTGCCCAAACCACCAGAATTGATCCAGCGATAAGGTTTATCAAATTTGTAAAACTGGGCTGCCCACATCTGGTGCTGACCTACATCAGAGGTAACAAAGGCATTACCTTTGGTGACATTGTAAAGCGACTCAACCACATATTGTGGCTTGATCAATTCAGACTCGGTGTCGTACTTCAAGCAATCGACACTGCGCCACTCTTCAATTTGCTTCCACCATTCGGCCAGCGCTTTCTTCTCTGGAGATTTGCCAGATTCATTCAACAGCACCAGCATCTCTTTCAAGACGTTACTGACGCCACCCACGATCGGGATATCTACCTTGACGTTTTTGGCAATTGAGGCCGGATCAATATCGACATGAATAATCTTTGCAGTCGGGCAAAACTTCTCAATGTTTCCGGTAACACGATCATCAAAGCGGGCACCGATCGCGATCAGGACATCGCAGTTATGCATCGCCATATTCGCTTCATAGGTACCGTGCATACCCAACATGCCGAGGAACTGTTTATCTGTAGCAGGATAAGCGCCTAAACCCATCAGGGTATTGGTGATAGGAAAACCGAGCTGCCTAATCATGTCAGTCAGCGGCTTCGCCCCTCGGTCCAGGATTACACCACCACCGGAATATACCATGGGCCGCTTGGCCGATAACATCATATCAACCGCTTTTTGAATCTGACGTTTATTACCCTTCACTACCGGATTATAGGAACGCATCTTGATACGTTTGGGATAGTGATATTCTGTCTTTTCTGCGGTGATATCTTTAGGAATATCGACGACAACGGGACCTGGCCGGCCTGTGGTGGCAACGTAAAAGGCTTTCTTGATAGTCTCTGCCAGTTTGGTGACATCCTTCACCAGGAAGTTGTGCTTAACACAGGGACGAGTGATACCAACGGAATCAACTTCCTGAAACGCATCATTACCAATCAAACTGGTAGGTACCTGGCCTGTAAAAACAACCATCGGGATGGAATCCATATAGGCGGTAGCGATACCGGTAATGGCGTTAGTCGCACCAGGACCCGAAGTCACCAGCACCACACCGGGCTTACCTGACGAGCGCGCATAACCATCTGCTGCATGGGTGGCAGCCTGCTCATGACGTACCAGCACATGCTCCACTTTATCCTGCTTATAAATGGCATCGTAAATATGCAGTACTGCGCCTCCAGGATAACCGAAGACGTATTTGACACCTTCATCCTCAAGACAACGGATAAAGATTTCGGCGCCAGTCAATTCCACCTTACTATCTCCCAAATTACCTTCACTTCAGAAAAATAATGCCCGCTAAGCGGGCAATTGTATAAATTCGGTTTTTTGTTCAGAAAAGAGCCTGAAAATTACATTAGAATTCGGCACTTAGTCAAGCTCTTAGACCGAGCAGAGCAGTATATCAGAAAATTACGCGACATTGGCCACCCGGAAATGGTGGGAAACTCAACGTTATAATTTTGAAATCAGACAACCAGGAGGCCCTATGCCCTATCTCAAACTACAAACCAATCGGCAATTCGACCACGCAACTAAGAGCAAAATCATGCAAAAACTGTCTAGCGGTGTTTCTGAAGCATTAGGAAAATCAGAAAATTATGTGATGATCGTACTTGAAAGCGAAAAACCCATGATTTTCGCTGGAAATAATTCTCCAGCCGCTTTTCTTGAACTCAAAAGCCTGGGGCTGCCTGAAGATCAGACACCACAGTTTTCAGCAACGCTATGTGAACTGGTCGAACAGGCAGTCGGCGTCAGTAAGGATAGAATCTATATCGAATTCGCTGGCCCGGCACGGCATATGTGGGGCTGGAACAGTAAGACTTTCTAGCTTTCCACAAAGCTCAACAGAAATTCATCGATCTGTCCCCAAACTTGATCAGTGATCTGGGCGTTGTAATTGGGATCCAGGGGCTCCATAAACCCATGCCCGGCAGGATAAAGATATGTACGATGAACGATCAGGCTTTTCTTGATCAGCAGGCGATACTCTTCGATCATGTTGCTGGTGATCTGATCATCGTTGACGGCATAGAGGGTCAACAACGGTGCTTGCAAACTGCGGGCCTGGTCTACACTCGCCTCCAGCAGTCCATAAATCACCACGGTCGCGGCCACGTCATTTGGTGAAGCGACAGCAGCCTGAAAAGATTGCCAGCCGCCAAAGCCAGCGCCGAGGGTCACCACTTTACGCCCCCCCCTTTTCAGATAACTCAAGCCGGCTTTCACATTGGTCTTGGCCGCTTCAGGATCGGTAGCGCCCATAATCTCAGTTGCCAACCACATTTTTTCGGAGATACGGCCGTCAAACACTTCTATTGCCAGGGCGCGATACCCCTTTGCGGCAAAGCGATCTACCCATTCGCGGATGGTGTCATTGACACCCCAACGGTCATGCAGAATTAATATCCCGAAATTGGAGTCTTCAGGGCCCGCGACATAGGCCTGCAGGCTGGTGCCAATGGCCGTATTGATAGTGATATTGTCACCAATGAAATTAATTTCTTCAGATTCAGCTGCTTGAACTGAAAAAGCGAGAAAACAGATTAAGGTAAGAATTAGGTTTCGCATGATTACTCCAGCACGAATTTGCAGACAAAATAACAACAAGCGCGTAGCCACTCAAGCCATTTTTACAATAATTTCATAACATCAAAACAAGCGGAAACCGCCTGCACAAATAGAGATAGCGGCATATACTATTTCGGCGCGAACAAAATCTAGCTAAGGGGAGACGCAAATGGCCGCACAAAACCAACCGGATTGGGACAACCTGGCCGAAAAATTTGACCTGTGGTTACCCCATATAGCCCCCGTGGGTGAAGCACTGCTCGCTTCGCTGGTGGTCAATCCCGGCGATAAAATCCTCGACGTCGCCTCCGGCACCGGTGAACCCGCCCTGACTCTGGCAAGACGTAATCCTCATGCAAAAATTACGGGGACTGATGCGGCGTCGGGTATGGTCCGGGCGGCCCAAAACAAGGTTAAAACCGAACGACTCGAAAACATCGACTTCACCGCGACGCCAGCCGAGCAGCTGCAGTTTGAAGATGCCAGCTTCGATATTGTGCTGTGCCGGTTTGGTCTGATGTTGTTTGAAGATCCACAGCAAGGCCTGAAAGAAATGTATCGCGTACTAAAACCTGGAGGCCAGCTCGCTTTGGCGGTGTGGAGTACAGCGGAAAACATGACCACCATGTACTGGGCTTATGAGGTGTTCAAAAACCGATTAAGCGAGGAAGACCAACCCGCGCTCGCTAAGGTCACCTCATTGGGTGCCGCCGGAGCACTGGAAGATTTACTGGATCAAGCCGGATTCACAGAATTCAACATTCAGCGCAACTCGTTTGACTACCAGTTTCAGACATTTGAAGAATATTGGGACATTATCGAAGCCTCCGACATCATGAAACAGCAATTTGATGCCTTGCCTGAAGGTGAGCGCGATAATGTTCGCGATGAAGTGGCGCGCTTTGCCAGGGATTTTCAGGGAGAAAACGGACTTAGGATTCCGCATGAATATATTTTGGCCTATGGCACAAAACAACTTTAAAGGTAGTTGATCAGGTCTCCGAAGCCCCAGACAAGGGTGCCGACAATCAGCATATACAGGCCATATTTCTCGTATTGCCACGCCCCCTCTTTGGGATCACGAATCAGCTGCTCTTTTTCACTGTTGGCCCAATCGCGCCCAAATTGGCGTGATGGCGGCACCTGGCTCAGCTTAAGCATGTTGATATGATCGATAATCTGATGCGATGTAAGAATGATGCCATTGATTACCACCAGCGAACCACTTCGGGACAGCCAAGACCAATCATCAAGCGACATACTCAGTATGGCGCCCAACACCA
>CALZIO010000027.1 GCA_945787785.1 uncultured Chromatiaceae bacterium
ATGCGTTCCAGCATGGGCATGATGTCCGATAAGGGCATGGCCTGCTGCCGACCGAAGACCTTAAAGCGCAATGCTTCACCTTCTATCTCCGCTGGCTGATAGAGATGCATCGCCAGCGGTTTTTCATCCGTAATGCTTTCCAATCGCAGAATGTCGTGCACGGCGGTTCGTGGAGGATAGTCATCGTGATAGGCATGGGGAAAGGCGTCACTGTAGCGATCGAATAGATTAGCGGCACGCGCTTCGCCCACCTTGTTGTATAGCGCATTCAACAGCCCATCCTGCCACGACACCATTGCCTCGGTCATGAGGGCCTGCAACTCAGCTTCGTCGTAATCGACAACTTTGTCCGGCCGGGTGCGGACAATAAAATGCACCCGCGCTAAGGGCGATTCTGACAACTGGGTATTGAATTCGCAGGCCTGCCCGTCCAGCGTTTGCATTAGAATTTGCTGAATACGCTGCCGCAAATGGGTGTCGTAACGATCGCGCGGCACATAGACCAGTGCGGTGACAAAGCGGCCAAACAGGTCGCGGCGTAAAAACAGACCCAGTTTGTGGCGCTCCCGCACTTGCAGGATACCCATGGAAACATTGAACAGCTCGTCCTCGCTAAACTGAAACATCTCGTCACGGGGGAAGGTTTCAAGGATATGCTGCAGTGCCTTGCGGTCGTGTCCGGCCACTGGAAAACCCGCCTTCTCGAGAACATAATCCACCTTACAGCGCAGGATGGGAATGTCACTGGGGTGGGCGCTGTAGGCTGCCGCGCCATAAAGACCCAGAAAACGCCACTCCCCGATAACCTCATTGGCCACGTTGTAACGTTTGACGCCAATGTAATCGAGGTGCACTGGGCGGTGGACCGTGGAAACAGCCGTGGATTTGGTAATGATCAGCAGGGTGCGCTCACGCGCCAGTTTGCGCAGCGGCGCAGGAATGTGGGAAAAGCCTTGTGAAGCACGGCCACTGTCTGCCTGGGTCTCACGCAGAATACCCAGACCGGAGCCTGGCACCAGGCGCAATACGTCTTGCCCCTCTTCTTCCACCAGGTCATAGGCGCGGAAACCGATGAAGGTGAAATGATGATTCTCCATCCAGCGCAAAAAAGCGAGCGACTCCAGCTTTTCATCGTGCGGCACAGGCAGGGGTTGCGCTTCGATTAAGGGAATAATCTCCTCAATCTTTTGCCGCATCGACGCCCAATCCTTCACCACAATGCTGGCATCAACCAGCACTCGTTCGATTTCGCGCTGCAATAACGATAAGGCCTCAGCATCCGCCTGACGATCGACTTCGAAATGCAACACCGCCTCGGTTAGCGTCTCCCCAGTTTGGCCACTGCGAGAACAGACCTGTTTAATGCAGCCGTCACCATCACGGATCACATGAAGCACGGGATGCATGACCAGATGAGCCGTCAACTCCAGCCGCACAAACAACATGCTGAGTGAATCCACCAGAAACGGCATATTATCAGCAATGACCTCTACCACCGTATGAGTAAATTGCCAGCCGTGTTGTTCAAAATCGGGATTGTAAACCCGTATCAGTGCCTGACCCGGCTGACGCTGACGTCCCAGTCGCCACTGGGCCAGCATAGATCCGTATAAGTCATCTATGGCTCGATCATGCAAGTCCTCCAAGGCACTGGCAGCGTAGAATTGCAGGGCAAACGCTTTAACAAGCTCGACTTCATCTGCAGCCAGCCTTTCGATGACCAGGTCAATGATGCGTTCGATGATGTGCTGGTGTTCGTGCTCTTTGACCTGTGACATTTATTCCAACTTGGCCTGGATCATATTGTGATTCTTCAAATATAGTACACAACACTGTAAGCATGTAGCCTAGACTCTAGACTAGAGCCTGTTAACACTAATTACAATTTGGCCTCGTCCATCCGGGTTGCGCCCATCGCTAATCGGGAAATATCCCGGTACAATATTGCCGAATTCACAGGTTCTGCCTGTCTGTTTGTAACAACCAGGAAAAGCCATGACTCAAGCCGTCGCCATCGACCCACTCCTCAACGATCTGGCCGCTCAGCTAAAGCAGCACCTATCGGAGCACGAGATTGAAGCGCCGCTCATGATCGGTATCCATTCCGGCGGTGTATGGGTAGCTGAACGACTGCATCAATTACTTGGCTTAAAAGATCCACTGGGCCATCTGGATATCTCTTTTTATCGCGACGACTTCAGCCGCATCGGCATGAACCCACAGGTTAAACCCTCGCACCTGCCATTTAATGTAGATGACCGCCATATCATCCTGGTTGATGATGTGCTGTATACCGGCCGCACCATCCGTGCCGCCTTAAATGAAATTTTCGACTATGGCCGCCCTGCGACAGTTAATCTGGCAGTATTAATCGATCGCGGTGGCCGCGAATTGCCGATTGAGGCCAACTTCAGCGGCATCAAAATGGAATTAGCCAGCGGCGAAAACGTCAAATTGAAAGGACCAGAACCTCTCAGTTTGCATGTCGCTAAAAAAGGCAGTGCAGAATAAATATCTATAAGGAAGTTGTATGATCCGTCGCAATATCCAGCTGAATGAACAAGGACGCTTGCGCCACTTTTTAACTATTGAAGGTCTCAAGCGACAGATGTTGGTGGATATTCTGGATACAGCTGAGTCACTCAGCGGTGTTACTGATCAAACCGTAAAAAAAGTACCGCTGCTACGCGGCAAAACTATTGTTAATCTCTTTTTTGAAGCCAGCACCCGCACCCGCACTACGTTCGAGTTGGCAGCCAAGCGTTTGTCAGCCGACGTATTGAATCTCAACATCTCGGCATCGGCCACCAAAAAAGGTGAGACCCTGCTCGACACCCTGAATAACCTGCAAGCGATGCATTGCGACATGTTTGTAGTACGCCATGCCGATAGCGGCGCAGCCCACTTTATTGCCAATCACGTTGCGCCTCACATTAGTGTCATCAATGCCGGTGATGGCAGTCATGCCCATCCGACCCAAGCCATGTTGGATATGTTCACTATTCGTCGCCATAAAGGTGACTTCTATCCACTCAGCGTCGCAATTGTGGGCGACATCATGCACTCACGCGTGGCCCGCTCACAGATCCATGCCCTCACTACCCTCGGCGTTACCGAAGTGCGTGTGGTTGGTCCCAAGACGCTGATGCCCAAGGATGTGGAAAGCCTGGGTGTGCATGTCTTTCACAGCCTGGATGAAGGCCTGCGCGATGTGGATGTGGTGATCATGCTGCGGCTGCAAAATGAACGTATGCAGGGTGAGCTGCTGCCCAGTGAACACGAGTACTACCAACTCTATGGCCTGACTAATGAACGACTGAAACTGGCTAAACCAGATGCCATCGTCATGCACCCGGGCCCGATTAATCGTGGTGTTGAAATCGAATCCAGTGTTGCTGATGGCTCGCGTTCGGTGATCCTGCAACAGGTGACCCATGGCATTGCCGTGCGCATGGCGGTGATGTCCACCTGCCTGGGCAGCCACGCCGATGGAGGGGCCGCCTGATGCGCATTCTGATAAAACATGGCCACGTCATCGACCCCGCCAACAACGTTGACCAGACAACCAATGTCTACGTCGCAGATGGCAAAATTGCTGCGGTTGCGGATTCTCTGGACGGCTTCACGCCAGACCAGGAAATCGATGCCAGCAAACAACTGGTTTGCCCTGGCTTGGTCGACCTCTCGGCCCGCTTGCGCGAACCCGGCCTGGAACACAAGGCCACCATTGAGTCTGAAACCAAAGCTGCAGCCGCCGCAGGGATTACTTCACTGGTAACACCACCCGATACCAACCCGATCATCGATACCCCGGCGGTAGCGAAACTGATTCGTAAAACCACCCAGGATTCAGGCTATTGCAAGGTCTACAGTCTGGGCGCCGCAACCCAAGGCCTATCTGGGGAGCATCTCAGTGAAATGGCGGCACTCAAGGCGGCGGGCTGTGTGGGCATCAGCAATGCCCTGACACCAATCAAAAATCCGCTGATTATGCGGCGCGTGATGGAATATGCCGCCACTTTTGATTTAACCCTGTTTCTATTTTCCGAAGATCCCAGTCTGCGGCACTTCGGTTGCGTGCACGAGGGATCCATCAGTACCCGTCTGGGTCTGCCCGGTATTCCGGAAGCCGCCGAGACAGTCGCAGTAGCGCGTGATCTAGCCCTGATTGCCGACACCGGCGTGCGCGCCCATTTTTGCCATATCTCCACCGCCAAGGCCTTGCAAATGATCGCCCGGGCCCAGTTTGAAGGGCTGCCAGTGAGTGTCGATGTCGCCGCCCATCAGCTCTATTTAACCGACATGGATATTGGTGAATTCGATAGCCAGTGCCATGTGCGCCCACCACTTCGCGGCCAACGTGATATGCAGGGGCTGCGTGACGGTGTGCGTAATGGCAGTATCAGCGCTATCTGCTCCGACCACCAACCGCACGAGGCTGATGCCAAACTCAATCCATTTATTGAAACGGCACCTGGCATCTCGGCTTTGGAAACGCTTCTGCCACTAAGCCTCCGGTTTACCGATGAGACAGGAATGGATCTCTCCGCAGTCATCGCCAGACTCACCATTGAGCCAGCCAGGATCATCGGCATTGATGCAGGCAATCTAAGCCAGGGCGCAAGCGCCGATATCACCATCATCGATCCCGAGCACTATTGGAAAGTGGCGCCGGAAAACCTGCTTAGCCGTGGTCACAACACGCCGTTTCTTGATTGGGACATGAAAGGCCGGGTTAATTACACCCTATTGGCGGGCAATCCGGTATTCAGTCGCGCATAAAAAAGGGCCGCTACCACGGCCCAA
This sequence comes from uncultured Chromatiaceae bacterium, assembly GCA_945787785.1. GTDB lineage: Bacteria > Pseudomonadota > Gammaproteobacteria > Tenderiales > Tenderiaceae > Tenderia. The sequence continues at coordinate 4,807 of CALZIO010000027.1, forward strand.
TTTCTGATCATAATCTTACTTGGCGATTATTCGCGCTTCTTGTGCGGACGGGCTTGATGCACCAGCACATTTTCCCCACTATCGCCGTTCGAGCCATCAAAGGTGACTCCCTGCATGGCAGAGCTCAGTTCCGTAGGATCTAGTTTGCCATCCAGCTTAATCATCAGGCGCTCCTCGTTGGGTGAATCGGCATAAGTGACGGCATCTTCTTGGCTGATATCGCCCGCTTGGTAGAGTTCATACAGGGCTTGATCAAATGTCTTCATGCCTTGTTGAGTCGATTTCTTCATTACATCACGCAACAAATGGGTTTCACCACGCAAAATCAGATCTGACACCAGCGGTGTATTCAACATCACCTCTACGGCGACACGGCGCTGCGCCCCCTTTGCACTCGGAATCAAACGCTGGGCAACCACGGCATTTAGATGCATGGATAAATCCATTAACAACTGTGAACGGCGCTCATCGGGGAAGAAGTTGATAATACGATCAAGCGCCTGATAGGAATTGGTGGCATGCAGTGTCGACACCACCAAATGGCCGGTTTCAGCAAAGGCAATGGCGTGCTCCATGGTGTCACGGCTACGAATCTCACCAATCATAATCACATCGGGGGCCTGACGCAGGGTATTTTTCAAAGCCGCATCATAGCTGTGGGTATCGATCCCCACCTCCCGTTGCGTCACAATACAGCCACGGTGCTGATGAATATATTCAACCGGCTCTTCAACACTGACGATGTGCCCCCGGCTATGCTGGTTGCGGTGGCCAATCATTGCTGCCAACGTGGACGATTTACCCGAGCCTGTGGCACCCACTACCAGCACCAGCCCGCGTTTACTCATAGCCAGGTCTTTTAACTGGCTTGGCAAGTGTAATTCGTCAAAAGTAGGGATATCCATTTTGATACGGCGGATAACCATACCGATCTCATTCTGTTGCTGAAATACATTGACACGAAAGCGACCCACATTAGCACGGTGAATAGCAAAATTAGATTCAAGTTGCTGTTCGAATTCTTGCGCCTGCTCGGGACTCATAATGGCGTATATAAGAGATTCAACCTGTTCTGTTGTTAATGGCCAATCAGAGAGCGGGGTAACAGACCCATTGATTTTAAGACTGGCAGGCATGCCGACGGTGATAAACAAATCGGATGCTTCCTCGTCCGCCATGATTTTGAGAAGCACATAAATATTAGCGGATTCTAGTATTTTGTCTGTATTCAATAACTCTTCCCCCTAGAGAACAACATGATAGCTACTTATCCCTGTTTCTATTAAATCGGCCTGATAGGGTAAAAATATTAGACGATTATATCGAAATTAGTGAAACGGATATGACTTTGTAAGGTTGGTTGCTATGCTGCGACCAATCCTATGTCAAACTCACAACCGAAACAAATAGTTAGCAAAAGAATAAAACGAATGAAAAAAGCCGAATTTGATATTTGTGTCGTTGGTGGTGGCGCTGCCGGACTGGTGGTCGCTGCCGGAGGTGCCTCACTGGGTGCCAAGGTGGCGTTGGTTGAAAAAGGGAAAATGGGCGGCGATTGTCTCCATTACGGCTGTGTGCCAAGCAAAACGCTACTGCATTCGGCCAAAGTCGCCCACACCATGCGCAGCGCGGAGCAGTTTGCCATCCCTGCGTTTTCCCCTAATGCGGATATCAGCGCGGTTATGGAGCGGGTCGCGGCGGTGATTAAGCAGATTGAGCCACACGACAGTCCTGAGCGGTTTCGCGAACTGGGTGTCGATGTGATCCTGGGTAGCGGTGAATTCACTGGGCCAAACAGCTTCTCGGTGAATGGCAGCAGCATCACGGCAAAACATTTCGTTATCGCCACCGGCTCACGCGCTGCCGTTCCAACGATCGAGGGGATCAATCAGATACCCTATCTGACCAATGAACAACTGTTCGAGCTGAGAGAACCCGTTCCCAGCCTGATAGTGATTGGCGGTGGACCGATCGGCATCGAGATGGCCCAAGCCTTTGCCCGTCTTGGCAGCAAGGTGAGCGTGATTCAAAGGGGGCAACAGATCCTACCCAGGGAAGATGCCGATATGGCTGACGTTGTAGCTGATCAATTGCGCCGTGACGGGGTAGCGCTATTGACCGGGCATAATCCACTGCGAGTTCAAGGTACAGCCGGTGATATTCAACTCAGCACCAAAGACTCAGACGGCAATGACAAAATCATCACGGCCACACATTTATTGGTTGCCGCTGGCCGCCGACCCAATATAGAAAACCTGGGACTCGAGTCCGCCGGTGTGGAAATCAAGAATGGTCGCATCGTCACCGATGCACGCCTGCGCACCAGTAACAAACGCATCTACGCTGCAGGCGATGTGGTGGGTGGCCCCATGTTTACTCACATTGCGGAACATCATGCCGGCGTTGTGTTACGTAATACCATTTTTCGTCTACCTGCCAAGGTGGAACAGAAGGTCATTCCATGGGCCACTTTCAGTGATCCGGAACTGGCCCGTGTTGGCCTGTCGGAAACCGAAGCCCGGCAACAGAACATCCCGCATATGACCTACGCCTTTCCGTTTCAGGATATGGATCGCGCCCGGGCGGACGGCGCAACGGACGGTTTTGCCAAGATCATTACCAATCCCAAAGGTAAACTGTTGGGTGCAGCGATTGTCGGTTCACACGCAGGCGAGCTGATTCACGAATATGTACTTGCCATTGCTAAAGGTATGAAGGCAGCGGAGCTGTCGAGCGTGATTCATATTTATCCCACCCTGGCACAGATTAATCGCCGCGTTGCCGATGCCAGAATGAAGGAAGGACTGACACCGAATGCTAAGAAGTGGATTAAACGTTTATTTCGACTTCAAGGGAACTAATAGACTATGGTATTACTCTGCTGTGGCTTCAATCGCCTGCCCGGCCAAATAAGAGACCGAGTTTAACAGTAGACGCCAACGATCATTCGTCCAGTAGCGGTAGTCATCTGCCACGCCGGCACTACCATCGAGTATCACCTTTGCACCATTAGCCGTGCCAAATTCGACTAAGGCAGGTGCAGCAGCATTACACATATTGCCACTGTACGTTGCCAGCACCAACCAATCTTGCGGACGGTTTGGATCGTTGATATCTGTCTGTATTGCCAGTTCATCCATGGTAACTGCCCGGCTTGTTTCCAAGCTCAACACGGCACTGGTATTCAAGTCCGTGAAAACTTCTTGCCCAGCCTCGGATGAGATATCAGCAATTAACTCAGCTGGTGAACAACCATCTGCGGGAGTGACGCTCATGCCATAGCGTCCCGCTGTGGCCAGGGCGCTCGCTAATGATATGCCTGTGCCGCCAAGACCCAATACATTAACATTGGCATTGATAGCAGCATCAAAAACATCCAGCACTATTTCATCAGAAAACAGATCACTGCCTAGAATGACTGCTTTGTAATCATCCGCCAGATCGCTAATAGCACCTGCAGGTGTTGACCATGTATTGGTGGCAAGCTGATCCTGGCCTGCTACTTGCTCACGAAACATGACATCTACCAAGCCACGCCGGGCATCCAGCCACACAATGGCGCTATCACTCAACACAGGGAGATTTTGTGTAGAGCCTTGTTCATTAATCCTAATCTCTTCTGCCGTCGAGATTCGATAGGCAAAGATATCATCGTTACCCGAACGCAAATCCTGCCAGGCGATGTAGTCACTATTTATTACAGGATTGGTTTGTTCTGCTGGATTGGTTGAAACTACAATTTCAGTTGCCGTCGAAAATTGATATGCATAGATATCATAATTACCGTTGCGGTAGTCTTGCCATACTGCGTAGTCACCTGACACTTGTGGCCGCCATTTTTGATTCGCCGCATTACTGACTAGAATTTCTTGTCCGGTTGCCAGTTTATAGGCATAAATATCATCATTACCATTGCGATTATCTACCCACACCACATACTCGTTCGACAATGCCGGCATAAACTGACTGCGGTTTGCCTGGCTAACAACAAATTGAGTCGCAGTTGAAATTTTATAACCATGAATATCGTTGAAGCCATTCACCAATGATTCCCAAACTATATAATCACCGGAAATTTTGGGCTCCCCTTCAGCGACTCCTGCCTGAGTGGAAATACTTAGCTCAGTACGGCTAGATAATTGATAGGCATAGATATCGGCATCACTATTGCGTTCATCCTGCCAGACCACATGATCGCCATCAATCTGTGGAAAGCGTTGTTTCCCTGCTGCTATGGTAATTGCAAACTCAGTTGCCGTTGAGAATTGATAGGCATAAATATCGTCATTGCCATTACGAGTGTCTTGCCAAACAACAAAATCTCCCGACACTTTAGCGGAGCGCTGTAAACCAGCGGCAGTGCTTATAGGAAACTCAGTCGCAGTGGATATCTGATAACCGTAAATATCCAGGTTACCGTTTCGATCGTCACTCCAAACAATGTAATCACCATCCATGGCTACATCTCTCGCGTTATAAATGACATAAGGCACATTTGTCACTTGAATGGTATAAGACTCAGCGTTGCTATCAAATGATCGGCCATTGAGATAGGCCGACAATCTGGGCGACACAGAATCACCCACGATCATAACCTTAACTGGGATTTGTACGACGACCACCGTTTCGCCTGTTGCATCAGCCTCAAGATTCAAGGTTCTGAAACTGTTATCGTCCTGGTTACAACTAACGAGTACCATCAAAAAAGTCAGCAACCCCACAAGGCTGACTCCTCGTTTAATTACTTGAATCACACTTCATTTCCTCATTCAGGCTTGAGAATGGCTTATTCCGAAATTTTACCACGGGAGCAGTAACGGTTAGACAGCACTTGGCAGGCCAAATTCGCGGCAGTCATTTGTTTATGATAAAAAGTAACTCCATGAATAAGTTATCGGACCCCAACAGCTGGCCTGAACTGTATGGCGATATTATTTATCGCCATGCCTACTTTCGCCTGCGTGATGAAATGCTGGCCGAAGAGCTGGTGCAGGAAACCTTTCTTGCCGCACTCAAGGCGCGCGAACGTTTTGCGGGCAATTCTTCTGAAAAAACCTGGCTGATCGGTATCCTCAAACACAAGATTGTCGACCATCTGCGCAAGGCCGTGCGCGAACAATCACAAGACGAGTCGATACAGGAATTCGATGACTTACTGAATGAAAGCTTTGACGGTAAAGGCCATTGGAAAATTGATGTTTCTCGCTGGAATAGCCCGGATGGCTCACTTGAACAACAACAATTCTGGCAAACCCTGCAGAAATGCGTGTCAGGCCTGCCCAAACGCATGGCGACCTTGTTCATTCTGAGGGAAATTGATGGTCTGGATAGCGATACTATCTGCAAGGAAATGGAACTTTCGTCGACTAACAATCTGTGGACGATGTTATCAAGGATGCGCATGCGCTTAAGACAATGCCTTGAAAAACAATGGTTTAACAAGACGTAAGGGGGCTGACCAGGTACTATTATGATGAACTGCAAAGAAGCAACAGATCTCGTCTCGCAAAATCTGGACCGTCAGCTTGGACTTGGTCAGAGAATAGCCCTGCGACTTCACTTGCTCATGTGTCATTACTGCCGCAACTATGCCCATCACTTGGCGTTTTTACGTCGCGCAGCAGCAAACTTAGAAGACCACATCGAAAATCAAACAAACCTCTCCTTGTCAGAAGAGAGCAAGGCTAAAATCAAACAATCGCTTAACAACTAGAATTCTTAAGAAATCGGTTAGCTGCGTTAACGTAAGCCCATTCGCCCTAGTCTACGATTATGGCCCCTGGCGCTTCCTCAAACGCCATGCGCAACAGATTGTCATCTCGCTGTGGTACACAGAGGCATCCCCGGCTCTGCTCAAGACCCGGATTTGGACTGCTGAAACTAAAGGCAATAGCTGTTTAGGATTACGGCGGAAGTAGTAGTACGTATAAGCTATTTCATGAACAAAAAACGCTGACACATACTAGTATGCCTCCAGAGCGGCTGAATGGATTATTTAAGGCGCATCTCGACCAGAGAGCATTTTCACGGCATCGATAGCAGCATGAGCCGCTGCTTCTACTTCAGACTCACGCCCAGCCATTGTAAGACGACCGAAGGCACCAACAGCTCGTGCGTCGATAAGCGTGATGTTGGCAGCCTTTTCTGCTTGGTTAGCGGCATATACGATATAGCCTGCTGGTTCAGTTTCCAGAATAAACATACTTTGACCCGGCAAGATCATATTGCCTTTTCGATCTTGGCGATTAATCAACACGGCATGGTCTGGCGTAATAGCCCTGACAATCTCACTCCATGCGATACGACATTTTTGCCGTTCTTCTTCGCGAGTGCCTAAAATGCGTAATATCGAGTGACCCGCTTCGATAACATCGCTTTGGTCCCGGTGGTGAAAAACCATCGACCCAAATGAGCGTTCAACTACCTGCTGACCCAAATGGACACGTGTCGCCTTTAGCGCAATATCTGTCAACCTGTGGATAGCCATCCCAGGTGCAACCTCCATCCACAAGCACGCATCTCCAGGGACAGGCAAAAAACCTTGCGAGACAGTCCCCAGATAAGTCGCTAATTGCGGCTGAAGTGAGTCAATAAAAATGTACGTACGTAATTTAATCACGTTGAATAACCAGGTGTTTTGCTCAGGTTTGGTTTAATTTTATACCCTGATGCACAGGGTGCTATTAAACCATAGAATGCTCACCCGGCGACATTGTTCTTTTCAATAGAGCACATAGAACGAATTGATAAGTATAAAATATAGTTGTATGTTAGATTAATCCCCAATGCATAGAAAAGACCTGATTAACCGACTTTTAAACTATAAAACCTCTTTTATGGAAGAGGCAGGTATGGTCAGTCGTACCCTTGAGTTCATTCAGAATCACACAAACTGTTTTGACCGCCATTTAATGCATGGCCACGTATCCGGCTCCGCCTGGGTAGTCAATCCTGCACGCACCCATACATTATTGCTCCATCATCGCAAATTAGACCGTTGGTTCCAACCAGGCGGACATGCCGACGGTGACCCAGATATACTCCAAGTTGTGATCAAAGAAGTCAGCGAAGAGAGTGGCATTGATGTCTCACACATCAGGCTTCTCTCTGATAATGTTTTCGACGTAGACATCCACACGATTTACCCAAGCGAGCACGATGAGCGCCACATACATTACGACGTGCGTTTTCTCATCGAAATTGATGATCAGCTAGAAATCCCCGGGAACGATGAGTCCCACCAGATTGGCTGGGTTGCCCTGTCCCAGGTAAGTCGTTTCAACAACATGCGCTCACTTTATCGCATGACCAGAAAAACTGAACAGATGTTCCGTTAATCCCACAAATATTTTAAAGCAAGAGGAATGTGTGGGCCGTTAAGCTTGAGACAATTCTCGCCAGCGTTCCTGATGAATTAAATCAAAGTCAGCGAGCAGCTTGTTCATTTTCTCCTCTATTTCTAGACCCTTTCCATTAATGTAGTCTAAAAACTCCTGAACAATCAGGGAAAGCTCTCGCTCCTTAGAATAGACCAGATACCATTCCCGCTGCAATGGAAAACCTTCAACATCCAGAATATCCACTGGTCCAGTAGCGCCTTCTAAAGTTAGCGTATGAAGTGAGAGCATTGAAATACCTAACCCTCCTACCACAGCATGTTTGATAGCCTCGTTGCTACCCAACTCCATACGCACTTTTGGATTCAAGCCATTCTCTCGAAACATGCGCATAGTAATATCACGAATACCGGAACCCGGTTCACGCAAAAGAAAAGGCTCTTGTGCGAGGCGTTCTATAGATATATTACGTTCTCGGGTGAGGGGGTGATCCTTACCTGCAATAATGACCACTGGATTCGGTGCAAACGGGATGGACACCAGACCAGGCTCCTCTTGCATCCTACCCATAATATACAAGTCGTCTTCTCCACGGTTTAGTCGCTCAAAAACACGATCACGATTGGTGACTTCTAAAGAAATATCCACCTCAGGATATTTTTTACAGAATTCCCCCAGAATTTCCGGCGCGAAATACTTAGCAGTGGTAATCACACCCAATCGTAACTTGCCGCGTTTTAAGCCTTTGTACTCAGCAATTGATGATTCTAAATCATTCAAGATATCGAACATTGCTCGAGTAGCGTGATAAAGCTCTTCACCAACCTCAGTTGGCCTATGCTTACGATCAACTTTTTCAAACAGTGGCAGATCAATGGAATCAGACATCTTTTTGATCTGCATGGATACAGTGGGCTGCGTTAAAAACAACTCCTCGGCTGCTTTCGTATAACTACCTAGGCGTGCGATTGCTTCGAATATTTGGAGTTGTCTAAGAGTGAGATGCCTTAATAGTTGATCTGGCGTATCACCCACCGCATTTAAATCGCGTTCGTCTTCCAACTTCTTTTTAACTTCTTCTTTTGTAGAAGACATAATTATTTGGAAATCCGCGTTTAATCTAACGGCCTTAAAAATTTCTCAGGTGTCATTACATCGACATCCGACACAAAGACCGTCAGATGATACCCTCGGTTTATTTGCCTTTGCAGCCCATCCAACAAACGTTGCAGTTTCTCTTCAGGCAAAATTACTTTGATCATGATATTGGCTTCAAAATCGAGAGTACCAGCCATCTCACCCGAGGCACCCTCACCTCTCACACGGATTATGGTGTAACCACTCACTTGGTGACGGCGAAACATCTTACTTAACTTGTCTTGCAAGACATCCAAGGTGATGATGTTAACTAACTTGTGTGGATATAGTTCGGCCATAATACTAGTCTCAAAATTGTGACTGGACTAAACACCAGCCAAATAGCTTGCAAACCAATAATAAAGGGGAATTCCGATTAGAACATTAAACGGAAACGTAATCCCCAAAGATAACGTTAAATAGAACGATGGATTCGCCTCGGGCACAGCCAGACGCATCGCAGGTGGTACAGCTATATAGGACGCACTTGCACCCAATACAGCGACCAACGTAGCGCCACCAACTGAGAACCCGAGAATATTGTAACCTACCAAGGCACCTATGGTTCCGCCGACTAGGGGCATGACCATACCAAATAGCGCCAACACCATTCCAACCTTTTTAAATTCTTTTATACGGCGAGCAGCCTCCATACCCATTTCGAAGAGAAACAGACACAGCACACCCATAAATATCTCGTCAATGAAGGGCTTTAGCTTTTCTATGCCTGACGGTTGCGAGATGGCGCCAATTACCATCGAGCCGATCAAAACAACCACGCTACCATTGGTAAAAGCTTCACGCAATAAATGGCCAAAGCCACTTTCACTACTATCATCCTTATCATACATTGAAGCCGCACCATTACTTTGCGCATAAATCTTTTTGCGTGCCATAGCGGCCAACAGCAGACCGACAATAATCGCCGGTGACTCCATTACTGCCAGCATGATGAGAGGATAAGACTCGTATTCAATACGGCTACTATCGAGAAAAGCGATCGCCGTCAGGAAGGTACCAGCACTTACAGATCCATAGTGAGCAGATATCGCTGCCGCATCCATAGGACTGACTTTACGCGTCACTACCAATGAAAAATACCCTAAAATTGGTAGTGAGAAGCCAAGAATCAGGGCCCACATAATCGCATTAACGGCTGTTGCCAAATCGGCCTTACTCAGCTCGTAACCACCGTGCAGACCAATCGCCATCAATAAATAAATTGAAAGCACTTTAGCTAGATCTGGTGGAAAGCGCAGATCTGATTTGATAATTCTTGCGATAACACCGAGCGCAAAAAACAGCACTGCGGGGATTAACAGATTATTCAGGCTAGACACACAATATCTCCGGCAGTCGATCTACTCGTATTACCTCCTGCGGCTCGATGGTACGAAATAGTAATCGTTACGACGCCAGCGATCTAGTCACAATTATCGAGGTAATTCTTGTACCGGCCTATGATGAGACCTTTATTAAATCGGCTTTAGTCAGGCCAAACCCTACGTGAGACAAAAGCGTTGCTTACTTCAGTTTTTTTCTTAGCAGCGGGCGCTGATTTTGTTTTTGGTTTTGGCGCTGCAGTATTAGATGGCGTAGCCTTAGATGGGGTGCTGGCTGCAGCATCATTCTCAGCATTTTTCTCAGTAGTCGTTGCTGCTGGTTTGGCCACACTCGTCTTTTTGCGGGCCTGGGTAGTTTTGGTGGTTGATGTAGACATAGATTAACCCCTCTCCACGGTATACTCGGTTCCGAGTGAATCCGTAATTTTGTTGGTTGGCGCAAAGCTGTTCACCTGCTCAGCAAAGCGCAGCTGCGCCGGCTCTAACTCAGCCGCTTCATCAGCCAAGTGAATCGTCATGCTAACGTGGGTGCGACCAAAGTTCATATCAGGGTAAAAACCCTCTTTTTCCGACAATTCCGCTGTCAGATCGAGAAACTCACGCGTCAATTCGTAATTTTCAAATTCGATCCGACGCTCCAAGCGCGCTGAACGCTTGCGCCATGTCCAGTTCTCAACCATCATCAGCAATCCTTAATTATTTATGCACTCGGCGTGTTGTGACTAAGCAATTGTTGCCGCCAATCATTTAGAGAACTGGCGTGCTGACGCTCCTCCTGCAACAACTGCTCAAAAAAGAGTCGACTATCGAAATCTTCAATGCGGGCACAATATTCCACAGCCTGCTGATAAAAATTAACGACTTCTGACTCCAGCTCTTGCACTACTGCAATCACTGCCGGTAGAGAATTGGCAAGTCGGGCTGGTCGAAGTTGAGTGGCATTAGGAGCAACTCCTAATACCAACATCCTGCCGATAATCCGGTCTGCATGGCCCATTTCTTCTTCCGCCTCGTGCTGGAACTTAGATGAAATCTCATCAAAACCACGAAGCTTCAATAGTCGAGACACACTTAGATATTGCTGAACAGCAGACATCTCCAGACTTAACGCCCTACCCAGGAAACCCAGAACTTGAGGATCTGTATTTGCGTAAGCCATAACTTAAACTATTAAAGAATGAAACACAGGCGGGGTAATAGAAAGGATCTATCTTGGAAATCAAAAATAGAATACCCCACCCGGTTTGTCATACTTAACTTACGAACGGTCTTCTGAGACAGCGCCACCCAGCACAGGCTCAACCTCACGATGAGGACGTGCAATGATGTGTGCAGCAACTAGGCCGTCACCTACGCGCTCACATGCATCAGCACCGGCACGAACTGCAGCATTAACAGCACCTGTTTCACCGCGAACCAGTACTGTCACATAACCGCCGCCAACAAACTCACGGCCAATCAGACGTACTTCGGCTGCTTTTGTCATCGCATCAGCTGCTTCAATCGCAGGAACCAAACCACGTGTTTCGATCATGCCCAGCGCAATACCGTATTCATTTGCCATTTCCATAACTCCTTAATTGAATCAAAAAATAAAAACCAAACCAGACAGTTACTCAGAAGTTTTACCACCTGGCAAAACACCCTCTACCTCACGGTGAGGACGTGCAATGATGTGCGCCGCAACCAAACCATCACCAACACGCTCACACGCATCAGCACCAGCGCGAACTGCAGCATTAACAGCACCAGTTTCGCCACGAACCAAAACAGTTACGTAGCCACCACCAACAAATTCACGCCCAACCAAGCGAACTTCAGCTGATTTAGTCATCGCATCAGCTGCCTCAATCGCAGGAACCAAACCACGAGTTTCAATCATACCCAGTGCAATACCGTATTCATTTGCCATTGTTTTATCTCCAGTTAGAGTTGAAGTAATTTTAATTCACTACCTTCCAAATCCTTACAGCTTGATAAGGCAGGCACCTGATCCGTTTAATTCCAATTTTCGATCACACCACCTATGGTAAGATCGGTTAAAATCTTTTTGTCATCCAGCGCCATGCGTGCCGCTGACCCACTAATCGTAAATACCCAATTTCCTTCTCGACTGCCAACCGTATCAACAGCAACTTGGCACTTGCCTTTACTGTCTTTTAAAACACGCAGTGGCAAATTTCCTAAACCTGGGAGGCGTGCGGTACACACCATGGATCCAACAACCTGAAATACATCCATGCTAGTGCTCCTCAGACCAATCATCGATTATGCCGACAATCGTTAAGTCCGAAGGATATTCTTTCGATCCAGCAGCTTCACGTGCTGCCGAACTTCCTACACACAACACCCAATCACCAGGAGACGCACCTACTGAATCGACAGCAACCATTCGACTGGCACCATCCCGTACCACCTGCAGGTGCTTGTGGGCCATACCTTCAATACGATTAGTGGCCACCAGAGGTTTCTCAACCTGAAATATTTTCATTAGTGCCCTCCTTGCGCAGCAGTTGTCTGAATCGAGCTGCCAACAACCTCTATGCCTTTTGATTCAACCTGACAATCACGCACAACCAATAAGGTATGCAACATACCCTGCGCAGATAGATCGCTGAAGCGGTTCTTAAGCGCTCCCTCGAGGCACTTGCAACGCGCGATCGCTCGCTCACGTGCGCCTGGTACTTTACCGTGGTAGTCGTAACGAATGACCACTGGCGCTGGCAGTCCACGCCCAATGTTGAGACCAGTAAAGATCTTGATACCAACATCCAAATCCTTAGCCCCTTGCTCAACTGTTCTCAGATAAGCAAAGTAGGTTAGGTTGCGCAGCTGAACCTCTTCAAAACCAACGCCCATGCCAATGAAGCGCTCTTGATGACCAATATCGCTGTAGCAACCGTTGTAATACGTGCGAACATAATCGATCTGCGAAATATTATTCAGCAACAAACGAGTGATAAGCTTGATCATGCCGCTACTGGGTTGAACCCCTTTTGTCACTGCCAAGCGCTCAACCAACTCACTGATTGCCGCTTTGCCATTGCCCTTGGATACGTTAAAGGTCTGCGAATACACTTCTTTGGCGTCGACATAGCAGTCACTGTCAATATCCCCATTGGCATTCGGCAGATGAATACGAATTGAATCATTGTCTGTATCAATACCAATCAACAGCAGATCAATCGAGGCACCGCAACAGAAGCTGTTTTCTACGCCCTGACGAAAAGCCAAAAGACGTGACAAGGCGCCTTCAGCTGCAGCAACCGCATCACTACCGTGGGCTGCACACCCTTCCGAATCTGGCTGGCTGGTACTGTAATGGTAAACAGCCGCTTTAAGATAACGTGTATTTTGATCAACGCTATTGGGCATACCTTCACGTAAACGTGTGAATTCCGTTTTAATCCATTTATGCAGGCTATCTTCCACATCAAACATTGCACCAGCATATGACTTACGCCGCACACCTTTGTAGGGCAGGCGCAATACATAGCGAATAATATGGGCCAGACGCCCATCCGCGCAGGGTGAGAAGTCCAGAGTATGAAACCCACAACTTTCAATAAAACCTTGAAAGCCCGCATCATCCTGACGAGCCAATGGACTGTCATTATAAAATTCATTAGCGTAACGACTATAGGTTTCAAAAACACACCAGGCATACAGAGCACGCACATCCAAGGGGGAGATCCATGTGTTTTCCAGCATGATCTCGGGCAATGCAAAACCGAGTTCCTGTTTCGCAATCTGTTGCGCCTGATTGATAAAATCTACTTGGTGCTGATGCTGTGCAATTTGGCGCAGCACCTGCTCTATCTTGTCGAAACCACCTTTGCTACGACTTTCATATTGGTATAAACGAGCATTCTCTTCGCTATAGGTAAGCGGGTGGTGCCCACCAGGCTGACCGAGCGCAAAGTGACTGCCATGTTGGCGACGCGCTGCGTCAGCGGCGCCGCGTACCCGCATGGGACGACTATGCATCGCTTTTGTATTTTGTCTGCCTACCAACATGATATCGCCAAAAATTCTGTTCTAATGTCCTAGTTATGTTGGCTTTAGAAGGCAGGCCCTAAAAAGGCCTGCGCTTCTTACACCATATTTTTTTTAACACTTCATATTTTGAAAAGGAGCGCCCTTCTCATCACCATCTCAAAACTTAGAGAGGCAGTTTATCGCTTAACCGCGGGCTCCACCCGAGACAGTGATCGAAGACCCTTGCGAACCACCGCTACCGCCAGTGACATCCGCTGAAGGCCTATCAACCATAGGCTCTCGCTTAGCGGCGATCTCTGGCATTGCACTCATCGGACCACTACGACTTGGGTTGCGGCGCACTGCAGAGGCACCTTCGGTACCCGTTACACGGTCACCACGATCCCAGTCATCGCCAGTAATGTTAAGACCCGTCTCAATGCCTTCTCCAGTTATGCGTGACGTCGCTACCGCTTTTTCCTCTTTAGGAGTAACGGTAATGACATTTTCAGAACGGCCGCCAAAACGGCTTTGCTCTGTGCCAGTCACCTTACCTTGACCCATTGAGAACGCGCCGGTAATGGGGCCTTCACCTTCGTAGCCGGATCCGGTTACTGAGCCACCGCTAATAGAACCAGCGGATGCAACCGTAGGCACAACACTCATTTTTCCTTCAGCGACTTCAGCAACGGGCTTAGGAAAGTCTGACTCACCCACCTTTGCAGGCGAAGCAGCACAGACCGCGCTCATTTCAGACGAAGCAATATAAGGAGTTCCACTAACAGGCTGACAAACACCCTCTTCAGCGCCGGTCATTTTCTTACCAATCAAACCAGGCTGCTGACCAGTAATATCCTTGCCTGCACCAGGTGCACGCTCAGGCATCACTGTAAGCATACGGTTATTACGCTGTTCTTCAGGCGCACAGAACGATTCGAACTGCTCCTGACCTGCGTAAGGCGTACCTGTAACTGCGCGACATGAACCGTTTTCGTTGCCTGTAACATTCTCAGCGCGACTAGATTTCGGACCAGAAACAACTTGACCACGCTGGGTGTGAGAAGCACTGGTCTTTACAACAGGCGCAGGCGGAGTAGTACCACACTGGACGTAATCCTCACGCCCCAAATACTCAATACCGGTAACAGCACGGCAACTGCCTGCTTCGTTTCCTGTCATAACACTGGAACCACCTACTTTGCCGCCACTCGTGACACGACTTCCACTTATCGTTTCCGTCTGCTCTACTTTTTTAGCCGCTTTAGGCTCATGACCACCCTGACAAAACTTGTCGAAGACGTCAGAAGACATATAAGAGGTACCAGTCACACCAGAATGACACAGACCCGCTTCATCACCCGTCAGTTTTTCCGTATGCTCAACCTTGGTACCGCTGATTGCCTTAGCTTCGGCCGCGTTGCGAGGACGACGAGCACATGCAGGTGCAGCAGCGCTATTACCTCGAGCACCATTTTTACTACGCGAATCACGAACCACACGAGCAAGATCACGCGCAGAAATTTCCGGGTTAGCCTGACGTGCCAGCGATGCAGAGGAACTACCCTTACCATGAGCTTCCAGCCCAGCCTTACCGCGACCCGACATCGCAGCACGGCGTGCACGCGACATCAAGCGTCCAGTATCACTGGCGTTCATCACCCGCTTTCTCTTCACAGCGTTGACACTACTAGAAGCAGAAGCGCTCAGACTTGGTGCTGGAGCAGCTGCCGCAGCGGCGTTCGCCTCTGCTTCCTGACAGCACGGACCACCACAATCACAGTTGCCTTTGCCCGCTTTAGCTTTAGCTTCAGCCGCAGAACGACGCTTCAACGCCATTTCGCTGTCACGCAGTCGATCACTGCTTCTATCTGCCTTTTTACCACGAGCAGCTAAAGATTCACGACGCAGACGCGAAGCACTCTTTTGAGCTCGCTTTGGACGAGGCATGCTCTGAGGAGCAGGCGCAGTAAAGCTTGACGCAACAGGAGCAGCAGCTTGTGAAGCTGGCGCAGGCGTAGGATTCGCAGCAGGAACTGACTTACCCTCTTTAGGCTGACGGGTAGGCGCAGGAGCAGCAGCTGAACGACCTTTGCCATTCACTTGCATTTGTCGGCGTGCCCTAGAGGCAGCTCGACCAGATTGCTGTTGGCTTGCCATAATATTTCCCATCCGTTCTTAAAACTTGAACAAGATTCGGTGCAGGGTCACTCCCGCACCAAGATCACCCATTTACCAAGCGCGAGAGCCGCCTTGGGCTTTGAATACTACGAAGTTTACGCCCTGAGATTGGGTGTAGTTATCGTAGCCAGTCAAACGGATGTGGTGATCAGGATACTCGCGGCGGCAAGCTTCCAGCTCAGCAACCACATTGTTCAGATCAGTTTCACCGAAGAATGGTAGTTTCCACATGGTCCAGTAGTGATCCATGGCATTTTCTGGAAGTTCATGCTCGATGCCCGGCGTCAAGCCTTGCGCAATCATATAGTTAATTTGCGCGTAAACTTCTTCCTGAGTCAGCTGTGGCAGGAAACCGAAAGTCTCCAGCGTATTTTTAGTTTGGTAATCACCTATTACAGACATGATTTTTCCTCTTAAAATTCAGTTAAGTTGAAACCTTTGTTTACGAAGCGGCCGCTAAATTAAGCAACGTCCAGCTTGTCAACTGTGTCGAATTCAAACACGATTTCTTTCCAGGTTTCCATCGCAATTGCCAGCTCTGGGCTGTGTCTAGCAGCTTCAGTAAGGATATCCTTACCTTCGCGCTCAAGCTCACGGCCTTCGTTACGCGCCTTAACACACGCTTCCAGAGCAACACGGTTTGCACATGCACCCGCTGCGTTACCCCATGGGTGACCCTGCGTACCACCACCGAACTGCAAACAAGAATCATCACCAAAGATATTCAGCAGTGCAGGCATGTGCCATACGTGGATACCACCAGAAGCGACTGCGAATACGCCAGGCATTGAACCCCAGTCTTGGTCGAAGAAAACGCCACGGCTGCGATCTTCAGGAACAAAAGACTCACGCAACTGATCTACGAAACCTAGTGTTGACTGACGATCACCTTCCAACTTACCTACAACGGTACCAGTATGCAGCTGATCGCCACCAGACAGACGCAGGCACTTGGCCAATACGCGGAAGTGAATACCGTGATGAGGATTACGATCGATTACCGCGTGCATTGCACGGTGAATGTGCAGCAGCATGCCGTTTTCACGACACCAGTTAGCCAGACCAGTATTCGCAGTGAAACCACCCGTCAGGAAGTCATGCATAATGATAGGCATATTCAGTTCTTTTGCGTATTCAGCACGCTTGTACATCTCTTCTGGAGTAGCCGCAGTAACGTTCAGATAGTGACCTTTACGCTCACCGGTTTCGCGCTCGGCTTTATCGATAGCTTCAGCAACGAAGTCCCAACGATCACGCCAGCGCATGAATGGCTGAGAGTTAATGTTTTCGTCATCTTTAGTCAGATCCAGACCACCACGCAGACACTCATATACTGAACGACCGTAGTTCTTGGCAGACAGACCCAGCTTAGGTTTGATGGTACAACCCAGCAATGGACGGCCATACTTATTCAGACGATCACGCTCAAGTTGGATACCGGCAGGAGGACCGCCACAAGTCTTAATAAATGCCATCGGGAAGCGGATATCTTCCAGACGAAGTGTACGCAGAGCCTTGAAACCAAACACGTTACCAACCAGAGAGGTCAGTACGTTAACAACCGAACCTTCTTCGAACAGATCCAGAGGATAAGCGATGAAAGCATAGAAAGCGTCTTTGTCACCAGGCACATCTTCGATACGGTAAGTACGACCTTTATAGAACTCAAGGTCAGTCAACAATTCTGACCATACAGTAGACCAGGTACCAGTTGAGCTTTCTGCCGCAACCGCAGCAGCAACTTCCTCACGTGGAACACCTTCCTGCCCCACCACCTTAAAACAGGCCAGCAAGTCAGTATCCAGAGGCACGTAATCAGGTGCCCAATAAAGATCGCGATACTCTTTTACGCCAGATTCATACTTGGCCATCTTCTTCTCCTAAGTTTGTTAATCGAAGTGTTTACAAAATTTTATGGGAGGATATACCCATGCGGGACGCTTGACTAATCAATAGATAGAATGCCCCACATAGATATTATTTATACACCTAAACATCAAGCTTATTTTTTGTATTTTAACTGCATCTCTCACTATCGAAAAAGATGTTAGCATACATATATCTATAGAAGCTATAGATTTAATCAATGCCTAAAATACCTTATCAAACCCCTCCACAATCATAAATCGGAACCTGTTTTATTAACTTCAAATGAAGCAACAGCGAACGTTACAAAAACGTGTTGAGTAGTTACCGTAATGACCTCCCAGCATCGCAGAAACATAAATTCAGCACACCTTTTAAAACCTGACCATTCTGGTCACTTGAATGTCTGATATAAAGACCACTCCGGAATGCTCATTGTAAAACGGCGCCAGCCCTTCCAGAATTGGGCTAACCGAATCCTCTGGTACGGCAGCGATAATCATTACCAAGACATCATCTTCATTAAACATAATGTGACCTTCATGAAACCCGTGCCTGCCTTTGCCCGATAAATTGTTAACAATCGTGTAGCCCTTCACCCCTGCACGATCAAGCAGGTCGGTGACAAACCCTTTGTGCTCGCCGTCGAGGATGATTTCAAGTTTCTTGAGCGGGCTTAAATTTAAGTTTTTCATTATATTCTAACTCCTCAAGCTATAGATTTTTCAGCGCTGTCGGTATGCGGGCGACTGTGCCATTCACCATCTTCGTAGTTATGGATCAACCCAGTGCCCGGATCAATGACCATGAGCCTTATCCAACCATTGCGTACCAAGTGCTTAACCGAAACAACACTTTCCACTGCCTGCACAGCGTGATCAAAAGGCGCTTCAATTAAAGTGATCAGACGAATGGGCTCGTGGTACGGCTTTCCACCATCCAAAACGGTTTGCGATGGTAAGCCCGTGCGCAGATCGCTTAAGTTACCTGTCATCACTCCGAATCGACCGGCCACATTGTGGTAAGCCTTACTGCCACTCCCGAATCGTTCGTTATCAACGGCTGAAAAATAGTGCTCCATGTTGATCCACTGCCCTACCACCAATGGTCCGGTAATAATATTTTCCAGCAGACGACGCTTAGGATCGACTCGATAGTCATATGAATGCAAGAACGCACGCCCATCAAGCGGAAGCTGTTGGGTAATATCGCGGCGACCTATAATAAAGTAGGCGTTGCGAGAAAGCCCCCATTCGGGTCGGACCTGAGACCAGTCCATCGAATTTCGCTGGGCGGTGCGAAAGGCCTCGGTCGCGTCAACCGTAACAGCACCTTGCTGAAGACTGGGCAAACGCTCATGTGCTGTGAGATGAGTGGCAGACACTAAGCCATTCTTCAATCGATCTAAATAAAAGATATGTGACGGAGGCATCTTATCGAGATCATACAGTTTCATCTCGTCGGTTGTTGTATTGTGCAATCCAGGCACAAACCACGCATCGGCCGGGATATCGATACCCATCTCACGTAAGCGCTGGCGCACCTCGGGCTTATTGCCCATTTGCGCGATGACGCGAGCACTTACCAAACCATGGTTTCCACCACAGGCACCGCAATCCAAAGCAGATTCATAAGGATTATTTTCAGAGCTACTGCCATGTCCCATAATCAGAATGAAGCGTGAGAAATCTTTTGTCAGGCCGATGGCGCTAAGCGCCTGACTGACAAAATTGGCCTGCTCGTCCAGCGTAAATCCGATGCGACCCAGCTGCTCCATCTGCAGATGCGCAAAGGATCGATTCATCCGGTACCCCTCCTTCAGACGGGTGATCAGCTCGCCAAGGCGCATTTCAGTAATACCAAGCGCATTAGCAAGCTCTATAGAGTCTGACTCATTATCAAGCGCACACTCACGCAAACCGCGAATAATGTCGTCGGTGATCTGCTCCGGCTTGCGCCCCAGCTCTTGCTCCACCGCCTTGATAATCACCGTACGCTGCACGGTGCGCACTACTGAATCCGCCTGTTCGCGACTTAGCTTGTCCACCAGCAACAGAGTAGAAGGCTTGTGTTGATGAAAACGTTTACGCCAGCTGTTGTACTTCTTGGGTGCGACTGTTTTGCCGACCATATCGAGCCCAAACAACAGCCCGACCGCCTCAACCGTTACGAAGGGCGAAACGATTGACTCCTTAAGCTCGTGCACTGCCTTTTCAAGCGCCGTAAGTGCCGCAGCGTCTTCCGAAGCATCTTCGGTGGTCACCTCTAGTACCAGATTCTTTGGCGTGAGGATGACGGGGCAAAGATGAGTTTCACTCCCCTTACCCAACTCAATAAAGCTCACAGGCACCCCGAAGAAACCGGCAATACCATAGGTCTGGTAGTCACCCACCCCTTCCAAATGACGGCGAATGCGCTCAGACCGGGTATCAATACAAAACAGCGCTTGAACAAATGGACGTTTATCGCGCTCAACCGGGGGCATTAGCTGCAAGCCTGCAGTCAAACGATCCATGGCACGTTCCTCGATGCTGCGCATCCAGCACATACCCTCTTTTTTTTCGAACGCTCTAAGCGCTGCCAGCAATTGCTCTATGTTTTCTGCGGATAGCTGATTAAGCGCATCAAGCGCACTGGCACGCTGGGCCAGTTCTCGCAGCTTCTCTACTTGCTTAGCGGCGACATGCTTACGCTTGTTTTGCACATATTCACCAAACGCCTGAGTAATCAGCTCATCTGAGCCGCTGGATAAAGCGCGCTCAACCTTACGCGCCATTGCCGGCAAAACTCCGCGACTGTGGAATTCATGCGCCAGATAGGTTTCCATTGTCCGTGATTTTATGGCTTCATCGATCTTACGACTAGAATCAGGGACTTCGTGACGCCCCTGCTCCTGCAACAGCGCAAACGCCAGCGTCATTCGTACCGCCATAAAATCAACCAGATCACCGGGATACTGCTGACTATAGTAATAGTGTGGAGCATTGGAACGCCAACGGATAAATCCGACCCAGCCATGCAAACGGGCCAACTCACGGGTAAAATAGGCAATCCAGCGTTCCTCAGGCACTTCCAGCGATTTCATTACATAGTTGATAATCCCTTCCGGACTGTCATCCACTTCGAGAATTTCACTGATACGCAGCCCACGCAGGAACAAACGGATATTACGGCGAGCAATATTGCGCCAGGCTGCAAAGAAACCCTGCCCCCGTTTTGGCATTGCCCAAACAGATTGCCCTTCATCAAAGAAATCGAGACAACTCTTGACGACCAGCTCATCCAAGTCATCACCAATCTTGGTGCCATATAGTGCGTCAACCGCTTCGTACACTGGACGATCACCCAGCAAGGTATCGCGCAGTTGCTTAGCAAGCACATCTGAGGCAATGGTGCCGTTGTATTGCAACTCTTCACCGGAGAGAGTGGAATGCAAATCGCCAGCATCTACTAGCGCCTCATTAATCACGACCGGCTGCTCAACCTGAGTCAGCAGCGTTATTAACCAGTGTTTAAGATCAATTCCAGGAATCTCCTGGCTATCCTTAGCGAACACCTCAACAATCGCTTCCAGCTTGGCGCGATCCGCCCGACCATCGGCGAGATAGGCTTGGTATTCACTACGACTTAGAAAACCACGGCCGTGAAAGATCTTACTTCCTTTCTCTACTGCCTCTGGAAAAGGGAGGTGCTCAAGTCCGTGCAAGGGGTTGTGATGAATAAACGAGCGCATGGGCCAGAAGAACGGCACCGGCTCTGCCGCCACATAGATCATGGAGCGTATTTTTAGTTTTTCACCTAATGAAAGACTCATGACAAGCCACCTATCATGTAAACACCACAGATGATCAACACACTTACCATTAGCACGTAAGACCAGGTGCTGCCGGAGCTAAGATCACTAATCCCCTCTCCTTTCGGCTCGCCGATAATCAAGCCCTGCAGCAAGCGCGCACCAGCCCACCCCCAGACTAACCAAACCAATGAAAGCATGAGCGCCGCAAAAAACGATTGATACGACGCATTCACCACAGCGGAAATCATGGCGGAAAACCCTGGAAAGACAGGTGTTGCGATCACCGCCAATACCACGAAGACAAGCACCCCACTCAGGCGCGGCAGCGTTTCCGCAATACCATTATACAAACCGGTGTATGCTGCCCCAAAACGCTTTTCCAGCTCACCACCGATAAGCACTAGCAAGGCCAATGGCGCGCTAAAACCAAGCGCATAGAACGCCAATTGGGTACCGGTGATATCACCGTCCATGACCACCCACAACACAGCCCAAGCAGAGGTGGCGAGAAAACTGACCCAAAGACTAACCTCTCGCAACACCAGCGCCCTGAACCCGTAAAGCAAGGCAGTCAGGAGCGCCCAGATGACTAACCAGGCTGGAATATCCACTCCGGTAGAATGGGCGATACCGATACCGATCTGCGGCCAAATGAACAACAAGAGAATGCGAAGCTTTGTGGCACGGACTCGGTCAAAGACCTCGTTAAACACCATGCTTAGGGGAAACAGCGGGAGGAACAATCCCGCGATAATTAACAATCCTTGCGACATGTTAACGCCACCTCAACAATTCATTCATCCGCGCGGCGGTTTTCAACATTGCACGGGCGCACCAGGCATAAAGGTCGGTGAGATAGAACTCCCTGGAAACCAATGCATAAAAACTCAACCACAAATAATTCAACTGCTCTTGACCCCAGAGCCGGTTTTGCTCTGAATAGTAGGTCAACACCCAGCCCGAAACGATGATTGCGGTGGTCAGTACTACCAGCACATCAAACCAGAACACATCGATTCCGGCGGCTGCGTGGATCTGCGAACGAAAAGCTGAATCTGGATAGAGAAACAAATCAAAGGCGTGACTGATCAACGTATAGCCGAGCACGATAACAGCAAAGGAGATAATCACGATTCCGACCAGGCGCCACACATTTTGTGATCCCATACGGTAAGTGGTGAACAGAAGTTGCGCCCCGGTGACCCAGCCAAAGAAAAGCAACACGATCGCGCCCTGTTTCTGGAAAAAGTCTTGCGCCACCATCCAGTGCGCCAATATCAGGATGACAATGGGCACCGCGAGCGTAATCCCAGCCATCACCAGCCACGGTTGACGCATGATAGCGGGACGCCTTTCCACCACAAAGGTGTAGAGATCCTGTTTTGGCACACCATCATGTTGACGCGCTTCGTTAATAACGCTGCCCGCACTGAGGAACAGCGTGCCTTTGAACAATCCGTGGGCAATGAGATGGTAAATAGCCAGGGAGAAAGCGCCCACGCCACACTCCATGATCATAAACCCCATTTGCCCCATGGTTGAATAACCCAACGCCTTTTTGATGTCGTTCTGGGTTAGCATCAATACTGAACCAATAATAGCTGTTGCCAAGCCGACCGCAAACAGAATATGCAACACAGTGTCAGTCTGGATAAATACCGGAGCAAAACGGTTTATTAAGAAGCCGCCCGCATTCACAATCCCCGCATGCATCAAGGCCGAGACCGGCGAAGGCCCATCCATCGTGTAGGGCAGCCAAGTGTGAAGCAAAAACTGTGCTGACCTGGCGAAAGCAGCCACTGCCAACAGCATCCCCACAACCTCTTCCAGGGCGAAACCAAAGTACTGGTGGGCGCCCGGGTTTTCGCTGATTTGAGTAAAAATGTCGGAAAGAGACCAGGTGCCGTAGGCATGGAACAAAAGCGCTGCCGCCAAAACCATCGCCATATCGCCGATGCGATAGGTAATCAGGGTCCAGAATGCGTAGCGTGAGGCTGTCGCGCTGCGAGTATCGAACCCCAACAGAAAATAAAGCAACACCCCGACCAGGTGCCACGCCACCAGCAAAGTAATCAGATCACCTGCCGCCACCATTATTAGGAGACTGGCCGTCATCAAATCCAGCAACATGAAAAAACGCCCATAGCCCCTCTCTTCGACCATGTAACGTACTGAATAGATTCGAACAATTAAGCTTATGCCGGATATCAGCACAGCCATAAGACTACTCAGCGGATCCGCCAGCAATATTCCCCACGTGCCGCCCAGCGCGATCTGGTTTGGGGCGCCGCCGCTACTCAGGACATTGCCCAACACCACCACGGCCAACACAAAGGTCACTATGGCAGTGGAAACACTTAGTCGGGCTGCCTGCGCCCCAAGCTGGCGAGAAAAAACTTGATTAATCAGCGCTGCAAGAATTGGCAGCGCTGGTAACAGGATAATGAGCTGTCCCATGACTCCGTACTATCTCCAATCAAAGATAAATTTGATACCCAACAAGCACAGCGAAGTGAGTGAAACCCTTTGCAAACAAAATGTCTCAGGCACTCCCGATGGATTTCGAAAGAGAAACTAATGCTTATCGTTTGAGATCTAGGCCCCCAAGGCCAGCCCTCTTCCACCGTATCGTTATCTTTTTGTACATTAGTTGTAGAGGACATAAAGCATACCCTCCCACATGAGATAATATCAAGGACATAGTTTTCTATAGAGGACATAGACAGAAATTATAAAATTAACCACCTTTCGAAATAATGTTAAGTAAGCGTGAAAATCCTAGCCAATAAATCAACCCTGCATTAACTATACGGCCGCCAGGCAAAGCGCAGACAGCCAGCAGCGCGCAGGAGCACTTTCACTTCATGGCGAGAAACCAAGCGGTTTAATCCTTAACCGGCCAAACTTTAGAATATGGCGAATTCAGCCCTGACTCGTTGAAAAACATATCAACCGGCAATACCTGAACATACGCCCACAAAAAACCATGATAGAATCCAGCCCATTGTATTTGATTCAGGAAACGGAAAATGGCAGCAAAGGTATTTGCAATATCAAATCAAAAAGGCGGCACGGGGAAAACCACATTAACCATGAATTTTGCTGCCGGCCTGTGCCAGCGCGGCCGCACGCTTGTTGTAGACGCTGATCCGCAAGGCTCTGCCGCACAATGGGCCGGGCTCGCTCCAGACGAAAGCCCATTTCCAGTTTCGGTCATCACAATGGCCGGAAACCTCGCCCGGGAGCTAAATCGCTTTCGTGAAGACTACCAGTACGTTGTCATTGACTGCCCGCCGACGCTTGATTCGGAAATAACTCCGCTGGCTATGTCTGCATCAGATACAGTATTAATTCCCGTACTGCCGTCACCCGTTGACCTGTGGGCCAGCATGAAACTCGCACAGACAATCGAGCAGGCCAAGCTAACCAACCCTGCCATGCAAGCTTATCTCGTGATCAATCAACTCGAACCACGCAGTGCGCTGTCACGGGCGATGCAGCAAGCACTCGCTGAATTTGATTTACCATCACTGCAAAACTGGCTGTGCCGCCGCGCCATTTATCGAACATCTGCAATCGAAGGCAATAGTGTATTTGGCATTGGCAAGCGAGGCGCTGCTGCTGCACAGGAAATTGAATCCATCATTGAAGAGGTAATTTAGCCATGACACAAACCGGATCAAAACTCAGCTCAAAACTCGCTGCCAGCGTACGTCAAGCAAAAGAACAAAGCGCAAAGGAAGAAAAAACTGAGTTAAATACCGAGACAAAACCCGCAGACACCCCTGCCGTCGAGACACCAGCACCTACTATTCTAAGCAGACGCATATGGCCTGACTAGCGAGCCTATAAATCTCACTTAAGGTGTTAAACATGATGCAACACCTTAAAGTAGTCAGCTTTTAAAGTTAACAACTGCCTTCACAGGGTAGTTCTTTGTCACTTTTTTACCTGTAACCCCGCAATTCCGATCCATACATCGCGCCATATTAGGAAACGGCAATGGCTGATAAAAAATAAGACAACACATGGCAAATCCACTTGCGCAGAATCCAGGCGCATGCAGCCAGATAGAGACTGATTTCATCGCCATCGCACCACTGAGCCAGTTGCTCAATAAACGAAAACTGGCTTTTAGATCACCAATAATGGGCCCTATCGCCACTCCGAAACGACATTGTCTGCTTTTTTATATGGGGTATCCATTTAGCTCCACCAATGTCAATATTTAGTGATGAGCAAATCGTCAAATTCATTAAGAGCTGGGCAAGATTACCCCTGTACCTGGAGCCAATTCCTCGAGTGGTTTCATGAAGAATTCGCTTGCCTTGCTTATTTGGAAAAATTACG
>CALZIO010000028.1 GCA_945787785.1 uncultured Chromatiaceae bacterium
AAGGATATTTTTCGTTTTTGACCTGGCTAACTGTATGGTTATTGATCGCGTCTCGCTGTCCCCGGTAAAGAACGCATGAACCGATCTCTAGGCTCATCTAAAAAGCGTGAAACTTTAGCTTAATTAATAACTCGATACTAATTGGCTCGCTGCAGCAACTATTAATAACCATCCCTCGTGTTCAGCCGTCCCCGAGTTATCGGAATTATCGTTTTTCATCCTTTACTTTTTGAGTTGTGCGAACTATGACTTTGACACGTCTTTTGAATATGTTGACCAATATAGTGCGGAAATCAATAATATACCCACTTAAAACAGTAAAAACAGTAAGATATGTGTGATTAGTTAAGTGGATTGTAATGACAGTTTCAAGTTTATAGCGTTACTTATTCGCACTATTAGCTAAGCAGGTAATGCCAGTGGGCAACTATTAGTCAGTTGCTGAGGGCTGGCGACTTCTTGATAAGGAGAAAGATCATGGCTATAGCTTCCCCGGAAAATTTTGATAAAGAGTATCTACGCCAGCAGGTAATGGATACCTATGAACATGTGGCAAAGGACCCTGATGCCGATTATCACTTTCATCGAGGCCCTATCTATGCGAGTGAATATCTCGGCTATTCACTGGAAGAGCTGGAAACGTTGCCAAGAATTTCAACAGCACGCTTTGCCGGGGTAGGTAATCCCATCGCTATTGGACCAATCAATCCAGGTGAAACAGTGTTGGACCATGCCTGCGGGGCTGGGATGGATATACTCCTGGCGGCGAGGCGAGTGGGAGACAGTGGCCATGCCATTGGTGTCGACATGACCCAGGATATGCGTGATTGTGCCCGCCAAGGCGCAGAAGAAGCGGGTTTATCCAACATTGTCGAAATCCGTAAAGGTATGTATGAAGAGTTGCCCGTTGAAGATGAAAGCGTGGATGTTGTTATCTCAAATGGTGTGGTTAACCTGGCACCAGATAAGCTGCAAGTTTTTAAGGAAATTACTCGTGTGCTAAAACCAGGTGGCAGACTATATATGGCAGATGTGATTGTACAGCGTGAACTGACCGCAGAGGCACGCAACAATCCTGATATCTGGGCGGCTTGTATCGGTGGCGCCCTGGTTGAGCCAGAATTGTACGAGCTTGCAGAATCAGTTGGGCTGGAGAATGGGGTGATAAGCAAGCGTTTTAACTGTTTTCTTAATACCAGTGCGGAGCAAAAAGTATCAAAAGAGCTGTTTGCTCACGGAGTCAATTTTTCAGCAAGTAAACGTAAATAATCTGGGGAGTATTAATACCAAGCAGAGAAATAAATCTGCATTACGTTGCTTGAGAAACTATATAGCGGTTCCTGGCCAAGTGGGTAACCTGTGACTGAGGCATCTCTGAAATCATGATAATCAAACGTCATGTAATCGTAGGAGAAATTGATACTGCCTCTGTCAATGAATTTCCAGCCGTTCTGCATCAAGCCGTAACTAATGGAAAAGCCCAGGGTCTGGTTGTCGAAGGTGCTTAACTCTTTATCACGCGCCATATAGGTTTGTGAATTGGGTGATGGGAAAATGTCGCTATAAAAACTGGCGGCACTTTGTTTATAACTTCGATAACGCAGGTCGATGATCCATTTGTCTTTAATGGTGTGGGTATAGCCGACTAAGTAATTACTGGCCTCGATCGCCCAGGTATCGCTGAAGTAGCGATATTCACCACTGATGGCAGCACGATAGGGCAGATGATATTTTATCCTGAAGGCAACTGCATTACTGGAACGGGTGTTGGGGTATTCTTCAAATTCCGATGGGCTGCCATCGGCAAAGCGTACCTGACGATAGGGATTGTTGAGGAAACCCGTGTCAGTGATTAGTTCGTAGTTGAGTGATGCGATTATATTTTTACTCAGAATCTGTGCTAAGCCGAGGCGAAATTTATGCCGGTCGGCGTGCTCTGTGCCGAAGTTAGGATCGAGCTGTTTAACGCCATCAATTTTAGTCATGCGCATTATCTGATCTTTGCCACGTGAGTAACCCATCGATAGTGTACTGAGATCACCGAAGAAGTCCTGAGATACGCCAAAGCTGAAGGTCTGCGCGAGAAAATCATTCTCTTCACTGTCGGTATAATTGAAGCTAAGTATGGCCTTGTTTTGTAGATAGTCGACGCCGAGAGTGTATTCGTTGCGTTCTTCCTGATAGGGGCTGGCCGTGGTAATGACATCAATCGATGCGGCACTGATGGAGTCGACATAATACTTACCCAGCACCGATGTGCTATTGCCCAGTAGTTTACGTAGCATTAAAGAAGGACCAGTGATATCCATGCCGCCGCCCTGATAGGAGTGGTACAGTGCATCGAATCGGTCTTCCGGCAGGATTGCCGCCGTGAGCGGAAAGGCAATTACAAACGCTGCAATCGCGGCTGATATTTTTGTAATTCTATTTAGACGGTGTTTGTACTTCATGTTTCCGAACATCTTGATTGGAATGTCTCGTCACTCCGGCGCATACCCAAAGGGCACAAGGGCCGGAGTCCATTCATTAAACACGGTTTCTGGATTCCGGCATTCGCCGGAATGACAAATTCCATGTTGCTTTAATTACAACCACAACCGCCACCTTGGCCTTCTTCAGCGCCACGGGCAGCTTCTCGCGCCTCATACACATGATTGATATAGCTTGTAGAAATCGGATCACGATTGAATGTCATGATCGGATCCGCCAGCTTGTTTCGCTCATAGGGTTTGACCCATGGCTTTACCGAACAGCCGCACAGCAGCGCAAGCAGGCAGATGGTGGTGATCAGGCGAGTCATCTTATTCTCTTAATAGTGTTTTGATGTAGTTGATATATTCGTCTTCCACACCTGGTTGATAACCCTGATGCAGAAAACGCATATTGCCATCGCGGTCGATCACGATCGTGCTGGGCATGGCGATGATTTCATACAGCTGACTGACCTTATTGGTGTTATCAAACAAAATAGGAAAACTCACTTCAATATCTTTTAAATAAGCCTTGGCCTCATTGATATCTTCTTCCACATTGACGCCGAGCAGGGTAAAGCCGAGTGGTTGGTATTTTTGGTATATCTTTTCCAGGATTGGCATCTCCTGGCGGCAGGGGCCACACCATGAGGCCCAGAAGTTGATCATGACCACCTCACCGCGCATCTCGCTCAGTTTGAGATTTTTGCCGCTCAGGCTTTTTAGGGTGAAGTCAGGTGCTGGCCCTTCAATCGTGGCTGCCTGTAGTTGCAGGGCGATGAGACAGGTCAACAGAAATGTGAGTGTGCGAATGATATTCATGTTGTCTCCTTTAAAAAAACACGGTCAGCCCGGTGCTGATTTCAAGATTATGAGTGGTTTTGTTACTACCAAGTAGATCAATATCAAATATGTGATCGCGTGCATCCAGATGCCCAGCCAGCCAATCATTAAAGATAAAGCGGTATCCAAATCCAAGATTGAGTGTGCGGCGGTCATCACCTGCGAACTCGGTACTGCCAATGCCACCTACAATATATAGTGCAGTATGAAAGGCTCGGCCACTGCCGACAAAGGCTTCGCCAGGTAAGATGTTAAATCCGAATGATAGATTGTAATAGGTAAGTTCACGTTCTTCATCGGTGAGTAATTGCACATTCCCATTGAGTTGCTCAAAGCTGGTTGTGCCACCCTTTGAGCCGGCATAATTAACTTCAGCAAAAAAATCTTCGCTAAAGTGATAGGCAAAGCGGCCACCCAGTACGCTATTCGTACCAAAGTCTTCAATGCTAAGTATGCCGATATAAAAACCTGCTTCAAAATTCTCAGTGTCAATGCGTGCTGGCTTCATAGGTTCACGTTCAATACTGGGTTGAATCACCTGTTCCGGGTTTTCATCTTCCGATGCGGCTTGTGCATTGCCCTGCCAGAATGCCAGCATTATCGCCGTCATGATCAGCAACAATGAAGTTAGAAAAAAGTGACTAGTCCGAGTTTCCATTCTTTCAAATCCTCATTGTCATCATCACTGGAAAACACCACGTAGCGATTGTATTCGGCACGTAAGGCAAAACGGCGCGAAATATATGCATAGGCACCAATGCCGGCATGGGCAAGCAAGTCACTTCGATCACCCGCCTGCACCAGTGTTGAGCGGGGTGTGGTCTTGATGTTGCCGATACCCAAAGCAAAGTAGGGCGACACATGCCATTCAGGGAAGGCTTGATGCAACAGATTAATATTTGTGACCACGTTACTGGAGAAGTTACCCACCGCCTGCATAAAGGAAAGTTCAGCGGAAATATTGCGGGTAAAGGAATAACCGCCATACAGGGTGATACTTTGGGCACCATCGAAATCTCCAATTAGCACACCGGCTTCAATTCGACGCTCAATAAATTCGCCCTGGGTGACTTCCTCAAAACGGGTCTGCTCACCTTCTGGATTCAGTGTGAGTTCAAGCTGACGTTGGTGTGTCCAGCCAGTTTGACCATTTGGTGCAATCACCTTAAACCAGTCAGTGCGGCGTTTAGTAATTTGAATCCATTCGCCACGGTCAATGACATAGAACACTGGATAACCACGTCCAGGACCAGTATGCAGCTCGATATACGGTTCAGCGATTTGCACCTTACGGTATTCCTTTTCGGCCTTGACCGAGCCACAGCAGAGCAGCAAGGCAATAATGATTAGAAGAAACGGCATGTTAGGGCACGGGGATATCAAAGGGATTGTTGTAATACTGTGCCCCGATGTCTAACCACTCGGCCAGTAAACGTAATTCAGCATCATTGAGCCAGCCATTGTGTGTGCCACCGTTGTCAAATTTCTCGAAAAAGTCACTATTGCTGGCGCCGTTGGCCGACATAGATGGGCCGGGTGCGCGCACAGGCACCATAATTGGTACCGGATTGCCATCCAATCCCAGAATCAGATTGCCGTCCTCATCGGTCTCAAACAATGGATTACCTTGGTTGTCAGTAGCCTGAATCATCACATCCTGAAGTGCGTTATTAACCAGCTCTTGATCGTTATCGGCAAAAAGCAGTTCACGGTAAGATTTGAAGTGATCCGGCTCGTCGGTCGAAGGGCCGTCAGTCAGGTCGAGCTGCTCATCCGCTACCCTGGCATTGCTCATGTTGTCCTGGTTGGTATGGCAGGTAGTACAGGTGCGATCCTCGTTCAGCATGGTGTTTGGATTGAGAATGCTGCGCGGCTCAGACCAAAGTGGATGAATGTGTGTCTCGTAATTGAGAATGATGCGGCACAGTGGCGTCCAGCTTGTGGTGCAATCACCCGTGGTCGGGATGGCCGTGGTCAAATCTGAATAGAGATAAGAAAACGAGACATCCTTGGCGCGCACATTGGTATCAGTCCAGTTGTCGTCGAATGTAATGTTGACGCTGGGATCGAGATAGGCGCAGTCGCTATCACAGCTGCTGCGGGCCAGGGTTTCGGCCATGGTTTCGCTCACTTGAGCGCGGATGCTGTTATCGGTATTAGGGAAGGCGCTGCCAGTTTGTGCGGCGCCGTTGTAAACGCTGTTAGGCCCTTCGCTATTGCCATGGGGGATGCCACTATTGTGAGTATGGCAACCATTGCACTTTTTTGTTTCGCCGGGGCGGAGTTGAATCCAGTTTTGATGCCGCGCACTGATGCGTCTACCGTTTTCATCCAAAATACTGATGGCCAAAGGGACATTGGCTGGCACTTTGACCATCACCGAACCATCCGGCTCGATGGGTGCATAACCGATAATTTCGCGCATTAACTGATTGCTTCGGCCAAAAGCAGTGCGAGGAATCTCTAATGTGTCGCGATCTGGCAAGGCAACACCTTTAATGATGCGCAGGAAACGGGCTGGTCGATCAGTAGCCGTGGCCAAAGCCGGATCGGCTAACGATGCAATATTAGGATTCGCAGTATCAACACCATCCACATCATAGACACTGCGTATGTTAAGTACACCGACACCCTCGTCGGCAAAACCGCTATCAATTGGCGTGGTGCTGGGCAATAAATAACTGAGTCGTTCGTAGGTTGCGACAACATCATGAATGATCACACCTTCTTCAGGCGGCACAATTGGCAGCTGGGTATTGTCGTTAAGGTCATAAACATAGATGCCATACAGCGGTGGCGCGGCTGCCGGATCAGCCGCTGCCAGCCGACTGGCAGTGCAGGGGACGATAACCTCTTGTTGATTAGCATTTGTCTCTGTTAAGCGACAGGGGCTCCAGCTAATCAGGGCGCGGTTGCTATCGTCCCACAAGGGGTAGAAGGCACTGACATAACCATCTTGCGTGATTGCGTTGTTGCTGTAAATGTCCAGTCCAAGCAGATCTGTTTGGCCATTTTCATCACTTGCCTGATTGGTTTGTTTGCCAAACTCGGCTTCAAGATGCGATTCAGTATCAATAACAACAACGTTGCCGCTGCTATTGGTGCCATTGAATGGCAGCAGTTTAACGGCGATACGCCCATCGGTCATTTCACGTGGCTGGCTGAACTGGATGGTTGAGTTGTCGGAGCCGGTGTTGTGACTGTGGCCACCGTAGATAATTTCAAGCTCGGTACCGTCGCTATTGATTTTATAAAGATTAATGGCATTGCTACTGCCCATGTTATCCCAGCGTCCGAAAATAATGTCGCCATTCGACGACACAGTAGGATCGATGTCGTGACTTTGATTAAACGAAATTTGCTTTATGTTTGCCCCGTCACTATCCATGACATGCAAAACAAACGCCGGACCATTACGGCTTTCAGTTTCTGCGGTGAATCTTGGCTTGCCTTCATCCAGCAAGATTGCGCCCGCATCGCGTTGGCGTGTGGAGGTAAAAATGATACGGCCATCCGCTAGATAGTGGGGTGAGATGTCCTGGCCCGCTTCAGCAGTAATGTCGGAGCTGATAATACGTGTCAGTGTATCTGTGGCAATTTCGTACTCCCAGATATTCCAGGTGGGTTGCTCATCATCATCGGCATTCTCGATTTCGGGCGCACGCATGGCGAAAATCAGTTTGGAACCATCGGCATTGCTTTCAATGTCTTTTACATCACCAAGGCCACCGGTAAAGCGAAAAGTTACGTTTTTTTCAGGTGCGCTGGGTGAGGCGCGGTCACGCATATAGAGGTCTGCGCCGACATTAAAGTCTTCCAGGTCAAGCAGGTCGATACGGGCCGGTTCACCTTGATTATCAAAGGGAATAGGGCGCTTAACATAAGCAATGGGGTAGTCGAGTAATACCGGTATAGGGTCGTTCTGCTGAGCTTGTTCCAGGCACGCAGACAACATAAAGCTTAGGCAAATCAGAAGTAATAAGATTTTTGTTTGCCTGATGGTACTAATTCCGTTACTCATAATGCGTCCTGCGTAATACAAAATAATCCATCGCATAAAGGCGAATATTATATGTTATGACGGAATTAATGTTTGAACAGTTTCACAGTTATTGTGTTTGCTTTTTGCGACACCTGTCATCAAGTTAAAGCAAATGCAGTTAATGTGAATTAGGTAACACATTCCAGATAATCTTTGGTATAGAATAGCTACTGTCTGGCCGTAACTAGGTTATCAAGTTTAAGAAGTTATAGTGATTTATCGAATGATGTTGCGAAAACTACAGTATCTTTTCATTGGCCTAGTTGCACTGAGCTTTTATGTTGAAGCCGGTCCGCGCGAACAGGCCAAACGAATTCATGATCGTATTGCCGGTGTGCCAGCCGATGCGGCAACCTTGAGCAGCATGGAGGCCGACATCATTGCGGGTGATGCCATTGCTGCTGCAAATACGGCTATGCAACATTCTGCCTTTTACAACGTTACGCTTAAAAATATGGTTACGCCCTGGACCAATGAAGAGCAGACTGTGTTTGCCCCACTTAACGATTACACAGCTACTGTCATTGGCTTGGTGCGTGACGATATTGATTTTCGTCAGGTCCTGCATGCGGATGTTCTCTATGTAGGTAATAACGGTTTAGGTTTGCCTGCCTATTCAACAAGTAATAATAGCCATTATGAAACCATGGAACAGAATGGTGTTGACCTCAAGATAGGCCTGGTGCAGTCAACGCAATCAGCCGTAACAGGTTTGCCAGCCACAGCCACGGCTGGCGTTATGACGACACGTGCAGCTGCCAAGGCATTTTTTATCGATGGCACCAACCGTGCCATGTTCCGATTCACTTCCATGAACCATCTTTGTAATGACCTTGAACAACTCAAGGATGTGACGCGCCCCGCAGATCGTATCCGGCAGGATGTGTCACGCAGCCCGGGTGGCGACAGCCGCATCTTTTTAAATTCATGTGTCGGTTGTCATGCCGGCATGGATCCATTGGTACAAGCTTATGCCTACTACGAATATAACTATGACAGTGAAACCGATCCTGATGCCGAAAATGGTCAGCTGGTTTATAACGATGTTGGCATGATCGATCCGGATACCGGCACCCGGGTACAGAAGAAATATCACATTAACGCCAGTAATTTTAAATACGGTTATCAAACACCGGATGACCGCTGGGATAACTACTGGCGCAATGGCCCGAATGCCTTGCTCGGCTGGGATACCCAGAATCAGGGGTTACCTGCCAGTGGTAATGGTGCCAAGTCGCTCGGTATCGAGTTGGCCAACAGTGAGGCCTTTGCCAGTTGCCAGGTGAAGAAGGTTTTTAAGACTGTATGTCTGCGCGAACCCATCGATACAGATCTGACGAAATTCGGCGATATTGTGAGCTCTTTTAAAACCAGCAACTACAACCTGAAACAGGTGTTTGCTGAAACAGCAGACTATTGCAAGGGCGATTAATGATGAGTTGTTTGAAGTTTCGTCCTGTTTCTATGCAAAATCTCCAAGTGTTATTGACTAGCCTTTTTGCCTTGCTTTTGGTGGCTTGTGACAATGTGCCAATGGAAGAGGATCTGGTATTAGTAAATAGTACCAGCCGAAATTATACCGGTCCGGAACCAGCCACGGCTGACGTACAAAGCTTCAAAACCAACGTCTGGGATAATATCGGTGACAAGTGTGGTAACTGTCATGGCACCAATGGCCAAAGCCCCACCTTTGCCCGCAATGATGATATCAACCTGGCCTATAGCGAAGCGATCAGTGTGGTTGATTTGAATTCACCGGAAAACTCCAGACTAGTGACCAAGGTGGGTGGCGGACATAATTGTTGGGAAGCCAGCAACGCTGCTTGTGCTGCAATCATGACGGCGTTTATTCAAAACTGGGTCGGTGGTGCTGGTGATAATCAAGGCAGACAGATTGAGCTGATCGCTCCGACAATTAAAGATGCTGGTGACAGCAAGAGTTATCCTGCGGACAGCAGCCTATTTGCAAGCACAGTCTATCCATTGCTAGATGATTATTGTGCCGATTGTCACGCTGAATCTGCCCAAATTCCTCAAGCCCCATATTTTGCTAGCAGCGATGTGGATGCGGCTTATGATGCTATCAAAACCAGTCAGAAGATGAATCTTGATACGCCCGCGAATTCCAGATTGGTGATTCGTCTGCGCAGTGAGTTTCACAATTGCTGGAGTGATTGTCAGGCCGATGCCGATGCCATGCAGCAGGCAATCACTGATTTCACTAATGGCATAACAGCGACACAGATCGACCCGCAGTTGGTGTTGAGTAAAGCTTTGAATCTGACTGATGGCACCATCGCCAGTGGCGGTAGCCGTCATGAAGAGAATGTGATTGCCTTGTATGAGTTTAAAGAGGGCTCGGGTAATACTATTTACGATGTCAGTGGTATCACACCCTCATTGCATTTGCAGTTGGCTGGTACGGAAGACGTTGATTACAAATGGGTCGGCGGCTGGGGGGTTGAATTTATCAACAGCAAGGCACAGGGGACTACCAGTGCCAGCAAAAAACTGAGTGACTTCATTAAGGCGGCAGGTGAATATTCGATTGAGGCCTGGGTGGTGCCAGGCAATGTGACACAGGAAGGCCCAGCGCGCATTATCAGTTATTCGGCTGGCGTGAATGATCGCAATTTTACCCTTGGGCAAACTCTTTATAACTATGATTTTCTCCACCGCAGCAGCAGTACCGATGCCAATGGTGAACCTGCGCTATCAACCGATGATGACGATGAAGACCTGCAAGCCACCGAACAGCATGTGGTGGTCACCTATGACCCGGTTAATGGCCGTGGCATCTACGTGAACGGTGTCTTCACCGATGACCTGGACAGTGTTTTGCCTGGTAACCTGGGTGACTGGGATGACACCTTTGCCTTTGTGTTGGGCAATGAGGTTACCAATGATCGTCCCTGGAAAGGCAAGTTGCGCCTGGTTGCCATTCATAACCGTGCCTTGACGTTGTCGCAGATCCAAAAGAATTTTGAGGCTGGGGTGGGTGAGAAATTCTTCCTGCTGTTTGGTGTGGAGGAGATTGTCGGTGTGCCGCAGAGTTATATCATGTTTGAAGTCAGTCAGTTTGACAGTTACAGCTATCTGTTCAATACACCGACGTTTATCAGCCTGGACCTTAATGCCGAGCCCGAAACTTTTGCTATCCAGGGGATGCGTATTGGTATCAATGGTCAGGAAACTGCCGTCGGGCAGGCCTATACAAATATAAATACCAGCGTCACTTCAGCCTCTTTTAGTCAAAGTGATCAGTTTAATGCCAAGGCCCAGGTGTTGTCAGAGCTCGGTACCATTATTGCACTTGAGAAGGGGGCCGAGGCCGACGAGTTCTTTCTTACCTTTGAAGTGCTGGCGGATCAGACCAATGTCTATGTAGACGCACAACCACTGCAATCGCCGCCTTCAGCTAGCAATGTGGCCAAGTCGGATATCGGTCTGCGTGTGTTTGCCGAGATCAATGCCACCATGTCAGAAGTGACAGGAGTGGCAACAACCCAGACCGATGTTCAGACAACATATGACACGATCAAGCAACAGATGCCGATTGTAGAATCGATTGATGGTTTTCTGTCGGCCCATCAGGTGGCGATTTCTCAGCTGGCGATTGAATACTGTAATGCGCTGGTGAATAACACAAGCCTGCGCAGTAGCTATTTTTCAGGTTTTGATTTTTCCAAACCTGCCAATACCGCCTTTGATGCCACTGGCAGAAGCCAGATTATTACACCAATGTTGAGCAATATTGCCGGCACGGGGCTGGCCAGCCAACCCTTGGATTCCGACATGACAACTGAACTGGAATCCCTGATCACCAAACTCACGGTGTGTGGCGGAAGTTGTCCTGCCGACCGGACCGAGGTGGTGGTCAAAGCAAGTTGTGCTGCCATGCTCGGTAGTGCAGTGATGTTGATTCAGTGATGAGAGGGTGAAACGAATGTCCAGGAAATCAAAACTACTTTCACCTGACGCGCCATTGCTGCATAGAAATCACAAACGGCCAGTGACGCGGCGTGATTTTCTTGCCCAAGGTTTGGCGGCGGGACTTGGTATGGCGGTGGGTCCGACCATTTTCAGTCTGTTTGCCAATCCTCGCACGGCGCAGGCTGCCTTGTCTGCTGATCTGGAGACATTAAAAAACACTTGCGGTATCGCTGCGCAAGGCGCGGGCAAGATTCCATTTATCTGTTTTGACTTGGCCGGTGGTGCCAATATCAGTGGTTCAAATGTATTGGTGGGGCAGCAAGGTGGCCAGCTCGATTTCCTAACGACAGCCGGTTATAACAAACTGGGCCTGCCCGGCGATATGATCCCGCCGCTGGCGAATCCTGGCACCGGCACACGTGACTTTATTAATTCAGAATTGGGATTGGCATTTCATTCTGATAGCGCCTTTTTACGCGGTATTCAGGAAAAGACCACTGTGGCGACACGCGCCGCCGTGAATGGTGCGGTGATTCCGGCTCGATCCGACAATGATACCGGCAACAATCCGCATAACCCGATGTATGCCATTAACAAGGCGGGGGCAGATGGTGAGCTGCTGACGTTGATTGGATCACGCAGTTCTGATTCGGGTGGTAATTCACTCGCCCCAGCCGCAATGATTGTTAGTACGGTACGGCCAACCAAGATCGATCGCCCCAGCGATGTGACCGGTCTGGTGGATACCGGCAAGCTGGTTGGCCTGTTGAGTCAGGATGATGCCGTGGCGGTGCTGGAATCGATTCAACGCA
Source organism: uncultured Chromatiaceae bacterium (assembly GCA_945787785.1). GTDB lineage: Bacteria > Pseudomonadota > Gammaproteobacteria > Tenderiales > Tenderiaceae > Tenderia. The sequence goes on from CALZIO010000028.1 coordinate 12,102, forward strand.
TCAGCTCGAAAAAGCTTGATCAGGTGGATACCAAGATCAGCGCAGATGCCGTGATTAAGGATATGATCAATTGTGGTTATGTAAAGGCCGCTGATCTAGTCGATCGGTATGGCGATCCTACCACCTTGAATCCGGAAATTGATCCGAATATCGTCGGTCCAATATTTTCCCAGGCAGAATTGGATAGCGATGCCGAATTCCGTAAAACGGCATCAATAATGAAGCTGGTGGTGAATGGTTTTGCCGGGGCAGGGACCGTTACCATGGGTGGTTATGATTACCACACTGGTAACCGTTCTGTCGGAGAGATTCGAGACCTGCGTGCCGGCCGCTGTATGGGGGCATGTCTTGAATATGCCGCACGGGTTGGCATGCCGTTGATGATTTATGTGTTTAGTGACGGTTCTGTGGCGAGTAATGGCATGATAGACGATTCGCTCGAAGGGCGCGGTAAAGGTGTCTGGACTGGTGATAATTCATCCACGGCGGCATCATTCTTTCTCGTCTATAATCCTGGGGGTAGACCAACGTTGCTTGGTGCCAATGCCGATCAGCAGGCCATGCATCAACAGGTTGGTTATTTTCGTTCCGATGCGTCGGTTGAAACTGCGTCCAGTCCGGCGGCGAATAATGTCAATCTGTTGGTTGAAATGGTGGCATTGAATTACATGGCATTACATGGGGAGCAGGGCAGCTTCGCTTCCACTTTTTCGGGCCATGGTTTGGGGAATAGTGCCACGCTGGATGCGCTGACAGCCTTTGCACCAATCGTTAATGGGACTATATAGAATATAAATAAATCTAATCCGGAATCGGATATGACACATTTTACTCATAAAATTCTTGCTGCTCTTATATTCGTAGTTTCTCAACTAATAATGTCATCTGTGGCATTGGCTGAGGATAAAGAAGAGTTCCAGAGCCTGGATGAACAGGTGGAAATACTCAAAAAAGAGGTGATTTCCATCAATCGAGAACTCTTTATTCTCGAAGAAGAATTGCTATTCCCTGCCAATACCCAGACTTTCTTTTTTCTCTCCATGGACGGTGATGTGTTGTTTGCGCTTGATTCTGTTGAGCTAAAAGTCGACGGCAAGGTGGTCAGTAATTATCTGTATACAGAGAGAGAAGTCGCCGCGTTGGCAAAGGGTGGCGTGCAGAAGCTACATACTGAAAACCTAAAAAAAGGTGAGCACGAAATTGTCGTTGTTTTTATCGGCAAAGGCCCCAATGGCCGTGATTACCGCCGAGGCGCAAATTTCAGATTTAATAAGGACTTTGATCCAAAATACATCGAACTCAAAATAAGTGAGTCAGCTAAAAAGAATCAACCAGAATTTCGAATAAAAGAGTGGGAATAATGAGATGCCTTGGTCTCATTCTTTTACGCTTGCTCTCACCTTAGTTATTCTGGTTTGCATTACACCGGTTAAGGCGGATGTAGAACGCGTAAACAGTCCTTTTTATGGCGAAGCCCTGTTTGATTTTAATCAGCAAAATTATTTTTCCTCCATCGTTCAACTTGAAAAAGAGATCAGTCTTGGGCGATTAGCTGATGACGCGGCGGAGGCAGAGGCCCTATTAGGCAGCCTTTATCTCTCATTCGGTTTGCATAGGCATGCACAAACCATTTTCGAAAGCCTACTTGAAACACATGCGGACGAGAAATCGCGCAACCTGGCCTGGTTTTATCTGGCTAAAATTCAATATCAGCGTGGTTATTATGAACTCGCCGCCGCGCATTTAGAGAAGATAAATTCGACTTTACCCGTTCAATATGAAGACGAGCGCATGACACTGATGGCGCTGATATTGTTGCAGCTTAAGGATAATCAGGCTGCTATTGATTTGCTGAACCAAGTAATTGGTGACGGTAAGAATGTAAACTATGCCCGTTTTAATCTGGCCATTGCCACCTTAAACGCTGGTGATACCAGTATGGCTATTAGTCTATTAAGTAAAAGTGCCGAAGCGGAAAAGCCCGATGCTGAGTCCGCGGCCTTGATCGATAGAATCAATTATTCTCTGGGTTATCAATACCTGGAACAAGAGCAGTTCGAAACGGCTCAGCTATATTTTAATCGGGTTGGATTTCATGGTCCCTTTTCAAACCAGGCGCTGTTAGGTTTGGGCTGGGCCGCGTTTGGCCTGAACAACTATGGTGCCGCTATGGCAGCCTGGCGGGAGCTGGCTGGCCGGGACACATCTGATACCAATGTGTTAGAGGCCTACCTGGCGTTGCCCTATTTATCTTATAAGGTCAAAAGCTATTCAAACTCAGTGGACGAATACAGACAGGCGATTGAGATATATGAGGATGAGCTGGCGCAGATCAATCAACTGTTAAATAAAAATGACTTTTCTGAATTGGTGATGGCTTTGGTTGATCTTGATGCCAATGATGAGATTGGTTGGCGTTGGCAAAATGATGTGCTTGAAGGGCCTTTGTTGAATCGGTATATGTTGCGCTTCGTCTCGAGCCATGAATTTCAGGAGAGCCTGAAAAATTATCGTGATCTGTTATTTATTGATCGGAATCTCAAAAAGTGGTCACGCAGTATCGATGTCTATGCCGACATTATTGATGTTAAAACTGCCGCCTATGCCGAATTCAGGCCACAGGCAGAAAAGCGATTGAAGGAGCTGTCTGATAATCGTTACGCTGAGGCTACCAAATTGATGAAAAACAGGCTTAGTGAAATCGAGGAGGACGAGAACGCATTGGCGTTGCTAAATAAAAAAGAGCAGGAGCAATATAATCGTTTGCGCAGCATTGACTACCGGCTTTCTTATAATCTGGATGAGCTGGATGATAAATTGTCTCATTTGAAGGTGGTTCAACGTGCCAACGAATTGTTGAAACAACACGCACGGCTGGATGGCTTGTTTAGATGGGATGTGATGATAAGTTATAAGCAAAGACTGTGGGATGTAAAGAAAAATCTGAAACAACTTGAAGCAGAAAATAAAATTACAGAAGCGTTGAGGCTGGATATTGAGAAAATTATCCAGGCACTACCTAAAAGTTTTGATGGCCACAGCCAACGTTTATCGTTGGTTGAAGATCGGCTGAAAACTGTTGGCGTCCAGGTTTCTGATTTGCTGGGTCAGTACAATGCGTATCTCCAATCTCAGATTAGAGATGAGTTGCTAGCCGCTAAGAAAGAAATAGAAATATACCGCTCTCAGGCCATGCTTTCAGTCGCCCATATTTACGATCTGAATCTGAAATTGAACAGGGCGTCTCAGTGAGGGGACTGCTTATCAGCATTATAGTGTTCAGTCTGGCAGGCTGTATCAGTACGAGGTACAGCGGTGAAACCTTGTCGGAACTGGATCCTGTTGACATAAATTCGCAACGGCAGCAGGTTTTTGTGTCATCACTGGATGAAACGATCGAGTCATATCGAGCATTGCTGGAGTTTCCTACTGATAATCCTTTTCGTCCGCAGGCTATGCATAGACTGGCAGATTTGTTGTTGGACTATGGTGAAGAGCAGGAGGTTAAGTTTGCTGACAAGAACGAAATAGCTGAGATTGAAGCATATACCGAGGCGATTAATATATATGAAGATTTATTAAGCACCTATCCAGATTATTCTGCAACAGATCAGGTGTTGTATCAATTAGCCCGCGCCTATGATAAGAAGGCGGATATTGATAAGACGGTTTACCTGCTTTCCAATCTGGTGTTGGAGTATCCAGACAGTCAACATATTTCCGAGGCCCAGTTCAGGCTGGGCGAATTAAATTTTCTATTTGGTAACTATACTGAGGCGGCTCAAGCCTATCAGGCAGTTGTTGATTTAGGGCCTACTAATGCTTTTTATGAGCATTCCTTGCTCAAATATAGCTGGGCGTTGTTCAAACAAGAGCAGCTGGATCCCGCCCTGGTGTCATTTTTTTCTCTTATTGAATTGAAGCTTGATCAGATTGTGTTTAATCAGATTGATGGTGCCCCAATCAATCTGGGCAAGGCTGATGAAGAGATCGTTAATGACACGCTACGTGGCATTACTCTTATCTTTGCCTTAAAGGACAACGAGCAGGAGTTAGATCAATACGCCGAGGCGCATGGTCACCCGGAATACAATCACCTTGTCTATCAGAGAATTGCCGAACTCTATCACGGAGATGAGCGCTATCATGAAGAGGCGAGGATATATTCGTTCTATATAGCGGCTTATCCGGAGTCGATTCATACGCCGATATTTCAGCTGCGACTGGTGGATAGTTATCGTTTTGCCAAAGACCACAATCAGGTTAATCAAGCCAAAGCGGATTTTTTAACACGCGATTGGCAGCCTGATGCTAACCAGCAGGCAATCTCTGTTGAATATCAAGCGCATCTCAATATGTTTGCCAAACAATATCTGCATGATCTGAGCGAGTATTATCATTCCCGTTATCAAAAGGGCAAAATAGATGCTGACTTTGAGTCGGCGGTTCACTGGTATCAACTCTACCTGGCCAACTTTCACGCCGAACCTGATGCCATTGAAAAACACTTTTTGCTGGCTGAGCTGTTGTTTGAAAATAATGACTTCGAAGCCTCTGGGTATGAGTATGAACAAGTTGCCTATTTCTATCCGTTGCATGACCGAGCAGCCGAGGCCGGTTATAGTGCGATCCTAAGTTATCAAAAACTGTTGGAAAATTCAGATCAAGAAAGTGTGGAAACATGGCGTCAGCTGCTGCATAAGGCCGCTTTGCAATTTATTGCAAGCTTTCCGCAAGACTCACGTGTACCCAATACGGTGTTGACGCTGGCAAATGAAGATTTTGAGTTGGGTGACGTGGACAATGCCAAGCTAATGGTTGAGCTGTTATTAAATAGCAAACAGAAACTGGACGATGCCACTGCCTATTCCAGTTGGATGTTGTTGGGTCATATCGCTCAACAGGAGCAGGACTATTTGCGCGCGGAACAGGCCTTTCAATCAGCGCGTAAATTTGTGGCAAGCAATACTAAACAGGCGCTAGAAGCAGAAGAGTGGCAGGCGCTAGCCATCTATAAGCAAGCAGATGCTCTATTGGCGCAGGGTGAGAAACAGGACGCTGTCGTGCTGTTGCTTAGAATTCCGGAAACAGCACCGAGCAGTAAAGCTGCCGCCCAGGCAAAATACGATGCCGCGGCTGAGTTAATTGGTCTGGGAGAGTGGCAACAGGCAGCTAAGCTGTTGGTACAATTTCAAAACAGCTATCCGAGTCACGAACTACAACCAGAAGTGCCAACCAAGCTTGCTTTTGTTTATATGAAGCTGGGTAAAACCGCAGAGGCTGCCAATGCCTATGAGCAGATTGCCAGCCGCAATCAGGATCCGGAAGTTCAACAAGAAGCCTTGATGCAAGCTGCGCAGTTGTATCACGAATCTGATAATCACACCAAAGCAGTATTGGCCTATAAGCGCTATTTACAAATATATCCTGATCCAACGGGTCAAAGTTTTTACGTGCGTTCACAACTTTTCATGATTTACGCCTTGCTTGGTCAAACTAGTAACCGCGATTATTGGTTGAATGACATCATTAAAAGTGCTGATGCACCCGAGCTAAAACAGGATGACAGCATCCAATACCAAGCCGCCAAAGCGTCCTTCATTTTAGCTGAAGATAGATATGCTGAGTTTGAAGCAGTCGAGTTGGTTGAGCCAATTCGACAGAACCTGGCGCAAAAGAAACAAAAAATGGAAAACGCTCTTGATGCATATCAGCAAGCGAGTAAATATGGCTATGCTGAGTTCGTCACTGCATCTACATATCGCATCGGCGAAATCTATTTTCATTTGAGTCAAGCTTTGTTTGAATCCGAACGACCGCGCAATCTGGATGAAGAAGAGTTGGAACAATATGAAATCATGCTGGAAGAGCAGGCCTATCCATTCGAAGAGAAGGCGATTGAGATTCTTGAAACAAATGTGACACGCATTGACGATGGCATTTATAACAACTGGGTTGATCAATCATTCGCTGCTTTGGCTGAACTATTGCCAGTCCAATATGCGAAAAAAGAAGTCCTCAGCGAGGTGATTAATGACCTGCATTAGACAAACTTTTACTCTGATCATCTTACTTGTATTGGTGGGTTGTTCTACGTTGCCGACACAACAGCACCCTAAGAGCGCTTTGGAGCAATATAAAATTGCGCTTAAAGCCATGAAGGCCGGGAAGAATGATAAGGCGATTAATTATTTTGTGAAAATGACGCAAGACTACCCTTCATTCGCAGGGCCGTATGCCAATCTTGGGCTGCTCTATCAACGCCAAAATCTCAAAAAGGAGGCGGCTGAAGCGTTTGATAAAGCCATGTCATTACAACCACAAAGTGCAGAAATATATAACAGTGCGGGAATCTTTTATCGTTCTGTTGGCCGATTTGATGATGCAGAGGCTGCCTATTTGAATGCCGTCAAGAATTCACCCGATTATGCAGAGCCTATTCTGAATTTAGCAATTTTGTATGACCTGTATTTAAAACAACCTGAAAACGCGATTAAGTACTACAAGCGTTATTTATCACTAACTAAGAAGCCGGATGGAAAAGTGGGATTGTGGTTGGCTGATTTGCAACGGCGAACAACTAAATAGATCGCAATCCAATCAAAACTTCATGGTGTAAGAATGGTGTTTTGTAGTTTTTCAGAAATCGGCTCAGGATAATCCAAGGTATAGTGCAGGCCACGACTCTCTTTGCGGGCAATGGCCGAGCGTACGATTAGTTCTGCCACGATAACCAGATTGCGCAGTTCCAATGAGTCATTATTAACAGTATGACTGGTGTAGTATTCATCGATTTCCCGTGCCAGTACCTGGATCCGGTTTAGGGCACGTTGCAGGCGCTTGTCGGTACGAACAATGCCAACGTAGTCCCACATGACGCGGCGCAGTTCATCCCAGTCATGCGAAATAACAACTTCTTCAGGTGCTTGAGTGACGCGGCTGGCATCCCATTCTGGCAGACTGGGCGCTTGATAGGGTTCGTCGATGCGTGCGGCAATATCTTCTGCGGCAGCCTTGGCAAACACCAGGCACTCCAGTAGCGAATTGCTGGCCATACGGTTAGCGCCATGCAGGCCGGTGAAGGCGGTTTCACCAATGGCATACAAACAACAAATGTCGGTCTGACCGGTCATGTTGGTCATGATGCCGCCACAGGTGTAATGAGCAGCGGGCACGACCGGGATTGGCTCGCGGGTGATATCGATGCCAAATTCCAGACATTGGGTGTAAACATTAGGGAAATGGCTTCTGATGAAGTCGGCTGCCTGGTGGCTGATATCAAGATAGACACAGTCTATACCGAGTCGTTTAATTTCGTGGTCGATGGCGCGGGCAACAACATCACGCGGCGCCAACTCGGCATCGGGATGAAAGTTGGGCATAAACCGGGAACCGTCAGGCAGGCGTAAAATACCGCCTTCGCCCCGGATTGCCTCGGTGATTAGGAAAGACTTAGCCTTGGGATGATAGAGGCAAGTGGGGTGGAATTGGACAAATTCCATATTGGCGACACGGCAGCCGGCGCGCCAGGCCATGGCGATGCCATCGCCGGTGGAGACATCCGGGTTGCTGGTATACAAATAGACCTTGCCTGCACCGCCAGTTGCGAGCACGGTAAAGCGGCTGGCCAGAGTAATAACCTGTTGCTTTTCTCTATCTAATACGTAGCATCCGACACAATGATTTTCATCCTGGCCCAGCTTCTTGGATGTGATCAGGTCCACGACGATATGGTTCTCCAACACATCAATGTTGGGGTGGTTTTTCAACTGGCCAACCAGGCTATTCTGGATTTCTTTGCCGGTGGCGTCGGCAGCATGTAATATTCGGCGGTGGCTGTGGCCGCCTTCACGGGTAAGATGGTAATGGGTGGAGCCATCTGGGGCGGTTTCTGTAGTAAAATCAACACCACATTCAACCAGCCACTGGATTGCCTCGCGGCCGTGCTCGACGGTGTAACGAACCACACCCGGGTCACATAGGCCTGCGCCGGTACGTTGGGTGTCTTCGATGTGTGATTCGACTGAGTCTTTAGCATCGAGTACAGCAGAGATGCCGCCCTGGGCGTAATAGGTTGCGCCTTCGCGAAGTGGACCTTTGGTGATGACGGCAATTTTGGCGTTTTGAGCCAGATGGAGTGCCAGGCTAAGTCCGGCGGCACCTCCGCCGATGATAATGGCGTCATATTGTGGCTGAGTCATATTCAGGCTAATCTGATAAGGACAAATATTTTCAAATACTTATCATATAATATTGTATTTTAGAAGTAATGCTGAACCTTAGGGGGATAAAACGGTCTACTCGTTCAATAATAATGAAGAGTCATAACAAAAACATGGATGGTCTGCATGGGTGAACAAAAGGCAGACCAGGCGCTGGTTGAGCGTGTACAGGGTGGAGATAAAGCAGCCTTTGATTTGCTGGTACTCAAGTACCAGAACAAAGTGATTAATTTAATCTCGCGCTATGTCCATGATAATGCTGAGGTTTATGATGTGGCGCAGGAGGCCTTCATAAAGGCTTATCGCGCCCTGCCGAACTTTAGAGGTGATAGTGCTTTTTATACTTGGTTGTATCGTATATCAATCAATACTGCCAAAAACTATCTGGTGGCCCAGGGTAGACGGCCACCTAAAACAGATATAGATGTTGAGGACGCGGAACAATACGGCGGCAATGATGATCTAAGGGAGTACGAAACTCCTGAAGGAATGTTGCAGAGGGACGAGATTGAAAAGGTAGTGGTTGAAACGATGGAAAAATTACCAGAAGATTTACGTACTGCGATCACGTTGCGAGAACTGGAAGGATTCAGTTATGAGGAAATTGCACAAGCAATGGGTTGCCCGGTAGGGACAGTCCGTTCAAGAATATTCAGGGCACGAGAAGCTATTCAAAAACAATTGGAACCATTACTGTAGAATAGAATCGAAAACGGACATATACATGGCGGAAGAGAACATGAAAGAAGAAATTTCGGCACTGATGGATGGCGAAGTTGATGAACGGCAAATGCATCAATACTTTCGCGAACTACGCAACGACCCGGAATGCCGTGACTGCTGGGATCAGTATCACTTGATTGGAGACACCCTGCGAAACAACTTGCCGCCCAATATCAACCGAAATTTTGTCAGTAATATCAGCCAAGCCATTGCCAACGAAGAATTACCAGCTCCTAGTGCCCCGCCAGTTAAACAGCAAGCCAAATCCAAGAGCCGACATCCGATTGCCAATCCACTTACCGGATTTGCATTGGCCGCCTCAGTTGCCGTAGTCGCTTTTCTTGGTGTCGGAATGATCACAGTTGATGAGCAAATCACTGGGCCGAGTGTGGCAAGCGCGCCTGCGCCAATTGCCCCCATTGCCCAGACACCTCCGCAGTCAGATATAAGAACAGTCCAAGCCCAAAAGGGCATCATTATTCAACCAGCAGTAGAGTCCAAACTACTAAACTATCTCGATAGTCATCGCAATGTGGCAGGTACAGCCGCAATGAGCCCGGCGGTGGTGCCGTATGCCAGCCTTGTCGTCACTCAACAACAGCCACGTGGTGAATAACACTACTAATGTCTTTTAATCACATTGCCAATATAACCAGCCAACGTGATGTGAGCTATATACAAATGTTAGATAAATTAAAGAGAAATGCCTCGCTTGTAGGTGTCTTGCTAGTGCTGGCACTTTACTGTTGCCAAACCGTTAAGGCTGAAGAAATATCACCCAAACAGTGGCTTGAAAAGATGTCTTCTGCCATGCAGAAGTTGAATTACCAGGGGGTGTTTATCTTTCGGCGTAGTGAAGAACTGGCCGCTATGAAAGTGACTCACGTGGTAGACGAGCAGGGCGCTAGTGAATTACTGGAAACCTTGACAGGCGGCGTGCGCCGCGAACTGCGCAAAAGCCCGGTAGACTTAGTGGCTGACGATGAGGCGCTGTCTTCATCACAACTGAGCCAGATTGAAAGTTTCTATGAACTCGAATTGCTGGGGAATGACCGCACTGCAGGTCGATTAACCCAAATGATTTCTGTGACTCCGAAAGATAAGTTTCGCTATGGTTATCGTCTTTGGCTGGACCAAGAGACGGGTCTGTTGCTTAAATCTGATCTGCTGGGTGTGGATGGAGAGATACTTGAACAAGTCATGTTCACATCACTCGAGTTATTAGCGCCGGAAATATCTGCTGAGTTGATTCCAAAGGAAGATGCACATAAACATCAAACCACCCAGTCTACCAATCAGACAGGGACGTTACATTGGATTGCCGAGAATCTGCCGGCTGGCTTTGAGATGCTTAAATCTCAGCCGGTTGAGCAGCATGGCGCAACTGAACACATGGTTTATAGTGATGGTCTTGCCTCAGTCTCGGTATTTGTTGAACGCACTAAACCAGGCGGACAAAGTTTTGTTGGGTTGTCGCGCATGGGTGCAGTGAATGCCTTTGGCAGTGTTACCGGCAATTATCAGGTGACGGTAGTTGGAGAAGTGCCAGAGATCACTGTCAAAACCATTGGTCAGTCGATTAAACAAAAAGGTCCGGCACAGTGATTGAAGAAAGCGGCCGAGTCATTTCAACTGATGGTGAGTTTGCCTGGGTAGAAACTGAGCGTACAAGTGCCTGTTCCAGCTGTTCAGCTAATAAAGGGTGTGGCACGGGTGCGCTTTCGAAGGTTTATGGTAGGCGATTTAGTCGAGTGAAGGCGCTGAACAATATTAATGCCGAGCCGGGCGATATGGTTGTGATTGGCTTGGTGGAAGATGCCTTGGTACGTGGTTCTCTCGCTGTATATGGATTACCTTTGTTGAGCTTGTTCTTAATGGCCTTATTAGGCGAAGCTGTTGCGACGGAATTCGGAATGCAACAGGCGGATGGACTTATCGCAATCTTTGGTTTGGCCGGGTTAGCGCTTGGTTTTTATCTTGTACGGCTGTTCAGTCGTAAAATCTCACATGACGATCGTTACCAACCAATAATAATTCGCTACAGTGATGAATCTTATAGCCAGACCATTGTCAATATTAAAAGTTAATCCTGTTGGTAGGCTTCAATAAAGGAGAGAAGCATTGAACGTAATAATAAAGCCGGTAAATTTAGTTTATGCAATTTGTTTGGTGATGGTCGCCAGTCTATTGCCCGGAGTCAGTTCCGCTACTCAATTACCTGATTTTATCTCCGTTGTTGAAGATAGCAGTGCCGCTGTTGTCAATATAAGTACTACCCAAAAAGTTAAACAGCAACAAGGCCATGGTGGTGGTTATCCGCACGGTATGCCAAATTTTGAGGGAACTCCTTTTGAAGATTTTTTTCGTCGCTTCTTTGATGAGGAGCGGCATAAAGACATGCCGCAGCGTGAATATGATGCCCATTCACTCGGTTCCGGATTCATTATTTCGAAAGACGGTTACATACTGACCAATTATCATGTGATTCGTGATGCAGATGAAATAATCGTTCGTTTGAGCGATCGCCGTGAACTTGAAGCTGAAGTGATCGGTAGTGATGAACGCAGCGATGTGGCCTTGCTAAAAGTCGAGGCTGATGATTTTCCTGTTGTCAAAATTGGTGACTCAAGCAAGCTCAAGGTAGGTGAATGGGTGCTGGCAATTGGCTCGCCATTTGATTTTGATCACACGGTCACCGCTGGGATTGTCAGTGCCGTGGGACGTAGTCTGCCAAATGAGAATTACGTGCCATTTATCCAAACCGATGTTGCTATCAACCCAGGTAACTCAGGTGGGCCACTATTTAATATGAAGGGTGAAGTGGTTGGCGTGAATGCCCAGATTTATAGTCGCACCGGTGGCTTCATGGGCTTATCGTTTACTATTCCTATAGATCTGGCCATGGATGTGGTCGATCAGATTAAGGATGTAGGTCATGTCACACGTGGTTGGTTAGGCGTGTTGATTCAGGACGTAACCCGTGAGCTGGCCGAATCATTTGAAATGGAAAAGCCTGTTGGCGCACTCGTTTCGCAGGTTTTGCCTGACAGTCCAGCCTTGGCAGCCGGCTTTGAAGTTGGCGACATCATCACAGAATTTAATGGTAAACCGGTGCAAACCTCTGCTGCCTTGCCACCAATGGTTGGGGTAACACCTGTCAATAAAGCGGTTCCAGTAAAGGTAATGCGTAACGGTAAGATTAAAACTCTGAAAGTTACCATTGGTGAATTACCGAGTGATGATGATATTCGTGCATCTGCCGATGTGCCTGGTAGTGCGAAAGACACACGCTTAAATCTAGGTGTGACTGATTTGAACCAAGAGCAGCGGGAAGAACTGGGTCTGGTAGATAAGGGCGTATTGGTGACCAAGGTAAAGAGTGGGCCAGCAAATGATGCAGGTATCCGGGAAGGTGATGTTATGGTGATGCTGAATAACAAAAATATCAAGGATGCCAAACACTTCCGCGAACTGAGCAAGGATTTACCAGCAGGTAAGCCGGTGGCAGTATTGATCCAACGACGCGATGGACCTGTTTTTCTGGCCATCAAACTGCCAGACGAGTAGGCTAATTAAGCATGATCTCGAGAAGGGGCTGATTATTCAGCCCCTTATTTTTTGTTTGGGAATTATGCCGAAGCCGAAAATACGCTAGAATTGCGCATCCAAATTAATGCCATAGTGGTCATTGAACTGACGAAGTACAAAATCTTAATGAAGCATATCCGAAATTTTTCCATCATCGCTCACATCGATCACGGCAAATCGACCCTGTCTGACCGCCTAATTCAGGTCTGTGGCGGCCTGGAAGAGCGTGAAATGGCTGAACAAGTGCTTGATTCGATGGATCTGGAGCGTGAGCGAGGCATTACCATTAAGGCTCAAAGTGTCACCTTGGATTACACAGCCCAGGATGGTGAAACCTACCAGCTGAATTTTATCGATACGCCAGGGCATGTGGACTTTTCTTACGAAGTGTCTCGTTCGTTGGCGGCCTGCGAAGGTGCTTTGTTGGTGGTTGATGCCTCGCAAGGGGTAGAGGCGCAGAGTGTGGCCAACTGTTATACCGCTATCGAGCAGGGCCTGGAAGTAATGCCGGTGTTAAACAAAATTGACCTGCCGGCGGCTGACCCAGACCGGGTGACTAAAGAAATCGAAGATATTATTGGAATAGAGGCCCATGATGCCCCGCGTTGTAGTGCCAAGACCGGAGTGGGTGTCGATGAAGTGCTGGAAGCCTTGGTCAAACGCATTCCTCCGCCAAAAGGCGACCCCGATGCACCCTTGCAGGCCCTGATTGTCGATTCGTGGTTTGATTCCTATGTCGGTGTGGTGTCGTTGGTGCGGGTGGTTAACGGTACGCTGCGTAAGAAAGATAAGGTCAAGATTATTTCGACTTTGGGTGAACACCAAGTCGATCATGTTGGAGTTTTTACTCCGAAGCGGCACGATACGGGTGTACTCAGGGCCGGTGAAGTCGGTTTCATGATCGCCGGTATCAAGGAGATCTACGGCGCGCCGGTGGGCGATACTATTACCACGGTAAAAAACCCGGCCGAAGATTCCTTGCCCGGTTTTAAAGAAGTGCAACCACGTGTCTTTGCCGGGCTGTTTCCGACCAGTTCGGATGATTACGAAGATATGCGTGACGCCCTGGCTAAACTCAAGCTGAATGACTCAGCGCTATTTTACGAGCCAGAGACCTCAACGGCGCTGGGGTTTGGTTTCCGCTGTGGTTTCCTCGGTATGTTGCATATGGAGATCGTCCAGGAGCGGCTTGAGCGTGAATATGACCTTGACCTGATCACCACGGCGCCAACAGTCATCTACGAGGTGGCGACCACCGCCGGAGAAGTAATGTTGGTGGATAACCCTGCCAAGCTGCCAGCACCTAATTACATTGACGAAATCCGCGAACCCATTATCGAAGCCCACATCCTGCTGCCGCAGGAATATTTGGGCAATGTTATTGGGCTGTGTGTGGAAAAACGCGGTGCGCAGAAGAATATGCAATATGCCGGTAGCCAGGTGCAGCTGACCTATGAATTACCTCTGAATGAGGTGGTGTTGGACTTTTTTGATCGACTCAAATCTGTGTCGCGCGGTTATGCCTCACTGGATTATGAATTCAAACGTTATCAAGTCGCTGATCTGGTCAAGCTGGATATCCTGATCAGTAGTGAAGTGGTGGATGCCCTGGCAGTCATCGTTCATCGTGATAAATCTGAATATCAGGGCCGTGCCATTGTTGATCGTATGAAAGAGGTGATTCCGCGGCAGATGTTTGATGTTGCCGTTCAAGCCGCAATTGGAACCAAAATTATTGCCCGCAGCACCATTAAGGCGCTGCGTAAGAATGTAACTGCCAAATGTTATGGCGGAGATATAACCCGTAAGCGTAAGCTGTTGGAGAAACAGAAAGAGGGTAAGAAACGGATGAAATCAGTGGGTAAAGTGGATATCCCCCAGGAAGCATTTTTGGCTGTATTGAACGTAGGTAAAAAATAGATGGATCTCGATTTCGCAACGGTAATGGTGTTGGCGGTGTTGATCACTGGGGTGATTTGGGCCATTGATGTTTTCGTCTGGAAACCCAAGCGTCTTGAATCTGCTGACAATCTTAAGCAGAAGGGTGCAAAAGAAAAGGTAATTGCCGATACTATAAAAGAACCTGTACTGGTTGAATATGCCCGTTCTTTTTTTCCAGTGATACTGGTGGTGCTGATTCTGCGCTCTTTTTTGGTTGAGCCATTCAGAATTCCATCGGGCTCAATGATGCCAACCTTGTTGGCGGGTGATTTTATCCTGGTAAATAAGTATTCCTACGGTATTCGTTTGCCGATGGTGAATACCAAAGTCATCGGGCTGGGTGATCCACAGCGAGGCGATGTGGTGGTATTTAGATACCCAAAAGAGCCTTCTGTAGACTACATTAAACGGGTTGTTGGTGTGCCAGGCGACACCATTAGTTACTTCGGCAAACAAGTCTATGTTAATGGTGAACTGGCCAAACAGACTAGCCTGGGTACTTATACAGCTACAGGCGAAGGGCTTTACATGACCGGGCGCGACCGTCGCAAGGAACAGCTTGGTGAAATAGAGCATGAAATACTGGTAGATAGAGGACGGCGCTCACAAGAGGGTGAATATATTGTGCCCGAAGGCCATTACTTTGTGATGGGTGATAATCGTGATAACAGTAATGACAGCCGTGTCTGGGGATTTGTGCCAGATGAAAACCTGGTTGGCAGGGCTTTCATGATTTGGATGAACTGGGATGGCGTTCAGAATAGAGTTTCTTGGGAACGCATTGGCAATATGATTGAGTAACACTGAAACTTAGGTGAAAATTATGCTGAAAACTCGAAAGTCTCAACAAGGCATGACTGCAATTGGTATTGCCATGATATTGGCGCTGTGTGGTTTTGTTTTGATTATTCTTGTTAAGTTGTTTCCGGCCTACATGGAGAGTTTTAAAGTTTCATCTTCACTTGATGGCTTGACCACTGACAGCCGTGTTGAAGGTGCTACAAATAAAGAGATTAAAACGCTGATTCTGAAAAAGCTTCAAGTTGATGATGTGGATGCGGTCACTGCTGAGCATATTAATATTGTTACATCTGGCTCCAAACGAACTATCTCGATTGAATATGAGCAACGTATACCGATGATGGGGAATGTAGATGCCGTAGTCATGTTTGGTGACAATGAAGTTGAGATAGGAAACTGATTTATTGTTGTCTACCCAGGATAAGCTTCAAAAGGCAATAGCCTATCAATTTAACGATCCGGCACTGCTAGAGTTAGCACTAACACATCGCAGTGTCAGTAATCAAAACAATGAACGTTTAGAATTTCTCGGTGATGCAGTGCTTGGCTGTGTGATTGCTGATGAGTTATTTCAGCGTTTTTCAAAAGCCAGTGAAGGTGAATTGACCCGTTTGCGTGCCAGTTTGGTGAAAGGTGAAACACTTGCCCGGATTGGTACTGAGTTGACTTTGGGTGAATATCTGCGGCTTGGATCAGGCGAGTTAAAAAGCGGCGGCCATCGGCGTAGTTCTATTTTAGCCTGCGGAATTGAAGCCATCATCGGTGCGGTTAGTATTGACGGTGGTTTTGATCAAGCTAAGGAATTAGTGTTACGGCTTTATCAATCGCGTTTGGAATCTGCTACCCCGGAAACAGCTCACAAAGATGCCAAGACTCGATTACAGGAGTTGCTGCAGTCACGTAAACTTCCTCTGCCCATCTACGAGCTGGAAAAGGTGGAAGGCGAGGCACACTCGCAAACGTTTTATGTGATTTGCATAGTGGAAGGTCTGACCGAAGTGGCCCCAGGTAAAGGTAATAGCCGCCGCAAGGCCGAGCAGGATGCAGCACGCCAAGCTTTTGAAATGTTTACCGGCAAATAATCTAATTTAAAAAATCATATGCAAGAAGAAACAATCAATTTTCGTTGCGGATTCGCAGCCATTGTTGGACGTCCCAATGTTGGTAAGTCAACCCTGATGAATCGGATTCTCGGGCAAAAAATCAGCATTACCTCGCGTAAACCACAAACGACCCGTCATCGAATCCTGGGGATTAAAAGTACTGAAGCCTGCCAGGCTATTTATGTTGATACGCCGGGATTGCATAACAAAGACAACAAGGCTATGAATCGCTACTTGAATCAAGCAGCAACGACAGCGCTGAAAGATGTTGATGTGGTTCTGTTTGTTATATCGGGGTTGAAGTGGACGGAAGAAGATGAAACGGTTCTTGAGCGACTGAAAAATAGTAACGCTCCGGTTATTCTGGTGGTAAACCAGATAGATCGTCTACAAAAAGAGTCTCTATTGCCGCATTTGGAAAAGCTTTCCAGTTTGATGAAATTCCATACTATCGTCCCGCTTTCGGCCAAGACCGGCGATAATGTCGAAAATCTGGAGCAGGAAGTGGAGCGGCTATTACCTTTCTCACCCCCATATTTTCCGGATGATCAGATAACCGATCGCAGTATGCGTTTCATTGCGGCAGAAATTGTAAGGGAAAAGCTCACGCGCCAACTGGGTCAGGAACTGCCTTACGAACTAACGGTTGAGATTGAGGCATACGAAACAGAGCATGATTTGGTGACAATTCATGCTTTGATCTGGGTGGCAAGGCCGGGTCAGAAAGCTATCGTCATCGGCAAGGGTGGGCATGGCTTGAAAAAAGTAGGGCAGCAGGCACGTCAGGATCTGGAAAAGATTTTGGAACAGAAGGTCTTATTAAAGCTGTGGGTAAAAGTCAAAGAAGGCTGGTCAGCAGATGAGCGCGCCTTGAGAAGTCTGGGATATACTGAAGACTAATTTCAGAGCGCGGGATTTCCATGGCGCAATCCAATAATAGAATCTTGCTAGAGCCAGCCTACGTGCTGCACCAGCGAGCCTATCGGGACAGCAGTCTTCTGCTTGAGGTGTTTTCCTATCATCATGGCCGCGTAGGTTTGATTGCGCGTGGCGTTAAGGGTAAGAATAATCAGCATCGCGGTTTGTTGCAGCCATTTGTGCCCTTACAACTTTCCTGGTCAGGGCGTGGTGAACTGCAAACTGTTACAGATGTTGAAGCCATTGATAGTATGCATCAGCTTACCGGCCAGGTATTACTGAGCGGGTTTTATCTCAATGAGCTGTTGATCAACCTGCTGCACCGTCACGATCCACATTCTGACTTGTTTGACTATTATCGATATACTCTCAAGCAATTGGATGGCATCACTGATTCGCGTAACGAGGCGTGGGTGCTGCAACGAAGTTTGAGACTGTTCGAAAAACAGCTGTTGCAGGAAATTGGCTATGGGCTGATCCTCGACTACGCTGTTGATAAGGGAAAAGAAATTGAACCGCGGGCTTTATACCAATACGTGTTAGGGCAGGGACCGGTGCAAGCCGTTGCTGAAACAAGTGCAGTTAGCCTATTCAAGGGCAGTTCGCTTTTGTCTTTTGCAGAGCAACGCCTGGATGACCCTCAAAGCCTGAAGGATGCCAAGCACTTAACACGGATGGTGTTGGAACATTATCTGGCCGGAAAAAAATTGCATAGCAGGCAATTATTGCAGGATTTGCAACGTACTACAGATACGGCAATGATGTACAAGTAGCCGCGTCTATGTCGAAAGGTTGAAACGGAGTTAAAGATGTTATTGGGTGTAAATATTGATCATGTCGCCACACTACGGCAGGCGCGAGGGACAAAATACCCGGATCCAGTTCAGGCAGCAATTGAGGCCGAGCAGGCGGGTGCTGATGCGATTACCTTGCATTTGCGCGAGGACCGGCGCCATATTCAAGAGCGTGATGTGGTGACACTGAAAGATATTCTTCTGACACGCATGAACCTCGAAATGGCGGTCACCGAAGAGATGTTGACTATCGCTGAACGTATTAAGCCTGAAGAGTGTTGCCTGGTTCCAGAGCGGCGTGAAGAGCTGA
>CALZIO010000029.1 GCA_945787785.1 uncultured Chromatiaceae bacterium
AAACGCACCCATCACATCGGCGGCGGCAACGCGTAAGACATTGGCCTGCTTGAAATGTCGCAACGCCTCCATCTGTTGCTCCAAATCATCACCCACCTGCTCCAGCGCCAAACTCAACTCCGCTTCTAACGACTTACGATTCAAGGGTGCGTAGAGGCTGCGGGCATCGAGCAGCTCATCCAGCAACACCGGATATCGGGCTAAATGCTTGGCAATCCAGGGGCTGGCAGCAAACAACTTAACCAACTGAGACAAAGCCATCGGGTTTTCCACCAGCAACGCCAAGTAGGCAGTGCGCCGCACAATCGCTTCGATCAGATTGATTACACGGGCCAACACCTGCTCTGGCTGACTCACCGCTGCAACCGCCCCAAGCAACAAGGGCATTAGCCTATCCATGCGTTCACGCCCGCGAGATGAGAGACTTCGAAAAGCAGACCCCTCTCGCAGCTGCAGCAACAGGCGCAACACCTCTTCTGGCTGTTTATAACCCTGCCGCTGCAACAATTCGGCTGCGGCATCTTCAGCCATGTCACCCAACCAAACCGCATCAAACTCTGAACCCTGCTCAGCGGCCTGTTCTCGCTGCGGCGCAGTGAACACTTGCTCAAAGGCATCATGCACGGCAGCCATTTGTTGACGCAACTCCGCCTCAAAGGTCTGCCAATCTGGAAAATTCATCGCCAGCGCCAAGCGTTGACGATCAAGCGCGTTGCTAGGCAAGGCATGGGTCTGTTGATCGGCCATCATCTGAAGTCGATTTTCTGCCTGACGCAAAAACACATAGGCCGTTTGCAGAGACTCGACCACAAAGCCAGGCAGATACTCTTTTTCTGCCAACAGCGATAACACCTGTTGAATTGGACGAATCTGCAAACCACGATCACGCCCACCACGAATCAACTGATAGGCCTGACCAATAAATTCAATCTCACGAATGCCGCCAGGGCCAAGCTTGACGTTGCCCTCCATGCCTTTACGGCGCACTTCGCGGGCAATCATCTCCTTCATTTCACGCAGTGATTCAAACGCACCATAGTCGAGATAGCGGCGATAAACAAACGGCCGCAGGATCTGCATCAGCTCTGCACCGGCTACCTGGTCACCGGCAATCACCGCCGCTTTAATCATGGCATACCGTTCCCACTCACGGCCGTGGACCTGATAATAATCCTCCATCCCGGCAAAACTCATTGTCAACGGCCCACTATCACCAAAGGGCCGCAGACGCATATCAACCCGGAAGACATAGCCCTCGGCGGTGCGCTGATCCAGGGCGTTAATCAGGCGCCGGCCAAGACGGAGAAAATATTCACTATTCGTCAATTCAAGCCGGCCGCCTTCGCTTTGCCCCTCTTCCGGGTAGGCAAAAATCAGATCGATATCCGAGGAATAATTCAGCTCCCCCGCGCCCAGCTTGCCCATTCCCAGCACCACCAGGGATTGTGGCTGGCCGCTCTGAGCGCCTATCGGCGGGCCGAATTCTTTGCTCTGCCACTCATGCAATAGAGACAAGGAGGTATCAACACAGACCGTCGCCAGGGAAGAAAGATCGTTCAGGGTTTCATCCAGCCCAGCCCAGCCAGCAATATCGCGCCAGGCAATACGCACCATCTCGCGCCGGCGAAACTGGCGTAGCGCGATACCCAAGGTATTATCATCCACAATATTCTGCAGCGCTTTGAGTAAACTCTGGTGATAATAGTGTGACGAACAAACGCTCTGCAGGTGGCCCTCATCAACCAATTCAAACAACATGGCCGGATAACGCACACAGGTCTTGGCAACAAAATCGCTACAGGCCCATACCCGGCACAAGGCCAGAGCCAGCTTCTCATCAGCCACAATTACCTTGCTGGCATCACCTGCTACAGCACAAAAATCCTGCCATTGCTGCGCTACGATCTGGCTCAATTCAGCTGGCAAATCCGCCAAGCCCGCTGGCGGCAGGGCCAGCTCGTTATGATTGTTGTCGTTTGTCATATAAATCAGCCGAATTTTTGATCCCGGAAGAAGCGATGAAAACTATATATCTGACTTTTTATCAGCCTTCTCAGGATCATACCACTTCTCAAGTTGGGCCTTATAACGCCGATATCTTTCACGATACTAATTGCCGCAACTAATTGGATAAACAGAGCAAATGGAACTCAAAGATTATTTGAAAATTATGGTCATGAAGGATGCCTCAGACCTGTATTTAGCCACCATGGCACCCGCAAGCGCCAAAATTCAGGGACAGCTTGTGCCGTTGGAGAAAAGTCCTCTAGCGCCTGGGCGAGTGGAGGAAATCGCCAACCAAATTATGAATGAGGAACAACAACAGGATTTCAAGGAACGCCCCGAGATGAATCTGGCCATCTCCGAGACAGGCGTCGGCCGCTTTCGCGTCAATATTTTTAAGCAACGCAATCAGACCAGCATTGTCATCCGGGCCATCAAAACGGATATCCCCAACTGGCAAGACCTGGGGCTACCCGAAGTACTGACGAAACTGGTAATGCAGAAGCGCGGCCTGGTGTTATTTGTCGGCGGTACCGGTTCGGGTAAATCCACATCCCTGGCCGCCCTGATTGATTACCGTAATGCCAACAACGCGGGGCACATCATCACTATTGAGGACCCGATTGAATTTGTCCACAAACACAAAAAATCGATCGTTAACCAGCGCGAAGTGGGGGTTGATACTCTGACCTTTGAAGATGCCCTGAAAAACACACTGCGTCAGGCGCCAGACGTCATCCTCATCGGTGAGATCCGCGATCGCGAAACCATGGAACACGCCATGGCCTTCGCTGAAACCGGTCATCTGGCCATTTCCACCCTGCATGCCAACAATGCTAACCAGGCGCTGGACCGTATCATCAACTTTTTTCCGGAAGAGCGCCACAAACAGCTACTACTGGACCTGTCGCTCAACCTGCGTGGTTTCGTTTCGCAACGGCTGGTCCCGACCGTTGATGGCAAACGCGCGGCCGCCATCGAGGTGCTGCTCGGTACGCCCATGGTGGCTGACCTGATCATGAAAGGTGAAGTCGCTGCCATCAAGGAGATTATGGAAAAATCGGAAAACATCGGCATGCGCACTTTCGATGCCGCGCTCTATTATCTATACAAAGAAGGTCGCATCACCATGGATGAAGCCTTGCGCAATGCTGACTCTCCAAACAATCTGCGCCTGCGTATCGACCTGGAAGAAAAAGGTGGCAGTATTCAGGAAAAAGAATCGGGGCTCAGCCTCGCCGATGATGACTCTTCAGAACTGTCACTCAAGTAGGCATTCCAACCGTTCAAACAAACAAGCCCCGCTCGTTGAGTGGGGCTTTTTCTTTGCCATAAACAAATAACAGTGAATTACATCTTGCCGCCAATTTCCAGCATAGTGGCAATCAGCTATTTACGCTCATCCTTATCACGCCAATATTCACCCTCAATGGTGCGCGGCCCTTGTTGGCGCTCACCTCGATGTGGCTTGCCATCCGGCCCTAAAGTGGTAATCACTCCACGGCGCAAGGCCCAGAGAATGGTGCGCTGACGCAACTGTGGGATCAGACAGATAAACCCAATAACGTCAGTAAAAAAACCGGGGGTCAGCAATAAAGCACCACCAAACAGCAGCATCACCCCCTCGAGCATCTCCAACGCAGGCAACTCGCCACGCGCCAGAGTAGCCTGCACACGCGCCAAGGTTGAAAAGCCCTGCTGGCGCAGCAACAGCGCACCCAGCACTGCGGTGAACACCACCAGAAAAACGGTCGGAATTGCACCGATGACACTACCCACCTGAATCAACAGATAGATTTCAATAATTGGGACAATCAAGAAAAGCGCCAACAGGGCGCGAAATGAAAACATCTTTGTCATCCGATCTTAGAGAGAACCCACATTCTACACCAGGCACAAGCCCTTTGCCCTCAAGCATGTGTTCAGGTATCTTGCCCGCCATGGGTTTAAAACAACAAATCGTGCTTAATACCTGTCCAGATGCTGAGACTGCACAACGCATTGCCACCGAACTGGTAGCACAGCAACTGGCGGCTTGTGTAAATATTATTCCAAACATCAAGTCTGTTTATCGCTGGCACGGCAAGGTGGAGAGTGGTTCAGAATATCTGCTTGTAATTAAAACCAATAGCGACTGTTATACTGAGCTGGAACAGGTCATCCTGACACTCCACCCCTATGAACTTCCGGAGGTCGTGGCAGTCCCAATAAACACAGGCTTACCCGCCTACCTTGACTGGATTAACAACAACACCAAGTAACCGTAATGCCTGCAAATCTGAAGTCACAATCCTGGTATTTCTCACTGGCTCTGCTCGTCGCCGCGCTGAGTTTCTTTTTATTCTCTTTGCCAATCCAGGCCGAGGAAGATCCCACTACGGTCAACATTGAGTCAAAACAAGAAAAAGGACTCCTAGACAGTATTTCCGCATTTGGACAGAAGTTAGGATTTGGAGGTACCCAGGATACATTTCTCCCCCCCGACCAGGCCTTTATTCTCAGCACAGAAGTTGAGGATGCCTACACACTGACGGCCCGCTGGGACATCGCTGACGGTTACTATCTGTATCGTGACAAGATAGCCTTCGAACTGATTGATGCCGACGGCATCAGCATCATTCCCAATGAATTACCACGCGGCAAGGAAAAACATGACGAAGCCTTTGGTTTGATGGAGGTTTTTTATCATGAAATTGAAGCGCGGCTGCCGCTGGAACGCGGCAACACCGAGGCCCGCGACATCACCCTAAAAATCAAATACCAGGGTTGCGCCGAAGCGGGTTTCTGCTATCCACCAATGAAACAAGAAGTTGTGCTGAGCCTGCCCGAGGCCACCAGCCCTGCACCTGAGCGCGATGTTGGCGGCGCAGATTTCATCTCTGAGCAAGACCGCTATGCCCGAGGCCTGGCGGAAGACAGCCTGTTTCTGAGCATGCTCAGCTTCTTCGGCCTGGGACTGCTGCTGACCTTCACACCATGCGTCTTCCCAATGATTCCAATTTTATCCAGCATCATCGCCGGTCAGGGCAGTCACATCACGACGCACCGCGCCTTTACCCTATCGCTGACTTATGTCCTGGCGATGGCGGTCACTTATACCATTGCCGGGCTGATGGCCGGTCTGTTTGGCAGCAATTTACAAGCGGCCTTTCAAAACCCATGGGTACTGGGAAGCTTCAGCACCATTTTTGTGCTACTGGCGCTCTCCATGTTCGGCTTTTATGAATTACAGATGCCACAAAGCATACAGAATAAACTTACCGAAATAAGCAACAAACAACGCGGCGGCACCTTTGTGGGTGTCGGTATTATGGGATTTTTTTCTGCTCTGATTGTCGGTCCCTGCATTGCCGCCCCACTGGCGGGGGCACTGATCTATATCGGCCAGACCGGTGATGCCGTGCTTGGCGCAGCGGCACTGTTTTCCCTGAGCATGGGCATGGGCGCGCCCCTGCTGTTGATTGGCACATCAGCTGGCAAACTAATGCCCAAGGCAGGTCCGTGGATGAATACGGTCAAGGCTGTGTTTGGCGTACTCTTGATTGCTGTCGCTATCTGGTTGGTTGAACGTATCATTCCGGCAGCAGTGGGGCTGGCGTTATGGGGCATCCTGTTGATAGTTTGCGCGGTTTACCTAGGCGCACTTGATCGTTTGCAACCCGAGGTGGGTGGCTGGCCTAAATTATGGAAAGGTTTGGGGGTTGTTCTGTTGATCTACGGCGGCATGCTGCTGGTTGGCGCATCAAGTGGCGGCAAAGACATATTCCACCCTTTGGCCAATATCAGCCTGGCAGCAAACAGTGATGCCAGCACACAGCAGCACAGCCTCGAGTTTAAACAGGTCAAAGGACTGGATGGTCTGAAGCAAGAGCTTCAACTTGCCGCGGCTCAAAACAAAACGGTGATGTTGGATTTTTATGCTGACTGGTGTATCTCGTGTGTCGAAATGGAGAGGAAGACCTTTTCAAATCCCGATGTTCAGGCTGCCTTATCCAACGTCATATTACTTCAGGCAGATGTCACTCTGAATGATAGCCAGGATAAGGCCCTGCTCGATGCCTTTGGACTGTTTGGCCCACCTTCGATATTATTCTTTGACGATTCAGGACAAGAGTTGTCCCGCTATCGCCTGATGGGTTTTCTTGATGCGGATGAATTTGAAAACCACACCAGGGCTGCTTTCAAGCTGTAATAAAGGACTGATATGAAAAATCAAAAAATGGTGATGATCGGTGCAATCGTCATCTTCCTGGTTGGTATGTTCATCGGCGATTACGCCGTTCAGTTGTTTCGCCAGGTTCCCGATCCTTCTCCTGAAACCCAATCACTCATCGGTACCCCGGTACCTGAATTCAGCCTGCTGGGGCTGGATGGCGTGCGTGAAAAGAATTCACAATGGATTGGCAAGGTGCAAGTGATCAATTTCTGGGCCACCTGGTGCCCGCCGTGCAAACGCGAAATACCTGCACTTATTGAACTGCAAAATGACTATCGTAACTTTAATTTGCAGGTCATCGGCATCGCCCGCGATGATAAGGACGCGGTCATGCAATTTGTCAACGAGGCAGGTATTAACTACCCAATCCTGCTTGGTGACGATGACGTGATTGAAGTCGCCGAACTGTTGGGTAACGATCTGGGCGTGCTGCCCTACACTGTCATCACTGACCAAGCTGGAAATATCGCCTTCATCAAGTACGGCGAAATGGATCGCGAAACCATCGAAAACGAGATCAAGAAATACCTCCAGTAACTCTGGGGAGATAAAAAAAGACGGCAGAATCGTCGCCAAATGCGGCCAACTTGCCGCGAAAATACGCCAGCTTGACAAAAATCTGGACATTCACCGCGCTTACATGACAAAATCGGCTGCAATGCATGGCGCTGTTTTACCTTAACAAAGCAACAAGCAGCTAGCGTGTCACGCCACGCCTGTCTGCAAATAAAAAATCGCTCGCTAGAGGAAATAAATGGCCAAAATTCTGGTGCTAAACGGCCCCAACCTGAATCTTCTGGGTCGCCGTGAACCGCAACATTATGGTGCTACAAAACTGGCAGACATTGAATCTCAACTGATTCAGGATGCCCAGCAGGGGGGACATCAACTGACTTGCTTTCAAAGCAATGCCGAACATGAGTTGGTAGAAAAGATTCAATCTGCAAGCAATGAACAGGTTGATTTTATTCTTATCAATCCTGCTGCGTTTACCCATACCAGTGTCGCCATGCGTGATGCACTGAGCGCTGTCAAGATTCCTTTTATAGAGATTCACCTTTCCAATATTTTTGCCCGCGAAAGCTTTCGCCGCGAGTCTTATTTTTCAGATCTGGCACAAGGAGTTATCAGCGGATTAGGGCCAAAAGGTTACCAACTTGCACTGCAAGCGGCCATTGACCAAATTACTTAAACAACTAACAAATACGGTTTACAGACATGGACACACGTAAAATCAAAGCATTAATTGCACTGCTGGAAGAATCTGACATCGCCGAAATTGAAATACATGAAGGTGAAGAGTCAGTCCGTATTAGCCGCTACTCGCAATCCGCACCTGTAGCCCCGGTCATGGCGGCGATGCCTGCTGCTGCGGCTTCACCTGTAGCTGCGCCTGCCGCAAGTGCCAAACCGGAATCAAGCGAACCCGCCATACCCAGCGGTCATCAAGTTACCGCGCCGATGGTGGGCACTTTCTACCGTGCCCCGTCACCAGGTGCCAAAGCTTTTGTTGAAGTTGGTCATCAGGTCAGCGTAGGAGATACGCTCTGTATTGTTGAGGCAATGAAAATGCTGAACCAGATTGAAGCGGACAAATCAGGCAAAATCGCTGCCATCCTGGTGGAAAACGGCCAGCCGATTGAGTATGGCCAGCCACTCTTTGTCATCGAGTAATTGCGGCAACGCTTATACAGACTTTTTCCATCAACCATACTAAGGGATAGTTAGAGATTTATGTTCGAAAAAGTTGCTATCGCGAACCGGGGAGAGATTGCGCTGCGCATTTTGCGCGCCTGTCGCGAATTGGGCATCAAAACCGTGGCAGTGCACTCTGCTGCGGATCGCGACCTGAAACATGTGCGTCTGGCAGATGAGTCTGTTTGCATTGGTCCCGCCGATTCCACCCAGAGTTATCTAAATGTTCCAGCCATCATCAGCGCGGCTGAAGTAACGGATGCCGTCGCCATCCATCCCGGCTATGGTTTTTTATCCGAGAATGCTGATTTTGCTGAACGGGTAGAAGAGAGCGGCTTCATTTTCATCGGACCTACACCCGAGACCATCCGTACCATGGGTGACAAAATCTCAGCCATTGAGGCGATGAAAGCCAGCGGCGTCCCTTGCGTGCCTGGCTCTGGCGGTCCATTGGGTGACGACAGTGACGAGACCCTGCGCATGGCCCGCAGCATTGGTTATCCCGTGATCATCAAAGCTGCCGGTGGTGGTGGTGGCCGCGGTATGCGTGTGGTCAACAGTGAAGCCACCCTACTCCATGCCATTACTTTGACCAAGGTCGAAGCTGCAAACGCCTTTGGCAACGATACGGTCTACATGGAAAAATTTCTTGAAAATCCGCGCCATATTGAATTCCAGGTATTGGCAGACACCCATGGTAATGCCATCCATCTGGGTGAACGTGACTGCTCCATGCAGCGCCGCCATCAAAAAGTCATTGAAGAAGCACCCGCCACCGGCCTAAGCGAAGAACTTCGCAACAAGATGGGGGAAGTCTGTGCCCAGGCCTGCCGCAAAATCGGCTACCGCGGTGCTGGAACCTTCGAATTTCTCTACGAAAATGGTGAGTTCTACTTTATTGAAATGAACACCCGCCTGCAGGTTGAACACCCAGTGACTGAGATGATTACTGGTGTAGATCTGGTTAAGGAACAGCTGCGTGTTGCCGCTGGCGAAGAACTTGCTTACAAACAAGAAGACATCAAGATCAATGGCCACGCCATTGAGTGCCGCATCAATGCCGAAGACCCGGACAACTTCATGCCCAGCCCCGGCACCATCAGCAATTTCCATGCGCCGGGCGGCCCGGGTGTGCGAGTTGATTCACATATATACAGCGGCTATGCAGTGCCACCTTATTACGACTCCATGATCGGCAAAATAATTACCCACGGCGCAACTCGCGAGTCAGCCCTAGCCAGAATGTCTACCGCGCTGGATGAACTAGTGATTGAAGGCATCAAAACTAACGCCCCACTACATCGCCGCCTGTTGCGTGACTCTGCCTTCAAGGCTGGTGGCACCAGCATCCACTACCTGGAAAAGAAACTGGGCCTCAAGTAATACCGTAAAGGGGCGCCTGGTCGTCCCGTTTATTTCGAGCAGATCAATGCCCTGGTTACAACTTAAATTCGACAGCCCAGCCAATCAGGCAGAACAAATCAGTGAGCTGCTTTCAAGCTTGGGGGCTGCAGCCGTGACCTTTGAAGATGGTGCAGACCAACCCCTGTTCGAACCGGATCCAGGTGAAACCAAGCTATGGAACAACACCCTCATCATTGGCCTGTTTGACGCCAACGATGACATGCCCGCCATCATCGATGAATTGAAATCAGCCCTGGGGCCTCAAGCGCCGCAACAGTTCCGCATTAACCCGGTAGAAGACAAGGACTGGGAACGTGCCTGGATGGACAATTTCAAACCCATCAAATTTGGCCAAAACCTGTGGATCTGCCCCAGCTGGCATACGCCGGATGATCCCGACGCTGTTAATATCATGCTCGATCCTGGCCTGGCCTTCGGCACGGGCACCCATCCAACGACCGCTTTGTGCCTGGAATGGCTTGATTCTCACCCACCCAAAGACCTGGACGTAATTGATTACGGTTGTGGATCTGGCATTCTCGCCATCGCGGCAGCCTTGTTGGGCGCAAAACATATTGATGCAGTTGATCATGATCCGCAGGCGATCCTGGCAACGCAAGATAACGCCAAAAAAAATAATGTAAACGCTAAAATAAACGCTTTGTTGCCAAATCAATTTGAAGCTGAGCAGGCTGATTTGATTCTAGCCAACATCCTGGCCAACCCCTTGTTAGAGCTGGCACCTCACTTTGCTGATATAGTAAAATCCGGCGGCCAAATAGTATTATCAGGGATACTTGCAGAGCAAGCGCAACAGATCATCCAGCGCTATAGCACTTGGTTTGAGTTACAGCCGCCGATGCAGCAACAAGAGTGGGTCAGAATTGATGGTAAGCGTCGATAAACTTTCTATCAATTTCAAAAAGATATCAATTTACTTTAATAATAAACTAAGACTTCTCCATCTAAATGTACACTCACTGCCCGCATTGTGACACCTACTTTCGCGTCACCTCCAGCCAGCTCAAAACGGCCAAGGGTGAAGTTCGTTGCGGCCGCTGCTTCGGCACATTTAATGCGCTTTCGAACCTGGTTGATGAACCACCCGCCAACGCCGATAAACCTGCGCCCCCCACGTTAGCCGACACCCTGACGCCAGAGCTGGACGAGCCCAGCTCAGCCACAGTGGAAACTACAGCAGCTGCAGATGAGCAAACCCCACAAAAACCGATCGAACAAAGCGAAACACCTGCTGCAGCCAAGCCAGAGCCACAAGGGAATGACATTGAAACGGATCACTCGCAGGAAATTATCAACGAGTTACAAACACAAACCCCCAGCAACAGGGGCACTGGCAAACGCTATGTCTGGGGTTTAATGAGCATACCCCTGGTGTTCGTGCTGATTGTTCAATACGCCTATTTTAATCTTGATAAGCTGTCTCAGACCGCACAATATCGCCCCGCACTGGAAATGCTGTGTTCGTATGCCAATTGTGAAGTGCCGCTAATGAAAGCACCTCACCTGGTAAAACTCACTGAACGCGACATCCGTGCCCATGACAAAAGAAAAAATGTGCTGGTTGTCAAAGCCGTGATCCACAATGAAGCTGATTTCACTCAAGCCTTTCCCTTAATAGAACTCAGTATGCAAGACATCACCGGGCATATCATGTCGGGGCGGCGTTTTTTACCTGAAGAGTACATATCCGATCCCGCCGTCAATATTCGTGCCGGAATCACAGCAAACAAGAGCCACGAGATACTGCTCGAATTGGTTGATCCAGGTAAAGAGGCTGTTGGTTTCGAATTCGAATTTCTCTAGTTCAAGCGGCAGAAAATAGCTCGTCAAGTCTTTTCCCGAACCACCGTTTGAGGTTATCATTCATCGTTCGGCTCTACGGCCCTAAAACAGATTAGCTAAACGTTAGTCATAATGAGAATCGGCCCTTATACACTAAATAATAATCTTGTCCTGGCTCCTATGGCCGGCGTGACAGATCGTCCCTTCCGTCAATTGTGCAAACAACTGGGCGCGGGCATGGCTGTGTCTGAAATGGTCTCGTCTAACTCATTGTTATGGGGCAGCGAAAAAACCAAGCGCCGCGCCAATCATGAAGGTGAGGCAGAACCCAAATCAGTACAGATTATGGGCGCTGACCCCAACATGATGGCTCAGGCCGCATGTTACAACGTTGATAACGGCGCACAGATTATTGATATCAACATGGGCTGCCCAGCTAAAAAAGTATGTAATGTTGCCGCGGGTTCCGCCTTATTGCAAAACGAAGCCTTGGTAAAACAGATTCTTGAAGCAGTGGCTGGCGCGGTAGAGGTACCGGTCACGCTTAAGATTCGCACCGGCTGGGATATGGCAAACCGCAACGGCGTAAATATTGCCCACATCGCGCAGGAGTCTGGCATTCAAGCCCTGGCTGTACATGGCCGGACGCGCGCCTGCGGTTACAGCGGAGAAGCGGAATACGACACCATTGCCGAGATCAAGCAGTCGGTTGATATCCCTGTCATTGCCAACGGCGACATCAGCACCCCAGAGAAGGCAAAATTTGTTTTAGACAGAACCGGCGTCGACGGGGTAATGATCGGCCGTGCGGCCCAGGGACGCCCCTGGATATTCCGCGAAATAGATCATTACCTGAAAACGGGTGAAAAACTGGCCGAACCGTCGATCCAAGAAGTGCGCGATATTTTGATCGGCCATTTACATAATTTATATAATTTTTACGGTGAATACACAGGCGTACGCATGGCCCGCAAGCATATATCCTGGTACAGCAAAGGCCAACGCCATGGCGCCGCCTTCCGGCAGGCTGTCAACCGTGTTGACACTATCGATGAACAACTAACTATGACCGAGGACTTCTTTGAACGTTTACAGCAGGACATACAACAGGCGGCCTGAAGTGACTGTAGTAAAAGACGCTCCCAAGCCTTTTCAAGAGCGTCGCAAACAGCCTTTACGCAATGCTGCCTACACAGCTATTAATAATTATCTATCCGATCTCGATGGTCAGGCACCTGGCAATCTGTACGACATGATGATAGGTGAAGTGGAACAAGCCTTGTTCTCAGCGGTAATGGAACGCACTCGCGGCAATCAATCCAAAGCGGCTGCCGTCCTGGGCATTAACCGCAGCACACTGCGTAAAAAACTTCGTCTATACGGCTTGCACGATTAAGCCAGTATTGCGGCGGCAATATTACCGCCCCAGCTTCCCCGATAACGAATAAGCGGTAAAACTATGGCAACTATCAAACGTGCACTTATTAGTGTTTCCGATAAAACCGGTATTGTTGAATTTGCTCAGGCGCTGAGCAACATGAATATAGAGATCCTCTCTACCGGGGGAACTTATAAGCTCTTATCAGACAACAACATTGATGCAATTGAAGTCGCTGATTACACTGGCTTTCCCGAAATGATGGACGGCCGAGTCAAGACGCTGCATCCAAAAGTACACGGCGGCATTCTTGGACGCCGCGGCACCGACGATGCCATCATGGCCGACAATGACATCAAAGCGATCGATATGGTAGTTGTTAATCTTTATCCATTCGAACAAGCCGTTGCCAATCCTGATTGCGACCTGGCCACCGCAATTGAAAATATCGATATAGGCGGCCCAACCATGGTGCGTGCGGCGGCAAAAAACCATAAGGATGTCACCATCATCGTTGATGCCACGGATTACGCGATGATCCTCGACGAAATGCAAGAGAACGATACCGCCTTAAGCCATGAGACTCGTTTTAATCTGGCAACCCGGGCATTTGAACATACCGCCGCTTATGATGGCGCAATAGCCAACTATCTGGGCAGCATTACTGACGGCGGCCAAAGTAATCAGAATCGCTGCAGCTTTCCACACACTTTTAGTGCCCAGTTCATCAAGGCACAGGATATGCGCTATGGTGAGAACCCGCATCAACAAGCCGCCTTTTACATCGAAAGCCACGCCAGTGAATCGAGCATCTCAACTGCCATTCAATTACAAGGCAAGGAACTGTCATTTAATAACATTGCCGACACGGACGCTGCGCTGGAATGCGTCAAGCAGTTCGACGATCCCGCCTGCGTCATCGTCAAACATGCCAATCCATGTGGCGTTTCGATTGCTGACACGCAGCTGGAAGCTTATGACAATGCTTACAAGACAGACCCGACCTCTGCTTTCGGCGGCATCATCGCATTCAACCGCGAACTGGATGGTGAGACAGCCCAAGCGATTATCGAACGTCAGTTTGTAGAAGTCATCATCGCTCCAATTATTAGCGAAGAAGCCAGCAAGATTGTTGCGGAGAAGAAAAATGTCCGCCTGCTCGCATGCGGCAACTGGGGTGGAGACCCCAAACCCAGCCTTGATTACAAACGTGTTACTGGCGGCATGCTGCTTCAAACGCGCGACAACGGCATGGTCAGCAGCAGCGATTTACAGGTTGTCAGCAAACGCACCCCAAGTGAACAGGAAATGAAAGACCTGGCCTTCTGCTGGAAAGTTGCCAAGTATGTAAAATCCAATGCCATTGTTTATGCCAAAAACGGTACAACCATTGGTGTGGGTGCAGGCCAGATGAGCCGCGTTTACAGTGCCAAGATTGCCGGCATTAAAGCAGCTGATGAAGGGCTGGAAGTCCCGGGGTCAGTGATGGCTTCAGACGCCTTCTTTCCATTTCGCGATGGCATTGATGCCGCTGCCCAAGCCGGCATTACTGCCGTGATCCAGCCGGGTGGTTCCATGCGTGACGAAGAGGTAATAGCGGCTGCCGACGAACATAACATTGCCATGTTATTTACCGGTATGCGACATTTTCGTCACTGATTTAGCTAAAAGCCTTCCATAAAAAAAGCCCGCAATTGCGGGCTTTTTTATTTTTTGATACTGCAACTAACTACGTTTACGCCAGCGTAAACCTAGCAATCCAAACAACAACAGCATGACTGGGTGAAATGCCGCAGCAACAGCATCGGTAGTTTCAGCAGCAGCATCATCACTCACAACACTTGCTTCATCCACAATCGATGAAGAGGTATCTTCAACTGGCGCCACCTCCACAGAAACATTTTCAGCGCCTCCACCAGTACCACCGCTGTCAATATTTTCCCCGGCGGCATCATCACCAGCAACAGCAGCAATGCTATCCCCAGTGGTATCATCTGCAGCGGTATCATCTGCAGCGGTGTCATCTGCAGTAGTGTCATCTGCAGTAGTGTCATCTGCAGTAGTGTCATCTGCAGTAGTGTCATCTGCAGTGGTGTCATCTGCAGTGGTGTCATCACCAACAACTTTCGGTACTGAAATAGCAACAGGATCCAGAATTACACCTATTGTTGGATCAAGATCGAATTCATCATTGTCATGCAACACCAGGGTTAACGTCTTGGCATCAGGATCAATCCTTCCTGTTGTCATATTTGGTCGGCCTGGATCTGCAACTTCGGGAAGCGTATGCCAAGCATTAAACTTATCGAGCTTACGTACCGTTGCATTTTCATCGATGATGGCATCGAGCGGTAATTGAATGACTATTTCAGTTCCGTTTAACTGGCTATCAGCATCCGTCGGAATATTGTCAACACTGAAAAAGAAAATGTCCAATGGCTGAGTGTAGTCAACATCAGCCACATTCACCTCAAGAGCATCAGATGAAACAATTTGTACCTGGCTTACCGTAGCGCCACTACTTTGAGAAACAACCTCTATGGAAATCGCACTACTTATCGCTGTAGCTGTAGCACTAATGGCAATACTAACCGTAGCGGGATCGGAACATAGCGACTGATCACATACCTGGTAGATGATAGTGTCAGAACCTATCGCATTAACATCTGCAACATATGTAAACGCACCAGCTACTGGGTCACTACCTTCCCACTCCCAGCCAAAATTTCCCTTTGTAGGCCACTCTAGAACCTCATACACCAGGGTATCGCCATCAGGATCAACTCCAGTGGCAATGTTAGTAACACTACCTCCTGCTTCAACTGCCAAAACCAAATCTAAGACTGTTGGGGCATGATTAACATTATCTGCATCAGCAGGCGGTGGTGGTCCGGCAAGCAAAGTTACTGGCGCCTGGGCACCATCTTCAAAGGCTCCAATATCACAACTGCTATCAACTCGAGCATAGTTACGCTGGTCAATCGCCGGACAGTTATCATTATCACCTGCATCCAAGGCTTCACTATTGGCCAACAACGCATGGGTCAAGGTAGGACCGCCGTTGTCTGCCAAATTGCCCAGGCCGGCATCGCCACCATTAATACTGCTGGCATCACTTGACAGCTCACAACTACCGTCTGTATCCAGGTTATTACCTAGGGACATAATCTCGCCATTATTATTGAAACAATCACCACCCGCTGTACTGTTGGCCACAATAGTATTGGTAAATTCCATTGGAACTGCACCCTCGACATAAATACCACCACCGCCCCTGCCTCGTCCGGTGCTATCATAAGCATCGGCGCCATTATTGGCGATTGTGACATTCACCAGCGTATTTCCATCGGAACCAAAAGCGCTACTCCCACTGTGCACAAACAGGCCACCGCCATTACGGGTAGCAAAATTATCGCTGATAGTGCTGTTGGTAATTTTCATTGTTCCGATCAGATGGTAGATGCCACCGCCATCCACAGAGACATCATTACCAGAAATGGTACTGTTACTGATGTGCAGGAAGCCGATCATGGACGCGTTATAGATTCCACCACCAAGAACCGAGATCGTACCGGCTAGACTGCCATTATCCCGGATAGTGGAGTCATTGATGGTGAGCCTTCCACTTTGATTCGAAATACCACCGCCCGCATTCATACTGTAGTTTTCGCTCACGGTGCTGCGATTGATCACCACAGTACCCCGAAAGCTGTTGATACCACCTCCCACCCCAAAAGCGATACCGTTGAGCGTTATATTGCAATCATTAACAGTCAAAGCACCTTGATAAATTTGAATACCACCGCCAGATGTTTGCTGACCAGCATTACCATTGCGCACAGTAAGGGAGTTCAAGGTCAAGTTAGCACCGGTATGCACCTCAAAAACACGATCACTCTGTATGCCATCTATAGCGACCTGATCGGCGCCGCTGCCATTGATGGTGATCTCACTTTTAACATCAAGATCGCCAGTTGCCCCTTCGTCATCTTTGATACCTTCAAGACTTAGCTCGTAAGTACCTGCGGGCAGATTGACTTCATCTGCATCTGAACTGGCATTGGCCTGTTGGATCGCGGCTCGAAGACTACACTCACCATCGGTTGTTAGACACACCCCATCCGAAGTATCACTATCAACAGCATCGACGGTGGTATTTACATTGAAAACGGCTGCTGAAGCCATTGAAATAGAACAACCCCATACGACAAGGGCCGTTACCAATACATTACGCGCCTTAATCATCCCCAAAATCTCCATGCAAGACAGACATTCCTTATCTGCACTCAACTTAAACGTGAGACCAACAGAATGTGGCCATCCACCCCTTAATCAAATTTTTTAACAGTTATTTAACTGATCTTCTTATCCGTAGTTATACATAATTTTTGCCATTATTTCTATAATTCATTGCAATTCTTCGCAATCTAACTTTGAGAGGTATTCGAGCAGATTACCTTACGGTAGAATACCCCACTCATCTTCTCATACAAAAAACTCTGGGGAAACATACAGATAATGAAGGTCTTAGTGATCGGTAGTGGCGGTCGTGAACATGCCCTGGCATGGAAAGCGGCTCAATCACCCAAAATTGATAAGGTATATGTTGCCCCAGGCAATGCTGGCACCGCCAATGAGGCCAAACTGGAAAATATCGCCATCGGCGTGGAAGATGTCGCTGGCATAATCAATTTTGCCAAACAGAACGGCATTGGACTCACCATCGTTGGCCCAGAGGCACCGCTGGTGATCGGTCTGGTTGATGCGTTCAATGAGGCCGACCTGCGTTGCTTCGGTCCAAGCAAGGCAGCGGCACAACTGGAAGGCTCCAAGGCTTTTACTAAAGACTTTCTCGCCCGCCACAACATCCCGACCGCGGACTACCAAAACTTCACCGAGATAGAACCCGCTCTGGCATATATA
The DNA here is from genome assembly GCA_945787785.1 of uncultured Chromatiaceae bacterium. Classification (GTDB taxonomy): domain Bacteria; phylum Pseudomonadota; class Gammaproteobacteria; order Tenderiales; family Tenderiaceae; genus Tenderia. Next base: position 17,424 of record CALZIO010000029.1, read on the forward strand.
AAGCAAAGCGGCGCACCGATTGTGATCAAGGCCGATGGCCTGGCCGCCGGCAAAGGTGTCATTGTCGCCATGACTGAAACCGAGGCGCAAGAAGCCGTACGCGACATGCTCGCCGGTAACGCCTTTGGTGAGGCAGGCCATCGGGTAGTGGTTGAAGAATTCCTCGACGGCGAAGAAGCCAGCTTCATCTGTATGGTGGATGGCAAGAATATTCTGCCCATGGCCACCAGCCAGGATCATAAACGTGTCGGCGAAGCTGACACTGGCCCTAACACCGGCGGCATGGGGGCCTACTCCCCCGCCCCCGTGGTGACGCCAGCTGTGCATGAGCGGATTATGAAAGAGGTGATCGAACCCACTGTGCGGGGCATGGCGGCCGAGGGCAATCCCTACACCGGATTTCTCTATGCTGGCTTAATGATCACTGCCGACGGCACCCCCAAAGTCATCGAATACAATTGTCGATTCGGTGATCCTGAAACCCAGCCGATCATGATGCGTATGCAGTCAGACTTGGTCGATCTATGCAACATTGCGCTTGATGGCAAACTGGACCAGGCCAGCACCGAATGGGATGAACGCGCCGCGCTTGGTGTAGTGCTAGCCGCTGGCGGCTACCCAGGTAGTTATCAGAAAGGCGATGTCATCAACGGACTTGAAGGCGCAGACACGGCTGACGCCAAGATCTTCCACGCCGGCACTAGTGAACAAGACGGCCAGGTCGTCACTTCTGGCGGCCGTGTACTTTGCGCTGTTGCCCTGGGTGAAACAGTCACCGAGGCACAAGCCAAGGCCTATGAATTAGCCGCCAAGATAAGTTGGAACGGCATGTTCTATCGCAAGGATATCGGCTACCGCGCTATCGCCCGCGAACAAGGCAAGTAGGCTTCAATGACACCCTGGCAGCTACGCCAAGCCAGCCGTGCTCTGCGCGCTGGCGGTGTCATCGGCTACCCAACCGAGACAGTGTTTGGCCTGGGTTGTGATCCGCTCAACCTGTTTGCGGTCAAAGAGTTACTTGCACTAAAACATCGGCCCATGGCAAAAGGTTTGATTCTGATTGCAGCTGAGCTGCATCAACTGTTGCCCTATATTGATATCAATGACTCAGCTTTGTTGGAAAAACTGGAAACACATCGTTCACACCCCACAACCTGGGTTGTGCCAGCCCGGGCAAATACCCCTACCTGGCTCACGGGCACACACGACTCCATAGCCGTAAGAATCACCACCCATCCACTTGCCGCGGCACTGTGTTCAGAATTTGGTGGCGCCATCGTTTCCACCAGCGCCAATCCGTCGGGTCGGCCGCCCGCACAAACGGCACTAATCGTACGGCGCTATTTCGGTGGCCGGCTTGACTACCTGCTGCCGGCCTCCCGACCTGCCAGCACCAAGCCAAGTGAAATTCGTGAGCTGATCAGTGATAAAGTAATCCGCCGAATCTGAAACCTGATAATATCGTTTGCCGAATCAGCTAGTTAACGCGCGAGACAAAGAGAAAACTAATGAGTAAACCTGACGTACACGCTGTAAAAGAGTATCTATTAAGACTGCAAAACAAAATTTGCGACGAGCTCGAGGCTGAAGATGGACAAGCCCAATTCATCGAGGATTCCTGGGAGCGGGAACAGGGCGGCGGCGGCCGAACCCGCGTTCTAACCGAAGGCGCTGTGCTGGAACAAGCCGGCGTTAATTTCTCTCATGTATTTGGCGACCAGATGCCCGCTTCTGCCACAGCTCATCGCCCTGAATTAGCAGGGCGTAAATTTCAGGCCATGGGTGTTTCGCTGGTTATCCATCCTCGCAATCCATATATCCCAACCTCTCACGCCAACGTACGCTTTTTCATTGCTGAAAAAGAGGGTGCTGATCCGATTTGGTGGTTTGGCGGTGGATTTGACCTGACACCCTACTACCCTTTCGAAGATGATGTGATTCACTGGCACCGTGTCTCACGCGATGCGTGCGAACCATTTGGCAAAGAGGTCTACCCGCGCTTTAAAAAATGGTGTGATGAGTATTTTTATCTCAAGCATCGCAATGAAACCCGTGGCGTGGGTGGCCTGTTCTTCGATGACCTGAACGAATGGGGCTTCGATAAAAGCTTCGATTTTATGCAGAGTGTCGGCAACCATTACATCAAGGCCTACCGTCCAATCGTTGCCCGGCGCAAAGATACAGAATACGGCTCGCGCGAGCGCGACTTCCAGCTTTATCGTCGCGGCCGTTATGTCGAATTCAACCTGGTCTACGATCGCGGCACCCTGTTCGGCCTGCAAACCGGCGGCCGCACCGAATCAATCCTGATGTCGCTGCCGCCACTGGTGAGCTGGAAATATAATTGGCAACCTGAGCCAGGCAGTCCTGAAGCGAAACTATACGAAGAATATTTGAAACCTAGAGACTGGCTAATCAACCGAGCTTGATTAAAGGGGCCTATAAGGTCCCTTTTTTCTATCCATCATTCTAATGAAATGAAGCCACCCAAGCCCAATCTCTTATACCAGCACAACACCTGGGAACCGTAATTCCTGACTAAACAACTCATATATTTTTTAATATATTTCATATAGTTACCTATTGACCTAGGATTAGTCCAATCATACTATTGATACGGCAACCGCGGATCGTTGTCCATTCACTTCGACCGACAAAAACAATTTACTTCATAAGGAGATGATCATGAAAAAGAGAAGCAAGCTTCTGTTAAGCAGTGCAGCAGCTTTATTGTTCGTAGGTATCAGTAACGCCTACGCAGATGAGGCCTTGCCAAAAGTACCACCCGAACCAGCGGACAACCCGACGACAGCAGCAAAAGTTGAGCTGGGCAAACAGCTGTTTTTTGATCCCCGCTTATCCATCGATGGCACTGTCTCGTGCAACTCATGCCATAACGTAATGTCCAGCGGTACCGACAATCGCGCCACCTCAGTCGGCGTCGATGGTCAACGTGGCGGCAGAAGCGCACCTACTGTCTGGAATGCTGCTTTTCTAACAGCACAGTTCTGGGATGGCCGCGCCGCCACGCTGGAAGACCAGGCCAAAGGACCACCACTCAATCCAATCGAAATGGGTATGCCCAGCGAAAAGGCGGTTGAAGAACGCCTGAGCTCTATCCCAGGTTATGTAGAGCAGTTCAAGGCCGTTTTTGGAGAAGAAGATGCTGTCACGTACGACAACATGGCCAAGGCCATCGCTGCATTCGAGCGCACCCTGATTACCCACGACAGTCCCTACGATCTCTATGTGCAAGGCAACAAACAAGCCATGTCTGAACAGGCCTTGCGTGGTAAAGAGGTGTTTGAAAAATCTGGTTGTAACTCGTGTCACAGTGGCGCTAATTTTGCCGGTCCAACCGAACTGCCAACCGGCCAAGGCTTCTATCAGCACTTTCCAACCTACGATAGTAAACATGTCAAGATATACCACCTGACAGAAGACAAGGGCCGTTACGAAGTCACCAAGGCAAAAGACGATATGAACAAGTGGCGCGTTCCAAGCTTGCGCAATGTCGCTCTCACCGCCCCTTACTTCCACAACGGCTCAGTGGCAACACTGGATGAAGCAGTGCGTGTTATGGCAAAAACTCAACTCGATAAAGAATTGAGCGATCAGCAAGTAGCTGACACCGTTGTCTTCCTTGAAAGCCTGACCGGCGAACGTCCGGAGATCAGCATGCCACGCCTACCTGATACAACCGGCAGCAGCCTGGTCGGCACTGTGAAATAGAAACAATTCTGCAACCAATTAGTTGCGTGAATACCATAGGGGCGCCATTTTGGCGCTCCTTTTTTATGCGCCAGGCCAGCAATTCAGCTATCGACCTTTCTCATTTATTTGGCTTACAGGCACCCAAGCAGTCAATTGCAAACCATTCCGGCTGTTCACAATCCAATCTAAGTGCGACCAACTGACCTCCCCACAGGCAACCACCATCGAGCGCGAATGCGTTTTTCCTTTCACCCACGCCAAGTGTTGACCAATGCCCAAACACAATACGTTGTTTTTTACTCTTGCGACCGGGCACATCAAACCATGGCATGGTGCCTTTTTTTTCCGTTCCTGGCTTACCCTTGGCTTTTAACTCCAGGCGACCATCGGCATAACAGAAACGCAAGCGGGTAAAGACGTTGGTAATAAATCGCAGCCGATCAATATACTCGTGATCATCCGACCAGTGATCAGGCTTGTTGCCATACATCACTTGAATGAATTCATGATAATCAGGACCACGCAATTTGCTTTCCAGTTCATTAGCACACGCCTGAGCAGTAGCCAGATCCCACTGCGGCGGCAAACCCGCATGGACCATGGTGAATCCAAGCTCGGCATCATGATGTAATAACGGCTGATGACGTAACCAGGTCAGAAGCTCATCACGATCCGGTGCATTGAGAATCTCATCCAAGGTATCTTTGGCCAGTTGTTTTCCGAACCCTTCTGCCTTGGCCAGCAGGTGCAGGTCATGATTGCCCAGCACCGTTACGGCACGATCTGCTAAACCTTTGACGAAACGCAACACCTCTAATGATTTGGGACCGCGATTAACCAGATCGCCACAGAACCAAAGCCGATCATGTTGCTTATCAAAATTGAGTTGCTGCAAGAGTTGTTGCAACTCGTCGAAACAGCCTTGGATATCACCAATGGCATAAACCGCCATTTTAAACGCTCCTAACTATGCTTAATGTTTTTGCGGAGACACCTGCAACCAAAAAGTCACTGGCCCATCGTTAACCAATACCACTTTCATGTCCGCTGCAAATAGACCACATGCAACATTGTTATAACGCTGTTGCGCCCGCTCAACCAGATAGCTAAACAAGCGCTCACCGTCTTCTGGCGCTGCAGCCGGGGTGAAACTCGGCCGCGTGCCTTTGCGGGTATCGGCCGGCAAGGTAAATTGAGATACCAACAGCAGACCACCTTCAACATCAGAAACACTAAGATTCATCTTGTCATCGGCATCTGGGAAAACGCGGTATGTCAGCAAGCGCTCCAGCAGGCGGTCCGCTTGTGCCTCACTGTCACCACGCTCAACACCCACAAGCACCATTAGACCACGGCCAATCTCACCAACAATTTCATCATCAACTGTCACGCTGGCTTCACTGACGCGCTGCAACAAACCAATCATGCAAAGCGGTCCGCCATGGCATTGGTGGCGTCTACCAATGCATTCATAATGCCCGGTTCGCAGGCCGAGTGGCCGGCATCATCTATAATTTTCAACTCGGCCTGCGGCCAGGCCTGATGTAATTCCCAAGCACTTTCAAATGGGCAAACCATGTCATAGCGGCCTTGTACGATTACACCCGGAATTTCATGCAACTGCCCGGCATCACGCAGAATCTGATTCTCTTCCAGAAAACTATTATTTACAAAATAGTGGCACTCAATTCGCGCCAAACTAAGAGCGGTAAAGGGGTCGCCAAAATGATCTGTGACCACTTTGGATGGTTTCAAGGTGGCGCAGCGCCCCTCCCACAACGACCATGCCTTGGCCGCTGCCATGCGCTCGACTTCGTTATTACTGGTCAGGCATTCATAATAGGCATGCAACAGATCATTATGTTTTGCTTTAGGGATTGGCTTGAGATACTGCTGCCAATAATCGGGAAATATGCGTGATGCACCCTCCTGATAAAACCAGTGGATCTCGCTCGGACGACAGAGAAAAATACCGCGTAACATCAAACCCAATACCCGTTCAGGATGAGTCTCGGCATACACCAACCCTAAGGTCGAACCCCAGCTGCCACCAAACACGACCCATTTATCGATGCCTAGTTTTTCCCGAATCAATTCAATATCAGACACTAGCGCCTGTGTGGTGTTGTTGTGTAACTCGGCATGGGGAGAAGAACGGCCACAGCCACGTTGATCGAAGAGTATGATGCGATATCTGTCCGGATCAAAAAACCGGCGATGATAAGGCTCGCAACCGGAGCCCGGGCCACCATGCAGAAAGACAACCGGAATTCCTTTGGGATTACCGCACTCTTCCACATGCAGTTTATGAGGTGGCTCTACGTGAAAGGTGTGATTAACGTAGGGTTCGATATGGGGATACAAATCAGACATGGGCTTTATCCTCAACCAGGATTGATATCACCCAATATACAATCCCTCTCCCTGAATTGGGAGAGGGAGAATTAAAACAAAGAAAACTAACCGCCGCGTGAAGCGCGCTTGCGCTCGTTTTCTGCCAGCAGTTTTTTGCGTAGACGGATGTGGTTAGGGGTAACTTCCACCAGCTCATCATCATCAATGAACTCCAGGGCCTGCTCCAGGCTATGCCTAACTGGCGGCGTCAGCACCTGGGCTTCATCAGTACCGGAGGCACGCACGTTGGTCAGCTGCTTGCCCTTCAATGCATTCACTACCAGGTCGTTGTCACGCGAGTGCAGACCGATGATCATGCCTTCGTAGACCTCTTCACCGTGGCCGATAAACATACGACCGCGCTCTTGCAGGTTGAAAATGGAGTTGGTCAAAGCTTTACCAGCAGCATTGGCGATCATAACGCCGTTTTTGCGGGTACCGTAGGTTCCTTTCTTAAACGGGCCATAGTGATCAAAGACACTGTAGATCAAGCCTGAGCCCTGTGTGGCTGTCAGGAATTCTGTACGAAAACCGATCAGACCACGAGCCGGCATGATGTAGTCCAAACGCACACGGCCGTGGCCATCGGGAATCATGTTTTTCAGGTCACCGCCACGGGCACCGAGCTTCTCCATTACGCCGCCTTGATGCTGCTCTTCCACATCGATGGTGACCTGTTCGTAAGGTTCCTGTGCCTCGCCATCGATTTCACGGATGATAACTTCAGGACGAGAAACACCCAGCTCAAACCCCTCACGACGCATATTTTCAATCAATACCGACAAATGCAACTCACCACGGCCAGAGACGCGGAACTTGTCGGGATCAGAACCCTGCTCAACACGCAAAGCAACATTATGAATCAGTTCCTGATCGAGACGCTCCTTGATCTGGCGCGAAGTCACGTACTTGCCATCTTTGCCCGCAAACGGTGAGTTATTGACCTGAAAGGTCATGCTCACGGTCGGCTCATCCACAGACAATGGCGCCAGGGCATCAACTGCATTAGGATCACATAGGGTGTCCGAGATATTCAGTGGATCCAGACCGGTAAAACAGACGATATCACCGGCTTTAGCATCATCAACTTCAATACGTTCCAAACCCATAAAACTATAAAGCTGCAGGATACGGCCGTTACGGCGCTGGCCTTCAATATCAACCACAATCACCGGGCTGTTGTTCTTGATACGGCCACGGGCGATACGGCCAATACCGATAACTCCGGTGTAACTATTGTAGTCCAGCTGTGAAACCTGCAGCTGGAAGGGGTCTTCCAACTCAACCTGAGGCGGATGGACATGATCAACAACCGTTTGCAACAACGGCTTCATATCACCTTCGCGCACCTCAGGCTCAAGACCGGCAAAACCACTTAGACCCGAGGCATAAACCACGGGAAAGTCGAGCTGCTCATCAGTCGCGCCGAGGCGATCAAACAGGTCAAAGGTCTGATCCAGAGCCCATTCGGGACGCGCGGCCGGGCGATCGATCTTGTTCACAACAACAATTGGCTTGAGGCCTCGGGCCAGCGCCTTCTCGGTCACAAACCGGGTCTGCGGCATCGGGCCTTCTACCGCATCTATCAGCAACAGTACCGAATCCACCATCGACAATACACGCTCCACCTCACCACCGAAGTCGGCATGCCCAGGGGTGTCGACGATGTTGATGTGATACTCACCCCACTTGATGGCGGTCGGTTTGGCCAGGATGGTAATGCCGCGCTCTTTCTCCTGGTCGTTGGAGTCCATGGCGCGCTCTGCCAGCTGCACGCGCTCACCAAGGGTGTCGGACTGTTTCAGGAGCTGATCAACCAGGGTGGTCTTGCCATGGTCAACGTGGGCAATAATGGCAATGTTACGGAGATTCTCGATCACGGTGGGGCCTCAGAAAAGCAATACTAAAAAATGACGCGCGATTATAGCCTATATCGTGCTGCAGCGTCCGAAAATTACCGATTGCCACGAAATATCCGCTGACGTCACAAAAGCGTAATGCAACGGGGTTATAAAGCCCATTACAACCCAATTTGAGGAGAACGACGATGGACTTTATCATCAAAGAATGGCCGGATAAGCGCGCGACGCTAATGACCGAAAACGGCTACAACCTGGCCACCTTCAACAGCCTGAGCGAGGCCCGCCAGGCTTATGAGGAATGGCGAAAATCTCAGCAAGCACGCGACTTCAAACGCCAAGACACACCATTGACCTAGGCAATTCACGTCTAACCAGCCCTATAGGGGGCACTGCACTATTCGGTGCAAACTCCAATTTCAAGCGGTGCGCGATGTACACCCTACGCTGGGGTGAGCATCTCCAAGGACCAGCGCGCCCGGGCCTGGATTGCCAGCGGTTCGGTCTGGCCCGCCTCAAGCCGCAGACATCCCGCATAGGCAATCATGGCACCGTTATCGGTGCAAAACTCCGGGCGTGGATAATAGAGCTGCACACCACGCTCATTCGCCAACACAGTCAAACGTTGGCGTAGGCGCTGGTTGGCGCTCACGCCCCCAGCCAGCACCAGCCTTGTTAACCCGGTCTGCTCCAAGACTCGGCGGCATTTGATTGCCATGGTCTCCACCACCGCCTCTTCAAAGGCCCGGGCGATATCAGCCTTGGTTTGCTGATCATCTCCGTTGTCTGCAAGCGTATTCACAGCAAAGGTCTTGAGACCGCTGAAACTGAAATCCAATCCTGGCCGGTTGGTCATGGGGCGGGGAAAACGGAAGCGCGTCGGATTGCCCTGTTCGGCCAGTTGCGCGATCGCTGGACCACCGGGATAACCAAGCCCAAGTAGCTTGGCGGTCTTGTCGAAGGCTTCACCTGAGGCATCGTCAACTGTGTCACCTAGCACGGTATAACGACCTACACCATCCACCTGTACCAACATGGTATGCCCCCCCGACACCAGCAAGGCGATAAACGGAAATTCCGGCACATCGTCTTCCAGCATCGGCGCCAGCAGGTGGCCTTCCATGTGATGTACTGAGACGGCTGGTACGCCCCAAGTCCAGGCCAAGCTGCGGCCTATACTGGCTCCCACCAGCAAGGCACCGATTAACCCTGGCCCGGCGGTATAAGCCACACCGTCGATATCAGAACGCTGCAAATCCGATTCTTGCAGGACCTGCTGAATCAGCGGAACAGTCTTGCGCACATGGTCGCGTGAGGCCAGTTCCGGCACCACGCCGCCATATTCCAGGTGCAGGCCAATTTGACTGTGCAGGGCATGGGCAAGCAGACCCTCGTCGCTATCGTAAATGGCGATACCGGTCTCATCGCAGGACGTTTCGATTCCTAATACACGCATACTTCAACTATCTCCCTTGGTGCCGACATTCTAACAGTACTGCCTGTTATTGCAGGCCTGACAGAAAAAACCAAGCGGCCCTGTCGCTCGAATCTCATTACGCTATAATGCCCAGCTATCTTAAAAAGTAGGTACAGGTCTGATCATGATCCAAGTCAGTGGTTTAACCAAAATATTTGAAGACGGTAACAAGGCCATAGATGACCTCTCACTTGAGGTGAAACAAGGTGAAATTTTAGCCTTGCTGGGTCCGAACGGTGCCGGTAAAACGACGGCCATCCGGGTGCTCACTACCCTCAGCGGCTTTGACGAAGGGGAAGTGGAAGTAGCTGGTCACAACGTTGATCGCGAACCAGAGGCTGTGCGTTGCACAATTGGCCTGGTGGCACAACAAACTGGCGTTGACTACTTCCTCACAGGCCGCGAAAATCTCGTTCTGCAGGGCCACATGTATCGCATGAAAAAGGCCGACATCGAACAACGGATTAAAGAACTGGCTACATATTTTGAGTTGGATAGCGCTCTCGATCGGCAAGTGATGACCTATTCAGGGGGAATGCGGCGTAAGCTTGATATTGCCACCGCCCTGATCCATCGCCCCAAGCTGCTGTTCCTCGACGAACCGACCCTTGGGCTCGATATCAAGAGCCGCCAGAACCTTTGGCAATACATTGACAAACTGAACAAGGAACAGGATTTAACTATCCTGCTCACCACTCATTACCTGGAAGAGGCTGATCATCTCAGCCACCGGGTAGCTATTATCAATCAGGGTAAAATTCAGGTAGTCGACACTCCCGAGAATTTGAAAAATGCCATTCACGGCGATTCCGTCATCCTCAACTTTGACAGCGAGAGTCCTGCTGTAGGTGAGTTCACGTATGCTTTGCATGAAGACCCGGATGTGAATGACGTTGTCTGGCAAAACGACAGCCTGCATGTTTATGTCGATAATGGTGGCGTAGCCGTGCCAAAATTTGTTCGCTTGGCAGAAGAGAACGGTTTAGTCATTAACAGTTTGTCGCTGGCTCACCCCACCCTGGACGATGTATTCCTTAAATATACTGGTACTACACTTGATGAAGCCGTGGAAGAAGAAGGTGATGAGTGGTGGCATCAGTGGGCAGGCAAAGGCGGCGGCGGTGGCGGCAAATGGCAAAAGAACTGGGAACAGTGGCAAGACAAGCTTGAAGAGACAGGTTCTGATGAGGATAAAGCTGATTGGCAGCAACAATGGCAGCAGTGGCAAGGAAATGATGACGGCAGTCAAAGCAAACCTACTGACGGCACAGCCAATGTCGATTCCAATAAGCAGCCACAATCGGCCAGTCAGAATAAAGGCAAATAGCAACAATCGCAAAACCCTGACAAGAACAAATAAAACTGACAGCTTAAGAATTAACCAAGATTAATAACCAAGAGAGTATTACCGTGTTCGCAGATACCTGGCACCTTTTTCTGAAATACACCAAAATCAGCTTGCGCATGCCGATGTGGACGCTGTTCACCCTCATCCAGCCACTGTTGTGGTTAATCATATTCACCCAGTTATTTAAAAACTTTGTCCAGGCACCACCAGAGGGTGGAAGCAGTTATATGGACTTTTTTGTACCCGGCGTCTTGGTGATGACCGCTCTGTTTGGATCTTCATGGTCCGGCGTAAGCCTATTACGAGAGATAACTGCCGGTACGGTAGACAAAATGCTGGTATCACCTGTCTCTCGCGTGTCTATCGTGCTCAGCCGGGTAATGCATTCAGCGGTACAGGTAGTGATTCAAACATTAATCATCATGCTGGTAGCCTGGCTGTTTGGCGCCACGCTCAATCTGGGACCGATTAATCTGTTGCTGGCGATGATCAGCATCTTTCTGTTGGGCGTTGGTCTTGCGGCATTATCAAACGGCTTCGCCATAATCTTGCAGCGAGAAGAACCCCTGGTGATGATTGGCAACCTGATGACGCTGCCGTTGATGTTCCTGTCAACCGCTATGGTGCCGAAACCATTCATGCCCAGCTGGATCGAAACCATCTCTCTGATCAATCCAATTACTTATGCAGTTGAGTCTGTCCGAGCTGTGTTAGTAGGCACTCCGGACATGAGTACTTATGGCTTTGGCGCGGTAATCATGCTTGTTTTTGCTGGTGTATCACTGGCCTGGGCAGTGAACGCTTTTAACGGACTACGCGACTAGTCAATCAATACCCCATCAAAGCTAGTCGCTTTGATGGAGCACTAAAAGCTCATCCTCACCCCCAAAGAAATGGAGTTGCTCACATAGCTGCCAAGTGATGTACTTTGTCTACCCTCAATAGCTTGCAGTTCATTCAAGATGAATCCGACTGGCAAATTTGAATACTGGGTAAAGAAGTTGTACCTGGCTACAAAGCTGACCCAAGGGGCATACCTGTAATTCACTCCCGCACCAACGCCAAAATTAAAGGTGCGGCGATAACGCATAAAATTCGTGGATGAATCAGGATTTGTATAGATATTTAACCCGACACGACCATTGATATTGCCCGACAACTTATCAGTAAAACGCTTATCTATTCGACCATTGAAGCCATTACCCACGTAGGCAGCATCATTACCTAGGATATTTTTATTTTCATTCACCGTCAGCGTGTAACCATAACTGATAAATGTCTCTTCGGGCCCAGAATGATTCAGATTAATACCGAGATTGACTGTATCTGCATCTAAAAATGGATTAAGCGCTGAACCAAAGCCTTGATAACTCATAAAGGCGCGGTAACCCTTTCTATTTCTGCCAAGCCAATCTGCTCCAATATTAAATACATCCGTTGTTGTCGTGCTTTGTTCAGGCCTAAGCACACTTGATTGAGAAGTACGACTCAGACCCACATCCCAGTTAAAATCCTGCCGACTCATTTGCAAGGTTGGCGAGAGG
>CALZIO010000030.1 GCA_945787785.1 uncultured Chromatiaceae bacterium
CGATAGTGAACCTGGCCCTAAAACCTTATGGATTGGATTGCAGAGAGCGCGAGATTTTGCCTTAGCATTCGAGGTGCAGAACGCAATGCGGAAATCCAAGATTTGTGTGTAACGATGTGGGGCTTACCCAAGGATTCTTCAATATCACTGAGTTGTGCCAAGGTGGGGGCGATTTATTGTTTGTCATTGGACTGCTGTGTGATGTGATTTTCTACGATCAAGTAGCTGTCAATATCAACGCCAGCCTGTGCGTTGCAAGCTTGAACGAATCCTTCTGAGGAGGGCATGATACGTGATTCGTTGTCGGTAAAATTGACCTGGTCTTTGTCTTTCGGTCCTTCTTCCGGTGGCTTGGGCGCGCGGCATCGTGCCTTTTCCCCGTCTCCTTTTCTTTCGCCGCTCGCTTCCTGAGTTTCTCTTGATACTCGGCCTGTTCGATCTCGAACTGTTCGCGAGCACGTTTCTCAATCTCGGCTTTGGCCTTTTCTATCGCGGCCAACCGGTCTTGCCTGCGAGCTAGCTCATCGGGGATATCAATGTCTGACGCTTCTTCAGTATCGACTTGTTCGGCTTGCTTAAGCAGAGCTTGGACTTCTTGCTTAAGCTGTTCTTCCAATTTGTTCGCATACCCCCAGCTAATCGCTTTGTGCTTACTGGCATTGGCTTTGATCTTGGCCCCATCTAAGCTCACTTTACACAGCTGAAACAGCCCCATGACGTTGGCCATGACGAGGATCTGAACAAAGAGTCCTTCGAGTTCATTGAGAAAGCGTTTGCGGAAGGCGGCAATGGTGTCGTGGTCGGGGTGAGTGTCAGCACTAATAAAACGAAAGGCCACGGAATCATGGGGGGCTTGCTCAAGCTTGTGACTTGAGAATACGCCTGTGGCGTAGCCATAGAAAAGCAAAGATACGAGCAATGCTGGATGGTAGGGCTGCTTTCCTCCACCGCCATAACCGCTTTCCAACTCACTCAAATCCAACTGATCCACAATATCGACGATAAAGCGGGCAAGGTGCTTTTCTGGAAGCCAGTCTTGTAATAAGGGAGGCAATAGATAAATACTGTTTTGATTGATCGTTCGAAATTTACCTGGCATGGAGAGGGCCTATTGTTGGGCGAATGACCTTATTTTACCGGTTTTGATGGCTAAATCCGACAGGCTCCTAATCTTTCATCTATCTAACTCTAAATGTCGGCTATCAGGATTTAACCGCAGCTCGATGACGATAGGCAATTGGCTGGTGTTGGCTGTTTCGGAAGCCCCAAGAATTCTCACCAATGCCACTCGCTATAGGGTGGTTGAAGTTGCACGCTGGTAGCCAAAATTAGCGCACCTGACCATAGACTTTTAATCGTTATATGTACATCAAAGGCTGTAATCTGGACGCCCCAGATCTTTGACGTCATGCCAGCCGTGATCCGATGATTAAACATCTAACTGTCGCTGTTCCATCCAACTAATCGATAGAGAATTGTCGTTGGGTCATGTTCGCTCACCGTTTTTTATTGATCTTCTACATGGGGAAAACACAAATTCAAAACTACAAGCAGGGGTTTAGGGCGGGCCTTAAATATATCACCGTGACTACTTATCTGCTGTTTTCTAATCGGCCGATGGCTTACAATCACGGGATAGTCACGGGTAAGAACAATGGATATAGATTTAGACAACTACGACCCCCCGATAGATTTTGAGGCACTGCTAGAGGATGCAGTGGCCAACATTCTAAGCCATGAAGATCCGCAGCAATTTATGCACTGGATCCAGCACCATCTTCATGACTACGACACCAGTCTGCATCAGGGGTTTTCTGAAAATGATGAAATGCTGGCAGCCCTTGCACTCGGCATTGGCCGCGCGATATGGAACGCAGCACCCTTGCCGAGCAATCACTATCGGCCCAAGCCCATACCGGCACCTGGCCGCAACGATCGTTGCCCCTGCGGGTCTGGCCGCAAGTACAAGCATTGTTGTGGTGACCTACCGGCGCTTGCACCATTGGATGAAAGCGCCCTGTGGCCGTTTGTACTAGACCAGCTGCCGGTTAAAACCGTCGATCAACTCATTGCTACGAAACGCGTCCCGGTTGAAGTATTGCTAGACATCGCTACCGATGCTTGGGACTCCGGCCAGGAAAAAAAGGCGGTTAAGTTACTGGCACCTCTGTTTGACGCACCTGTAACCAACACCGATGAAATTCACGACTACGCCTTGAATTGCCTGTGTAACTTTTACGACGATCTCGGCCAGTCAAACAAAAAACACATATTGATCAAGCGCATCATCGATACCGTGCCACGCTCGCCACTGCGTTCAGGGGCATGGCAACGCATGGCCACGATGCGCATTGATCAAGGCGACGTGGATGGCGCCTGGGAGGCGTTTCAGCGTGCGCAGCGCGATGACCCCAACGCCCTGGGCATCGCTGTGTTAGAGGTCCAACTACTCGTGTCTACCAACGAGATGGAACGCGCGCAAGCGCGGGCTCAGTTCTGGGCCAAACACATGATCCGGCTCGGACTCGAGCCGGATGAACCGCCGCTGAATTTTATACATGCGGTTGCGCAAGATCCGATCCAGGCAATGGCGAATGTCGGTTTAGAGATCGCCGGTGAGGCCGGGCAGCGCCTGCAAAGTTGGCTGCGCGACGTCGATGCGCGCCCCGTACCTACCTATAGTGCGTCCAACACCATCGAATCGAGCGAAGACGTCGAGGAAGACGCCCACGATGTGATTCGCACACACCTGCGTCAACTGGGCATTACGGAAGAAGAGATCACTCACGCCTTGACCCAGTCGGAAGTTGCGCCGTTCGATGGCAACGACACCTGGAACGCGGAGCCTGATGATACGCCGCCAGATACGTTGTTCTTAAACCCACCGCCAACGCTTGTCGCGTTAGAAGGCACCTGGCGTGACACGTTCCCGTTAGAGAAACCTTTTTCCATTCATGACGAGGCGTTTGAAAGTGAGGATGTGTGGGACCCAATGGAGGAAGACGCCTGGATGGATATACTCGAGGTTCATCCGCAGGCCTTTGATAGCCTCGACATACTGGATGACCTCGCATCCGCGTTGGTACTGCACGAGCAATTCATGTCAGCGTGGTTGGACCAATTGCTTTTGGGGCCCGTGTTAATGCGGGCAGAAGCGATTATTCAGACAGCCCTTCAAGGTCAAGACACACCACGTCTCAGCTGGCTTTATCCCCAAAACCGGCCCGCACTGCGCAGTTTGGCGAGACTCGTTGATGTCCACAAACGCGCCGATCGTGATCATGAGGCGATGCACGTGATGAACCTGCTAATCCGCTTAAATCCAACGGATAATCATGGCTTCCGCAGTATCGTCATGGACGAACACTTGCGCCAAGGTAATGACGAAACTGCGTTAGCACTGGCGAATGATTATCCCGATGATATACACGCCGAACTGCTCTATGGCAGGGTATTGGCGCTCTATCGTCTTGGCAACCTTCACGAGGCACACATAGCATTGGGCAAGGCAGTGGAGCGGTTACCTAAAGTCGTCCGTTGCTTAACCCACAAACGTGTACGTAAACCAAAGCTCGACCCGCGCGGCATCCAGATCGGTGGTGATGACCAAGCTTGGTTATACCGAGACGCCATGCGTGACATTTGGGACGCCACGCCGGGCGTGCTCGATTGGTTGAAAAAGGCGGCTAAGCAGATAGGATAGCAGTGCTGGACACTTAATCTGGCAGACAACGTCAGTTTACTCGAATGCTAAATAACTCAAACCCACCTTAACCTGTCATTTAAGCAATCAACTGGGATTATCTATTTGATACTGATCGGCGGTCACCGACTTGAAGGGGGCTTTCAGTAAAACAAGCCGTGGGCTGCACGAAAGGCTCTTAGATCTAAAATCTTGCTATCGTGTATTTCTCGAAATAGAGGCATGCCAAGCAAGCATATCTTACTTGGCATGCACTTACAGCGTTCTCTATTCTATTACCTCAGACGCAGACTCCAGCAACTCATACGGCATATCTACACCCACCGCCTGGACAATTTTCATGTTAATGACAACCTGCCCTTCTTTATTGCGTACGATTTCGATATCCGCAGGGGAAGTACCACCAAGAATCCTAAGTGCTGTTTCTGCAGCCCAGGCGCCTTGCTCTTCAGCAACTTTCAAATAGCCCACCATCGCGTATGGCATTGGCCCTTTCTGAATTGCACCAGTAGGAATCTTAGAGTTTTTAATTGCAAACGCCTTCGCTTCTTCCAGATCAAAGTCTGTCATGCCCGCTGTATTACCGAACACCAATATGTCGACCTGGCCTTGCATTTCAACAAACTTCTTTTTCCAGTCCTTAAATGAAGTGGCATAAGCGGGTGTCACATCAATTCCAAGCTTGGTCTTATAGTTTTCAACTTCTTTGTGCTCAGTCAATGTGTCTTCGGAGATAAAACCAATTCGTGAACCCTTAGCAAATTGACTCAGCAACTCCACAAGCTCTTTCACCCCTGATACCTCAACCATGCCAGTAACATTTTTATACGGATATCCATATACACTGGCATCCCAGTTCACGCCGCAGAAAACAAATGGTAAGGCAGCATCCTTATAAAATGGCTTGATCAGGTACTTAGATGCATTATCGTCAGCTGCAATTACCACGTCCGGTTTATATTCATCAATAATCGCTTTGACCTTCGCAGCCGCTTGCACCTTGAAATCATCAGATTTGTTACGCTTGGTGTCCATTCTGACAACCTTCAGATCAACACCAGAACCCTCCAAGCCGGTTTTTACACCTGCTGTAATTCCGTCACTCCATGCGTAGCCTTGATGGTATGAATCCACAAAAAGCACACGTTTCCCTGCATAATCTGCCGCGTTAGCCATCATTGCCAGCGAAGCCAGCGCTACCCCAGCTATTGTGCCTAAGAACGTTTTGTTCATGCTTCGATCTCCTAATCTATTTAAAAAAATTAAACTTTGAACGTCGATACAATATTTTCCAGCTGGGCGCTAAGCTGTTTTAACTTCATAGAGTCATCGAGCAACCGAGCCGAGCCCGCTTCTGACTCTTCTGCGATGGAATAAATGGCCGCTACATTTGAGTCAAGTTCAGAGGCCACGGATGATTGCTGTTCTGCTGCACTTGCGATCGAGTAATTAACATCACTTATGCGCCGCATTGCATCCGTAATTGCGTCCAAGGCCTCGCCAGCCTCATGGGCACTTGTCACGGTTTCGTGAGCACGATCCCGACTTGCACCTACCTTGCTAACCGCACCGTCAGCATCTTTCTGTAACTCCATTATCATTTTTTCGATTTCATCAGTAGACGCCTGAGTCCTCAGCGAAAGACTTCTAACTTCATCGGCTACCACGCTAAAGCCTCGCCCCTGTTCACCCGCTCGCACTGCTTCTATCGCCGCATTCAACGCCAGAAGATTGGTTTGCTCAGCAATGTCTTTAATGACCACCACGATTTTGCCAATGTGATCGGTGGATACGCTCAAACGTTCGATTGTGGTGGCGGTTTCTTGAACCTCATCCGCCAAAGACGTTATGGAGCTAATCGTACGCGTAACCACTTCCTTGCCCTTGGCGGCATCATGGTCGGCGAGTGAAGCAATTTCTGACCCCTGTGCGGCATTTACTGCTACATCTCTAGATGTCGCTACAAGTTCATTCAGAGCAGTAGCTATCTGTTCAGTTTGTGATTTTTGATTAGAAATTAGCTTTTTGGAATTTTCTGTAATCGCAGCAACCTGCTCAGCAGATCTAGACACTTGTTTTGTTGAATCTTTAACCTGCGAAATGGTGTGTTGGAGTTTTTCAACAAAGCAATTAAAATACTTTGCCGTCTCACCCATCTCGTCATCGGTTTTAACTTCCAGTCTAGCCATCAAATCACCAGCCCCTTCGGACAGATCTTGGAGAGCAAACACGGTATCGCGCAGTGGCGCTAGAATCTTTCGGATACTGATATACAGCAGGCCAAATAAGATCAGGGCAATCACAAGCGACATGACCAAAGCATTTATGCCGACGTCTCTCGCTGCCAATGAGATTTCCCCTTTAGCCGCAGCCACCAATACGCTAGCATTTAGCAAATCAATGTTGGAGGCATGTGCAAGCATTGCTTGCCCCGCTTGCTCGTATTCGATAACGCTGTCTCCCTGCAGATTAGCGCTAAGATCAACACCCAAATCAGCCACGCTTCTGTCACGACCAGCATCGTTATTTGCATCAAGAAAAATTGTGCCATCATCACTAAATACGAGCACTTCCCCAGAGTCGAAAAACTTAGCGCTTGAGATAAACTCTTCTCCAAATGCCGTTAAATCCACGACAGCCACTAACAAACCGCTTTGCGTGCCTTTATCCATAACTGGGGCGGCTATTTTAATCACTGGTCTGGATGTTATTTCACTCTTGGATACTTGATAGGATTTGCTATTAACATTGATGGAATCGAAGTCTATAGCTGATAATTGGCTGGGGTCGGTTATGGTCGAAATAAGGGGCTTTTTATCCTTGTCGAGCAGAATGAGGTTCTCATAGACTTTGTAGTCTGACTTCAGCTTATCAAGTTTATTCTCTGCGCCCTTGCGCGCCGACTTGGCTAGAAATGAATCCTCCAGGGACTTTGCATAGATACTGTCTTGTGACCAGCTATCAAGCTCTAATTCTCGATCATGTAGCCACGCAATTGCGTTATGGATAATTCCGTCAACAGTGTGTTTTTGCTGCACCTTGGCTTGCGACAGAATCGCCGTTTTTGCCCCTTGATAGCCCAAGAAGGCCGTTACGCAGAATGCAACCAAAACCAAAATAGTAATGGGTGCCAATAATTTTACTTGTAGACTTTGACGCATGATCTCCCTACCAAATAATCCATAAATAATTGTTCAAAACAAAGGGGTTAGCTCGAGAAAACGTCACCATCAACATGCCCAGTGGGGTTAACGTCACAGATTTGGAGTTTTTTAGTGGGATTTGCGGATCAATAACGCGGAATCAGCAGCTCATTTGCGAAACCACAATAGGGGTATTTGGCCTCACATCGACAGGATCAGTTGGGGGAATTCTTGCATTCGTTGTCTTGATTGAACACTTGACCTCTCCCGCTTAGGGGAGAGGATATATAGCTTTCAATCAATGCTTATGATCATGCCCATCATCAGGATGATCATCCTGCGGCATGGACTCCATCGACATTTCATCCATATTTAACTCTTCCATATTTAACTCTTCCATATTCATATCGTTCATTTCCATGCCTTCATTCATCATGCCATTTGACTCACTAGCAGCGTGATCGTGAGCATGACCATCGTCATGTCCGGCATCTACATGATCAGCACCCCCATCGTGCTCATGCCCGGCATGATCATGGCTATCAGTCTTAGGTAAAGACATCACCCCCAACCCATAGCGATAAACCACCTCACCACCATGCCAGGCCGTGGAACCTAACAAACCACCAACCACCAGAAATAACGCCACAAACCCTAAGCCTAAGGTTTTACCTTGTCGATGCGCTTTCACAGACCAGACAACCACTGGCACCAACAAGGCCAAAGTGATTAGCGCCAGATTTCTGTGTTCGGTCATTGCCTCATGGGAAGGCGTGTCATGGGCAACCGTGTTATAGGCATATACCCCGGCAGCCAGGGTTAACAATGATACGCCAGCGCCAATCCATAGATTCCATTTCGCCACCAGAATCGCCTGATCGCATTTCACTACTTGCGCGACAACAAACAATCCCATCGACACACTTAACAATGCCACGGTGAAATGCACAAAAATGGGATGCCAGTTAGGAATAATTTCAATCATTGTTTTCCCTTTTAATTATGGGATGCTCTGACTAATTCGTCATTCCGGGCGAAACAAAGCGTACGAGCCCACGGACGGGCGAGGTAGACCCTGTCTGGAACATAGGGTCGAGCCCCGGAATCCAGTGGTTCTGACTCAACATTTTAATAGATTCCGGCCCTTGTGCCCTTTGGGTATCCGTCGGAATGACGATAAACGAATTAATCACCGCATCCTAAGTTAATTTTCATTCATTAATAATCAGCCTACTCTACAGAATAATAGACGCCCGCTTTGTGTTTTGCGCCATCAACAGTTTTGAACAATATCATCAACTGGTGTTTACCCATATTACCCAGATCATAGCCATTCATATACCAATCACCCATTTTCATTAGTGGTTTGCTATCAGAATTACCATTAGGATAGATTACCTTGGAATTGATAACTACATTGTTGAGTACCTTATCATCCTGTTCGATCATGACCATGAAGTTATGACTGCCACCATGTTCCATGCCTTGTTGCGCCGCCATCACATGAAAACTCACTTCATACCCATCTACGCTGCGCTCTTCCATAAACATCTCACCAGAGTCATGCCCCGTATCATGATCAGCATGAGTATCATCGTGACTACTGCCTTGATCATCATGACTGTGATCGTGATCATCTTTACCCCCGGCATACGCACCACCAGCCAATGCCAAACCACTAATCAATGTGACCATTAATAAACGCTTTTTCATTTCACCTCTCCTGATTTAATAGTAGGGTACGCCATGCATACCATAAGTAACTAGTTGTTTTATGATTAGGTGCGCGCGCCTCAGCCTACTTATTCTCTCTTGATTCACGCAGTTGTAACACCAGACCATAGATCACCGGCAACACCAACAAGCTCAACACTGTCACAGTCACCATGCCACCGACCATCGGCGCAGCGATGCGCTGCATTACTTCCGAGCCAGTGCCCGAGCCCCACATGATGGGCAACAGACCAGCGATGATGGCTGTCGCCGTCATGGCAATCGGTCTAACACGCTCTGATGTGCCCTCGTGTACAGCCTGCATTACCTGTTTCGCACTTAACACCTCATGTTCACGGCGCAGTTTGGCAACAGCCTGATCAATAAAGGTCAGCACCAATACGCCGATTTCCGCCGCCACCCCAGCCAGGGCAATAAAACCCACCACTACGGCTACCGACAAGTTGTAGCCGAGCCAATGCACCAGCCAGAACCCACCAATCAGACCGAACGGTATGGAGAGCATCACCACCAAAGGTGCCGAGACATTACGAAAATTGAAAAACAATAATAGAAAAATGATCAACAGAGTCAATGGCACCACAATCTGCAGACGTTTGGCTGCACGTTCCATATACTCATACTGCCCTGACCAAACCAGGGTATATCCGGCCGGGATCTCAACCTGTTCTGCGACTAATTTTTTTGCCTGTGTCACATAACCACCAATGTCCGAACTGGTGATATCAACATAGACCCAAGCATTGGGACGCGAGTTTTCGCTTTTTATCGCCGGGGCGCCGCGGCGCAACGACAACTCGGCCACCAGTGACAAGGGAATCTGCGCGCCGGTAGGCGTAGGCACAAGTACGCGCTTGAGTTGCTCCAGGTTGTCACGCAGTTCACGCGGATAACGCAGGTTGACGGGATAACGTTCCAGCCCTTCAACCGTCTGGGTCACGTTCATGCCGCCGATCGCGATCTGGATGATGTCCTGCACATCACCTACGGTGAGGCCATAGCGGGCCGCCTCTTCACGATTAATATCGAAGTCGAGGTAATAACCACCGGCGGCCTTGTCACCGAAGGCCGACAAGGTGTCAGGTAACTGTTTCAATGTCTGCTCGATATTGCCAGCCACCTGTTCCAGCACGTTCAAATCAGGCCCGCTGACCTTGATGCCGATTGGTGTCTTGATGCCGGTGGAGAGCATGTCGATACGGGTCTTGATCGGCATAGTCCAGGCATTTGCCAATCCCGGAAACTTGATCGCCGCGTCCATCTCGTTCATCAGCGCCTTGGTGCTCTTGGTCGGATCAGGCCACTGCGATTTTGGTTTCAACTTAACCGTGGTTTCGAGCATCGACAACGGCGCCGGATCAGTGGCGGTATCAGCGCGACCAACCTTACCGAAAACACGCTCTACCTCGGGAAAGGTGCGCAGGATCTTGTCGGTCTGCTGCAGAATCTCCTTGGCCTTGGTAATGGAGATGCCAGGATAGGTGGTGGGCATGTAAAGGATGTCACCCTCATCCAAGGGCGGCATGAACTCACTGCCCAGCTTACTCAAGGGATAAAGCGTCACCGCCAATAACAGCATGGCAATCAGCAAGGTCAACCAGCGCCAGCGAATCGCCATCTGTAACAATGGCGCATGTAACCAATGCAGAAAGCGGTTCACCGGATTTTTGGCTTCAGGCAGGATCTTGCCGCGAATGAAATACCCCATCAGCACCGGCACTAATGTAATCGCTAACAAAGCCGCCGCCGCCATGGCGTAGGTCTTGGTAAAGGCCAACGGACTGAACAAACGTCCCTCTTGCGCCTGCAGGGTAAACACCGGCAGAAACGAGACGGTGATAATCAACAATGAGAAGAACAGTGCCGGACCCACCTCGCGTGAGGCAGCAGCAATCGCTTGCCAGCGTTCATTGTTGGTCAACTCACGTTTAAGCTTTTCTGCTGCCAGCTCAAGATGCTTGTGAGCATTTTCAATCATGACAATAGCGCCATCCACCATGGCACCAATGGCGATGGCGATGCCACCCAACGACATGATGTTGGCGTTAATCCCTTGCCACTGCATGACGATGAATGCGGCCAGGATGCCGATCGGCAGACTGACAATAGCCACCAAGGCTGAACGGGCATGCAACAAAAAAATGATGGCGATCAAGGTAACAACGATGCTCTCTTCAATCAGCTTCTCTTTCAGATTCGCCACTGCACGCTGGATCAAGTCACCACGATCGTAGACCGGCACAATCTCCACCCCATCGGGCAACCCGCTCTTCAACTCATCCAGCTTGGTCCGTACCCGCTCGATGGTGGCCAGGGCATTTTCACCATAACGCATTATCACCACACCACCAGCCACTTCGCCTTCGCCATCCAATTCGGCCAGTCCACGGCGCAACTCCGGCCCCAGGTGAACATGGGCAATATCTTGTAGACGGATTGGCACACCGTTTTTACCTACGGCGACCGGTATGGTTTTGAGATCATCGATAGACTGGATATAACCCAAGCCACGCACCATGTATTCAGTCTCGGCCATTTCCACCAACTTACCGCCGACATCGCTATTGGAACGCTGAATGGCCTGTTTAATCTTTGATAATGGAATGTTGTAGGCCAACAAGGCATTGGGATCGACCTCGACCTGGTACTGCTTCACATAGCCACCCACCGAGGCCACCTCGGCAACACCTTCGACCGTCTGCAAGGGATAACGCAAATACCAATCCTGAATTGAACGCAACTTGGCCAAGTCATGCTGACCGCTTTTATCTACCAGTGCATATTCGTAAATCCAGCCAACACCGGTGGCATCTGGCCCCAACGACGGTGACACGCCAACCGGCAAACGCGCACTGGCATAGTTGAGATATTCCAGCACCCGCGAACGGGCCCAGTACATGTCAGTGCCATCCTCAAAAATGACATAAACAAACGAAAACCCGAAGAAGGAGTAACCACGCACCACCTTGGCATTGGGTACCGCCAACATGGCAGTGGTAAGTGGGTAGGTAACCTGATCCTCTACCACCTGCGGTGCCTGGCCAGGGTAATCGGTAAACACAATCACCTGCACATCGGAGAGATCGGGTATTGCATCTAAAGGTGTACTCTTCACCGCCCAGACACCTGCCACCACCAGCATCAGGGTGGCGATCAGCACCAGGAACTTGTCGCGCAATGAGGCGCTGATAATGCGTTCTATCATGCGCCTACTCCATTTCCATGTCTGACATGTCGAGTTCATCCATGTCCATATCCATATCCATTTCGTGCATGGTGTGACCCATAGCGGCTGGTTCAATAGCCATCATCTTGGCGGTGGCCTCACGCAGTTTGGATTCGGAATCGATCAGAAAATGACTGGACACCACGACCTGTTCACCTGGCGCAACACCATCCAACACCTGGGTATATCCCGCAGCGCTGATGCCAAGCACAACTTCACGTGGCTCAAACTTGCCACCGGCCTTAGCGATAAACAGCTGCTCTCGGTCACCGGAACGAACGATGGCCTCTGTCGGTACCACTACCGCATCGGGACGCGGGTCAACATGCAAGACCACGTTGGCGAACATACCTGGCTTAAGATTGAGATTGGGGTTATCAAACTCAAGCCGAACCTGGACTGTTCTGGTTTTTGGGTCCTGCACTGGATGAATAAAATTCACTTTACCGTTGAACGTCTGTCCCGGCGCTGCCCGCACCCGCAGTTCGGCCTTATCGCCAATATTGATCCATTGCAGGTCGTCTTCATAAATATCCACATAAACCCAGATTCGGCTTAGATCAGCGATTAAATAAAGCTCATCTTTGGGTGTAATAAATTGCCCCTCTCGTACACCGATTTTCATAACCCGGCCTTGAAATGGCGAGTGTATATGCAGGTTGCGCATAGTTTTACGTGTTTGCTCGAGCTCATGAATCTGATGCGCAGGCACGTCAAATAATTCAAGCCGGTCACGCGCCCCCTGCAGTACGCGTTTGGCACTGTTTTTCACCTGGGTCGCACTGCTATTCCGCACCGCCTCCCAGTTAGCGAGGGCAACCAGAAATTCGCGTTGAGCTGCCACCAGATCGGGGGAATAGATACTCAGCAGAATGGTATCTTTGTTGACCTGCCTGCCGGTTTCCTCGATATCGAGTTTCTCAATCCAGCCTGATGTCTTGGGATGTAGTCGCGCCAGCTGTTCTTCATTGAAGTCAACATGACCTAGGGCATTAATTCGACGCGTCAACGGGCGTTGTTCAACCAATGCGGTTCGGACACCAATGTTTTGCACCACGACCGGATCTATTGTCACCGTGCCTGTTGGCTCATCACCTCCACTTCCGCCATCGGCGTAAACGGGAATGTAATCCATGCCCATTTCATCCTGCGTGAAGACTGGCGAGGTAATCGCGGGATTCATGGGATTACGCCAGAACAACACCTCAGGTTCAGATGCGCCGGAGTCGCTCGTTTGCATCTGCTGTAAGTCAACTGGAGCAAGCAAGAAGCCACCTGCGAGGCCAATAACAAGTGCTGCAAGCGCAACGACAATCGCTGATTTATTCATTGATATTCTCCTGGCCCAACGCAGCCGCCAGCTGCGCCAGGGCTTGATGGGCTGCTGCATAGGCCTGCCAATAGTTGGTTTCGTAGTTTTGCAAGCTAGTTTGCGCTTGAACCATATTGACAAAGTCCACCTTGTTGACCTGGTAACCTGCCAGCATGGCATCAACTGTCTGGCGCGCCTGGGGAAGAATAGAGACATCAAACAAGGTAACCTGATCACGACTGCGTTGATAACGCACCAGGGCGGAAGCCACCTCAGCTCCAACCTTAATCTGCGCATCGCGCAACCGCGCCTGCTGTGCGATTAGCTCAGCCTGACGTTGATCTTGGGCTCTGGACTGTTTGCGTCCGGCGTAGATGGGCAGCGTCATGGAAAACTGGACGGAAGCCAGGTCTTGGTACTGGTCACGTCTGCCATAACGGGCAGCAATATTAAAATCGGGATAGCGATCCTTGGCGCTTAGCTCACGCATGGAATGGGCGGCCCCCAATTGTGCATGACTGGCATGAAGGTCGGGACGTTGATCCAGGGCTTTTTGTTGTAACTCTTCTATATCAGGCAACTCTGGCAGTCTCTCCATGACCTGCTGCGGTAGAACAATTGGTGTTAATGGCGGGCGATTGAGAAGCGAATTAAGTCGAATCAACGCATCTGATCGTGCTTGAATCAGACCTAACTCATCATCATCGAGTTTGGCCTGCTGTAACTGAATCAGCAAAATATCCTGTTGCTGGCCTTGGCCCACGGTATATTGCGTTTGTGCTGTTTCGAACTGCTGCTGCAACAGAGTACGAATACGCTCGATTGATTGAATGGCACGATCAAGATAAAGCAGCTGCCACCAGCTCTGTTTTATATCGCGCACCAAACGCAAGTGCGCTTCGTCGCTACCCAGGACGGCTACCTGAGCCTGTTGTTTTGCCACATCTTCCCTTAAAGCTCGCTTTCCCGGATAGGGTAAATCCTGGCTAAAACCAACCTGGATTTGACTCATGGGATCCTGATCAAGGGAAAAACTGTTGGTGGGCAGATTGGCCAACCCCAAGCTCAGACGCGGATCAGGCAATCCACCCGCCTGAGGCACCTGCTCAGCTGCCGCGATGGCGGTGGCCCTGACTGCTGCCAGAGCGGGGCTCTGTTGCAACCCTAACTGAATCGCTTGTTGCAGCGACAATATTTCTGTTTCTGATTGCTGTGTGGCAAAACCATTGCTTGCCAGCAACACCAGCAGAACGGCACAACACCGTCTGACCGAATGACTACGCATGATATATCTCCAAAACATGACGGGGGTACGCCTGACGCACAGGCGATCCAGCTGCTTAACGCAGCGTTATGCTTTAGAGTTGTTTTGGAGGTCGGTGAGCGACGGGAAGATCAATCGAATACTGTCTGGAAATAACAGTGGGAAGTTTTTCGGCGACGAGTTTTTCGACGTCAGCCAGAATCATTAAACTCAGTGCCGGACTACAATAGACGCAATCACTACAAACACCCTGGCCATCACAATCAAGCTCAGTGGCTTCATCATCCATGGTCATACCATGATGCTGCATCTCAATCTGATCGGCCTGTTGCGTCGACATCATGGCATCATGGGCAACAACAAATTCAATTGGCGCCAGCAGCAGCACTAAAGCCAGCAGTGAACAAATGAATTTTCTACCCTGATGCAACATGTTTTCTATTTTAGGTCTTTATGCATTTAAGTTAAAGGTGACAGGACCGATGACTTTATCAGACTTAATAAATTACTCAAAGTTTCAAATTATTCCTCAGCACTTGCGGGAGTCAGACCATGGCCTTTGAATCAGTTCAGAACTATTACGAAAATCTGGTTTTTAAAGAGATCCACAACAGCATCGAACAGAAAAAACTTGATATTGACGATGATCTGCAAGAGGATGTCGCCTGTGTCGCCCTTAACCGGCTTCCACCCCGCTATGTTCGCCATCACGTTGACATAGCCTTTTATATTTCTGCCGAAGAACATCGTTCCATCGGTGATTCGGTAAAAAGAGCGGTAGCCGACGCGTTCGAGTTTGTCGACACACATCAACGTTAGGCGATTGGTTTCCAGCTCCAGGGTATAAATTGACACCACGGCCAGGCACAGGCCAGCTTCCACTGCCTGTTTGATGGCCTCATTACTGGTCATTTCCATGCCTGGCTTAAACAGGATGTCGTGGGATTCTAAAAAGCGCTCCATCAACATCCGTGTTCCAGAGCCCCGTTCCCGCACCACAAACGTTCTGTCGCGCAGCCGCTTGGGATTGAGATTTTTTTTGGCATAGGGGGTGTCCAGTGTGAGCAATCACCATCAGGGGATTATCAAAGAATTTGCTCGTGCATTCGAGTCTTTCCCTGGTGATGCCGACAAGATCTTTCCAGGTTGGCGCGAAAAATGGGGCGTACACAAGTAAGACGTACGTTTCGGTTAATAGCTGTATCAAAAAGCCCCTACCTTTCGCTAGGGGCTTTTTTCGTTTTCACTGCTAAGTTGATCTATAATCCTCACCTCATTGAATAAAAACGGAAGTTTTCGCATGGCCAACTCAAAAAACGTGAAGAAATATATCGGTATCCAAAATGAACTCAATGGCGGCATGACCGACACCGGCAAAATCATTCGTGATGCCTGGATCTTTGGTCTAATCCCAGAAACAGAAACGTGCGAGGGCTGGCTTGCTCAAGGCATTGAGGACTTATGGCGAAAAACCAGTGCCGAATGGGAAAAATATGGTTTTCAGGTCAGGAACTTACCCGAGGAAACCCGTGAGCGCTTCGAGCGCATTCAGTCTGAAGCCTTCGAACGGGCTCGGCAACAAGGCTGGAACCCTGAAAACGATGTCAACGAAGACACCTAGCCTTATGATTTAACAAGGACTTTAATCACTTTCCACGCGCACCCAGGGAATAAAACCCTGGAAAAAAGCTGACCGGTGTCGATGTAATCATCATCACACATGTCTTGAATGCTGTTATTCGTGGAAACGTTAATTAATAACCTAAGCAATATCCCCCAACTGTTTCATCAAAGCAAGCCATGGGGAAAAGCCCTTACTATCGCAGCCCTATTCTTATGCGCGCCGATCTCCCCAGCCATGGCAGATCGCCAGCAGGCAGCCGCATATTACGAAGAAGCCCTAATTTACAATAATCAAGACAAGGCAGAAGAGGCTATCATCCAGCTCAAAAATGCCCTGCAACAGGATGCCACCCTACTCTCGGCGCGCGTGCTGCTCGGCACCATTTATATGGAAAACGGCAAGCTCAGCGCCGCTGAAAAAGAACTGCGCGAGGCAGAAACACTTGGCGCTGATCGCACACTGACCGCAATCCCATTGGCTAAAGCCTATCTGAAGCAACACAAATATGCGGCGCTGATCTCTGAATTACCGGTGGAAGACTATCCAAGATCAGTGCACGGTGAGTTACTCACATATCGTGGTCATGCCCATCTCGAAATACCGAACCTGGAAGAGGCGGAAAAAAGCTTCAAACAAGCAGCAGAACTACTGCCAGACTCAACTGCCCCCATTAACGGCATGGCGCTGTTGTCGCTGCGATCCGGTGACGCACAGACTGCCATGAGCCATATCGAGCGATCGCTGCAAATTGAGCCAGACAATATTGAAACACTCAACATCATGGCATCAACCTTTCATGCCACGGGTGATCTGCGCCGAGCGATAGAGAGCTATAGTGCCGTTTTGCAGCGTGATAGCAAACACATGGAAGCCAGACTGGCACGTGCCGGTGTTTACACTGATTTGCAAGAGCTGGATAAGGCGATGATTGATCTCGATTTCATGGAAAACAATTACCCCATGGAGCCGCGTGCAATCTACCTCAAAAGCCTTATTTATTCGTTCCAGAACAAGCCACAAGAATCTAAAGAGGCGCTACAAAAGACCGCGACCTTCATCGACCAGCTACGGCCAGAGTTCCTGTCCCGAAGTCGGCAACACCTCATGCTGGCGGGATTGACCTACTACGCACTAGGCAATCTGGAACAGGCCCAGACTCACCTGAACAACCTGCTGCAAATCACTCCAAACGCCCTAGGGCCAATCAAACTACTGGCATCGGTCTACACAGCCCAGAGTGACTATGATGACGTCATCAGGCTATTGCAGCCCGTTGTCGACCGCGCCCAAGTCCATGACTACAAAATCCTTACCTTGCTGGGTAAGGCCTATACCCAAATAGGTAGGTACGACAAAGCGGAGATCCTACTGGAAAAGGCGATTGCAATTAGCCAGCGCGATAACGAACCTCAGCTATCATTGGCGATCAATTATTACAGTGCCGGCGAAGCGAACAAAGCGGTAACAGAACTCTCGGCTGTTTTTGAAATGAATAGTAATGAAATCGCCGCTGGCGCCGCACTGGCAGCCATATACCTCAAACAGAATAAGCCACTTAAGGCACTGGATGTACTTGAACAAATCATCAGCAACGACCCGGACAATATCACCTACAACAACCTGATTGGCACCGCACAGGTGATGTCGAAACAGTTTGACGCAGCCCGTGCAACATTTGAAAAAATTGAGACGATAGCGCCTGAATCTATTCCTGTACAAATCAATCTCGCCCGCCTTGATAACCTCACCAACAACAGCGATCGTGCAAGGGATCGGCTACGCAACTTACTACTTAAAAAGGATGCGCCTACCGGCCACATTATGCTGGAATTGGCAAAAACCGAAGACGTTGCGGGCAACAGAAACGAGGCCATCCGCTGGGCCGAGAAGGTACGTGCCGAAGAGCGCAACAACCTTGAAGCACGGCTATATCTTATCGACATCTATCGCCGCAACAATCAACTCGATAACGCTCTCGAAATTACCCATGAAGCCAATCGCCTGGACCCCGAGAACCTGGAGTTCTTACAAATCGAAGCCCAAATCTACATCACGCTCAACAACACCCGCGCTGCGCGCACCTCACTCAATGAAATGAGCAGCCTGGCAGGCTTTGATCCACTCTGGCTTTTCCGCATTGCGCGGCTACAATACGAGATCCAGGCCTACAAAGAGGCCGAATATTCACTCAAAAAAGCCATCCAGGAAGACCCCAACTTCATCGATGCACAAGTCGCGTTGATCGAAATCCTGACTGGTCTTAACAAACTCGACGAAGCTGAAGAGCGTATCCACAGCTTGCAGAGCAACCCTGATTTCAAGGCCAAAGACAGACTACTTGGCGATATCGCCATTCGGCGCGGTGATAACAACAAAGCGCTTTTTCACTACCAGGCAGCGATGCAGCAAACCCCCACATCGCAACTCAATATTAAGCTCTATCAGGCCTATAGCGCTGCGGGCCAATGGCACAAGGCAACCGAGCTGTTGAATAACTGGCTCAAAAACAATCCCCAGGATTTTGACAGTCAACTAGCCCTGGCAGAGGCCTACCTTCGTCAGGGCAAGCACCAACAGGCTATTTTCGAATATGAAGCCGTATTAAAACATCGGCCTGAAAGCAGCGCAGTCATGAGCAACCTTGCCTTCCTTTATCTGATCACTGCTAATGACAAGGCCCTTGCAACCGCTCGAAAGGCCTATCAACTGGCCCCACAGGACGCTGCCGTGAATGACACATTAGGCTGGATTCTGGTTAAGCAAGGTGAATCAGAACAGGGCCTGCCGTATCTGCGTGATGCCCATTCACGCAGCTCAAACGACCCGGAAATCCGCTATCACATTGCTGTGGCATTGTTTGAACTGGGACGCCATAACGAAGCTTTTATCGAGTTAGAGCAGTCTTTGTCCACTCCCCACTCATTTGAAGGCATGGAGCATGCCCTTGAATTGCGCAACCAGCTGGCTGTTAATCAAGGCAAACGCTGACCCCGTAAAGACCATGTCGGATTCTTTTACAACAAACACCCATAACTACAGCAAAAATATTCAGGATTCTCTAATTACCCCAATTATTCAATTGGTTAAGTATTTTGGCTCAATAATTGCCTTACTAATATTATAATTTAGTAATATTGTTACATCTCTATCCTTTTATTTGCTACGCGAGATCAAAGCATGTCTAAACAAATTAAATTCAAGTTGGCTGGATTAGTATTTGCAGCGGCTAGCGCTACGCTGTTAACTGCACCTGTTTCTGCCAGCATTCAGTACAACTTTTCCGGCATTGGCAGCAACACCTCAAACATTTCACCTGTCGGTGACAGCTCACCTACGGTTAACGTGACAGGCTGGTCCAGTGCAAGCACGTCCGGCGATGGCGGTCCTATATCAAGCGATGCAATCTATGCATGGTCAGGCGGCCTGGGTGTTGGATCTGGCAATCCAGAGCACGCCACCGATAATAATGGCGCTTACGATTCTATTATGTTCGATTTCTCCAGCTCGATTGAATTAACCGGTCTCTCCATCGGCTGGACGTATAAGAGGTGGGAAAATGGAACATTCGTCGACGATACCGATATGACCGTGCTTGCCTATACAGGCACAAACTTCGATGTTGACGCAAAT
Organism: uncultured Chromatiaceae bacterium; assembly: GCA_945787785.1. Classification (GTDB taxonomy): domain Bacteria; phylum Pseudomonadota; class Gammaproteobacteria; order Tenderiales; family Tenderiaceae; genus Tenderia. The sequence goes on from CALZIO010000030.1 coordinate 19,637, forward strand.
CTAAAAGGCAAGACCTACCAACAGCTGGTTGCGCCTGGTGGCGGCTGGGAAGTGATCGATCATCTTGCCAATGTAGCCGTTGACAGCAATCCTAGCAGCGTTGGCGATACAATAGGCTCAATCAACAGCGACGGAACCTCATCATCAATATGGTTGGTTGGTGCTTACAATCCACTCGTAGGCAATCCTGACGGCTGGACAGACCCAGGCAACCTGGGAACTGGCTGGAAAGACTATTTCAAACTCAGCGCCGTTTACGGTCAAGAAACGAATATCGGCGGCATCGGCAATAGCGTTCCCGAGCCGTCCACCCTGCCCCTGCTCGGCTTGGGCCTGCTAGCATTCTGGTATTACAGACGCCGCGAGCAAGGCAATGCCTTGGCGCACTAGCAACTGATCGCACAATCAGCACAATCGAAAGCTACTGCTCGCCCTGACCGACGGTGAGCCTGCCGACATCGATGTAAATGATGATCAACTCCTGATCCAGGACACCCACAAAGCGGTGCAAGAACTGGATCAACAAGGTATCTACACCTACTGCATCAATCTCGATCCCAAGGCGGATGAATATGTGAAGGACATCTTCGGTAACCAATATACTGTCATCGACAAAGTAGAACGGCTGCCGGAAAAACTGCCACAGTTGTTTATGGCGTTGACCAAGTAACAGAATTTTTACACCCATAACTAAAAAGGCCTGTATTACTACAGGCCTTTTTAGTTATTAATCAAAAGTACAAATCAGGCAGGCTGCCTTGCCGGCAACAGCTGATCCGCCGCCAGATGCTCATGCAAATCATGCGTCGACAACTTGGTCAGATCTTTTGCTACCTCCTTAACTTTCAAGCCGGACGCTGAATCTCCCATCGCATCACGCAGATGGCCCAGCATATGTGGATCAGCCGCAACCACCAAACAACCTGATTTGTGTTGCGCCAACGCCTCGCCAGTTGCTGCGGCAATCTGTTTGGCGAAACGGCGCTCACTTTCTTCAGCATGGCGGTCACGGTGATCATCATAGCCATGCGCACCACCACCGCCTGTGGAAGCGTTGCGGCCAGATTTATCTTCGCTATAGATCTCCTTGCCCGCTGCTTCTGCTTCTGGATTGACCAGGTCCGAGATCTCTACAAGATTTGGTCCAGCTTCACCAATATCGGCCTGCGCCAATGAAAACAGCCTGGCCCGGGCGCCATCGGCAACCACTACACAGTAATCACTCATCGTCTTGCCCCTTCAAATTAATCGCTAGAACATAATAAAAGAACTACACCCACCTCTATTCTATATAGATCATCTGCGCATTTGGAACAATGGAAAGTTGCGCCTGTCCCGTTCAACTGAAATACTCAGGTTAATATTTTGAACTATGCAATGGGAGTTACAAAAATGAGAACGCTTTCGACCCTTGTATTGCTAATTACCATGATCATCTCGACACTTGCTTTTGCCAGCGAAAATCGCTCCCCATATATCGAGATTAGCGTCAATGGGCTTGAAGAGGTTGCACCTCCTTTGAATCGCCTCGCCGATGCAATTGAAAAACTGGCCGACTCAGACACGCTGAGCGAAGAGGATCAGCAGAGAGTCATTGGCATCATCGGTGAACTAAAAGGAGTATCAGGCAACCTGGATAGCACAATTCAGAATATAAAGGATAAAACCTCTCAAGTGCAGGATGAGATCAAAGCCTCCATTCGACGGATGATTTTGCTAACTATTCTCGGCCTTATACTGATCGTGATTGTCATCGTTGCCGCAGTCTACTATCTATTCAGATTTCAAATTACGCCATTGGTCAACACAACCTCAACCACGGTCACTAACATTGCTAGCGCCGTTGACAACTTGTCCACTACCGCCAAGTTCATCACTCAAAAGGGCGCCTCCGATAACAGGCGTTTTGCACGCAAGCAAATGACGACTCGCTAGAAAAGCCCCTCCCCAGCAATCAAGCTTAGTCAAAACAGGGCGATATATAGCCTGCCAGAGTCTGTTTTTACAATTCTGGATTCCAGACAATCCAAGACGATTAATGATGATACTGAGAACTTACGTTAACCAGTTGATATTGGTGTTTATTTATCTGCTCCCCCTGGGCATTGCCGCAGCAGAAAATGACACTAGCCCGATTCGATTCGGCTCAGTTGCCATGGATACCCCACGGGCTATGCATCAGCGTCTTTTACCCTTAACCCGCTATTTAAGCGATGCCCTCGGCCGCCCGGTCGAATTGGTGCTGGCCCCTAACATGCCGGCCGCCATCAATGATGTGACCACAGGCAATGTCGAACTGGCCTACCTGACACCGGTTGCCTATCTGCGATCTAAGGAAATCAGCGACACACACTTGATTGCAAAGACTGTCACCAATAATCACGCCAGCTTTAAACTCATGATCGTGGTACGCAATGATAGTCCAATTCAGAGCGTCGAAGACCTCAGAGGAAAACGTTTCGCCTTTGGCGATCCGGCAGCATTACTTCAGCGTGCAGTTGTCGTTGGTGCAGGCATTAATCTCGATGAACTTGGTCATTACAACTTTGTTGACCATTATGACAACATCGTCCGCGGTGTACTGCATCGAGACTACGATGCAGGTATTTTGAAAGACACCATGGCATATAAATGGAAAGACAAGGGCATTCGCATACTTTATAGCTCCGAAGATTTGCCACCCTATAATATTAGCGCCGCACCCCATGCAGACAAGGAACTTCTCGAGCAGCTGCGTATTGCGTTTTTACAACTCGATATCAACAGGGCTGAACATCAGGAAGTTATCAAGGCATTAGACATGAAATATTCAGGCTTCAGCGAAACGCATGATGGCGAATACGACACTGTTAGAACACTTATCAAGCCATTTGCACACCCCGGAAAATAACTTATCCTTGAATTGAATGTGTTGAAGTCTATCCCGCAAAAGCTGAGGCAAGCCGTCTGGCCAAGCCGCTTGCGCTATCAATTAGCATTGATGTTTGTTGCTGTAATTACCACAGCCCTCATCTCCTTCGCATTTCATGTTGCAGAGGAAGAATCAGAAAATTTTACCCGAGAACAACAAAAGCATTCTCAGGCACTAGCAGAAAGTATCGCCAACTCCTCAGCACAATATTTACTTGTGCGCGACTACACATCTATCGAAGGAATTTTGATTGGTGCAGCGAAATTCCCGGGCATCACTCATATCGAGATCACAGACACTAATGGCAAAATCATTGGCGCGGTAGCAAAACACTCGGAGGGTCCAATAGAGACCAACTACGGGAATCCTCCACTAAGCACCCCGGAAAACCAGGACCCGACCGTTCAAATATCCGAAAATCAAATGGTGATATGGCAGCCGGTCAAACTATCCAGCACAATTGGTTGGATACGTATTTCCTATAGTCTGGAATCAATAAAACAAATACGCGCAGAGATATTAAAAGATTCCATTGAAGATGGCGCCATCATTAGCTTTGTTACCTTTTTTATGGTCGTCATTTTCCTACGCCGCCCCACCCTGTCACTCACACGTTATACCGCTTTTGCTGCACAGCTAAATAGTAATCTGGGTTCTGAAGTGGAGATCGACAACCGTTCCTTTGAATTCACAAAACTCGGCTCGGCACTTAACCACGCATCTCGCAGACTCAAACGACAAGACGGGGAGCTTAACAAGCTTCTGACAGAGGTTAGGCGCGCAGCTGCAATGGCAGAACACAGCCCCAACATTGTTTTTTCTATGAATCAGGAAGGGAAAATTGTTTATTCGAACCAACAGTCAAAACACGTAGCCAAAAACTTTTCCCTGACAGAAGAAGAGCTGGCCAAATTACTCCCGGAAAATTTCGAGTATATTCGTCATTCGTGCATCAGTGACAAAACCATCAAAAAAGACATTGAATCTGACTTTAATGGACAAACTTACCTTTGGACCTTTTCCCCATTCCATGAACAACATGTACTTCATTGCTACGCGCTTGATATTACCGAACGTAAAAAAACACGAGAACAGCTGATACGGCAGGCGAATTATGATTCCCTCACAGGCCTGCCAAACCGCGATCTTGCGCTTGACCGTCTCGATCAGGCAATCAATCGCGCCCATCGCGAGGGGCACGTTGTCTGCGTCATGTTTATCGACCTCGATCGATTCAAGACGATCAACGATTCATTTGGACATCGCATTGGTGACCGGCTACTGGTTGAGGTGGCAAAGCATCTCAAAAAGTGTGTTCGCGATGCAGATACTGTTGCACGTTTAGGCGGTGATGAATTCATGATGATTCTTGATGGCATAGACGAAGCCATTCACTCAGAACTGGTTGCAGAAAAGATTTTGGAAGAGTTAAGCCGACCATTTATTTTTGAGAACCATGAGTTTTTTATTGGCGCCAGCATTGGCATCACGATTTATCCTAATGACGGAGACTCATCACTTGTCTTACTAAGAAATGCCGATACAGCCATGTATCTCGCCAAGGAAGGTGGCCGCAATAACTTCCGCTTCTTCACTCAGGAATTAAATGATAAGGCAGTATTACGGGTTAAAATGGAGTCTTACCTTAGGCGCGCGATAGAAAACAATGAACTCCATTTGGAATATCAACCTCAGATCTGCGCCCAAACCGGCAATCTTGTCGGCGCAGAGGCCTTAGTCAGATGGAACAACCCTACTTTGAAATTTGTTTCGCCTGAATCATTCATTCCCCTGGCCGAAGATACAGGACTCATTCATGAAATTGGAGAATGGATATTAACCAACGCCTGCAATGATCTGAAACGCTGGCTGGAGATTAAACCGTCATCATTGCGTATTGCAGTCAATCTTTCTTCACGCCAATTTCGATCAAACGCCCTGTTAAACATGATCAGACAGACCCTGGAAAAAACGGGGATACCACCCAAACAACTGGAACTTGAAATCACCGAAGGCTTATTGATGGATGACTCGTATGAAACCATGAATATGCTTAAAGAAATAAAACAGATGGATATCACCTTGGCACTGGATGACTTTGGTACTGGTTATTCTTCACTCAGTTACCTTAAACGTTATCCTTTCGATATTTTGAAGATTGATCGATCATTCGTACGCGATATAACTACCGACCCAGATGATGCCGCGCTTTGTGAAGCCATTATTGCCATTGCTGACAGTCTGGGAATGAAAGTCGTGGGCGAAGGGGTTGAAACCAAACAGCAGCTGGACTTTCTATTCAGCCGTGGCGTCGATTATATCCAGGGCTACTATTTCAGCAAGCCACTCACGGCGGATGATTTCACACGTTACCTTGCGTCAGCGGATGTACCACCCCCAGCTGACGATGATTCAAATCAGTCTTAACCACCCGCCTGTCACCACCGTACCAGAATTCATTGCACATATTTGACACGGTTCACAGAATATCAAGCCCGAATATCATATTCTTCTAATGCGACTTTAGACAACAAGCGTCTCTGTCGTTAAATACAGTAGATTTGCATACAACCGGATTTTGACTGGACTAGATAAAGCTGAAGATTATGCGCCAAGCAAAAGTGATTCAATTAAGAGCTAAGGAAAAGTTAGCTCAATCCAAATATCTCCTCGAAGAGAGCCGCAGCATAGCAACCAAGTATCTCCCCACTTTGTTACAAAGAATGCTGGATAATGCTGATGACTTTTTATTTGAGATGGCAGACAAGGCATTAAGCAACCAGGAACAGAATACTTATTTTGATGCCATGCGCGAATTACGCAGACTTCGCGGGAGTTTGGAGTCCGGATTTAAACAGCATCTCAATGCGAATTTCAACAAATTTCAATCCTCTACAAACTACGAAATTAATGAAGAATTAGTTTGTGAATTAGATTTCAATGAGATGAGCCTGGTTGACGAAAACGAGCTGGAAGAATCATTGGCCATCACTGGCATGGTTGGCAAAATAAAAAACCGCTACCCCCATGAACTTTATGCAATTGAACAACGCTTTCAAGCAATTTCCGGCAACGAAAAACCAGGGATAGACGAGATACCCATTGGACCAAAACCAATCTGCCTGGCGTTTGATGAATCAGTTAAATCACTCAACTGCAACATTCAAATCAAACTGATCATCTACAAGCTGTTTGATAAGCATGTGCTAGCCAACATGCAAGCCTTATACGATGAAATAAACGTATTATTTATCTCAGCCGGCGTCTTACCTAAACTTAAGATGCGCGTACAAAAACAACCTGGCTCGTATGTATCAAAAGCAAAAGTAGACGATGCCTCCTGGCTCGATGATTCGTCAGTCAGCCCGACCCAGAATTCACTCGACAGCGGCGCTGGCTATCGGGAAGTAGCACAGCCACCATCAACTTTTACCACGTTGCGAAATCTTCTCAACTCGCACCAGCGAGGTGGAATATCCCAACAACCAGTCTTTGAACAGAGCTCGGCATCAATACAAGACCAGGCCGAGGTTATTGAAACACTATCCAACCTACAACAACTTAATCTCACTACGTCGGTTGAAGTTTTCCAGACAGAAATTAGCAAACTTAAAAGTGCAGGGAAAATTAGCACCGTAGACAATGACATTATCAACATTGTTGACATGCTGTTTGACTTTATCCTTGACGATGACAATCTTCCGACCATTACCAAGGCCCTGCTCGCACGTTTACAAATACCGACCATCAAAATCGCTTTAGTCGATCGTGAATTCTTCGGCAAAAAAAATCACCCGGCCAAATTACTATTGAACATGATGGCCAAGTCAACTGTAGGCCTTAGCAATGATATAAGCACCGAAAATTGTGCATTGATTAAAAAAATCGAAACTATTGTAAACAAAATATGCACCAACTTTATTAACGATGTAGCGATTTTTGATGAATTCTTAGATGAGTTCGAACAATTTATTCAAGAAGAATCAAGCAACGACATTCAGTCTCAGGAAATCAGCAAACAACGCATTGAGGAACGTGAACAACACGCCTTAAGTAGTGCCTGGGTAACAGATGTGATTGCATCAATAATCAACAATAAGATGCTTCCCAAAACGGTTTTTGAGCTACTTGATGGGCCATGGAAGGAAGTAATGGTCAACACCTATCTTAATGATGGTGAAAACAGCGACCACTGGAAAGAAAATTTACGTTTTATTGACCTACTTGTTTGGTCTGTTGAACCAACCAACAGTAATGCAGATAAACAACGTCTGAGCAGGATTATTCCCGAGCTCATTAAAACATTGCATCATGAGCTTGAGGCTGTTTACTATCCTCCAGCAAAAGTCGATGAATTGTTGACCAATCTCGGACATATACATATCACTGCGCTACGAGGTGAGAAAGTTGCCAATCAGGAAAATGTTAGAGTTAAGGCAAAGCCTATCGATGAGATAGAGCCTATAGACGACGAATTTGAGCGTATCAATAATGAGCTGGATGCTATGCGCGAGAACCTGACTGATATTGTTGATATCGATGACATTATGGGTGACGTGATGACTGATATTAATCCCGATAATGATCCAGCTGAAATAGCCCGCAAACAGGCGATCATTTCCGAGTTATTTGATGCTGACGTCGAAGAAATTGTCATGGCAACAGACCTGACCAGCGAAAAAACCATACCTGAAATTGATGACCAACACTGGGCCAGTGTGCAATTAGTCAAACCCGGCCAATGGATCAATTTAATAGATAGCAAGGGTAAGACGCAAAAAATCAAACTGGCCTGGAAAAGCGATATGCTGGGTGAATGCACCTTCACTAACTGGAAATTTAAGGTAGTGGCCGACTTTTCATTCAATCAACTCGCGGCCAAATTTCGTTGCGGTCAGGCATCAATGATTAACAATCTACCAATATTCGAACGTGCGATCGACGCAATGGTTAACACCCTGCAGAGAAGCCAACCCAGCGAAGCCTAAGTTATATTTACGTACGAGCCACCCCTTCTACAGGGAGCTAGACATATACACCTGCTCAGCGAGAAACAGCTTCACACCGCCGCATTGGTTCCGATAATTATTGTGAACACCCTCCCCACGATCTCAACAAATTAAACACAGTTCCAACACCAATTCACGCCAAAATTACTACACCTTACCCAGGGGATTTCCAGCCAAATCTCACTCATTAATATTTTTGTTAACAAACATTAATTTTATGTTAATCTAACGAAAAATTAACAATAATACTTTTGACTGTTATCGTAATACAAGAAAATGCACTAGCTGTGACTCTAAAACATTTATCAATAACAGAAATCCTTGATTCCATCGCACTTACCACAGGACACACTAATCGTGTCATGCTCGATGCGAACCTTGCCAGTACATTGAATGAGCTACTCGATGCTGAGTGGGTTGCTCAATATAAAATGTATTATGAGCATAACGAACCTCAGTTTCATCTGACTCTGGAAGTGGTGAAACATGTACTCCACTTTTACGAGCCGGAAGAAAAACCTAAACATAACAACTGTCATAAAATTAACACCTATCTCAAGCAGTGCGTAAGAACAAGAAAAAGTGCCGAGGTTGTAACAGCGGAAGGGCAATGCCTATATTTAATCCCAATACCAAACCATCGCGGAGAAATATCCAGCATTTTCTGTTTAGGTAACCTTACTGAAAACACTCATAACGATAAAAAATTCATTGAAGGTTACTTTAGAATTTACCGCAACCATCTCAAAATTCTGAATATAAGCGAGCATGACTGTCTTACAGGACTATTGAATCGCCGCACATTTGATCAAAACCTTGGCGAGCTTCTAGCTGAATGGCATAAAGTCAATGACCACTCAGACATTGAACATCAAAGTTATCCCGTCAGGCGTCAAATACACGAATCTAAATCAAACTGGCTGGCGGTCATTGATCTTGACCACTTTAAACAAATCAACGATAAGTATGGTCACCTTTATGGCGACGATGTACTACTGCTTTTAGCGAATAAAATGCGTGAATGCTTCCGTAGTTATGACAAATTATTCCGCTTCGGCGGTGAAGAGTTTGTGGTATTGCTACGCTCCACCGACCAGACGGGTGCTGAGGCAGCATTAGAGCGCTTTCGCAGGTCTCTTGAAAGCTATCAGTTTCCTAATCATGAAGTGATCACCGTCAGCATTGGTTTTGCAGAATCGCACAACCATGCAAGCCCGGCACAACTGCTCGGGCAAGCAGATGAAGCGCTATACCATGCAAAAAACCTTGGCCGTAACAGGATTTGTCAGTTCAAAAAACTAAAAACCACCAGCGCAGCTTGATGTTGTTCGCCATGTCAGGAATCAATACACAGACAAGTTACTCTGCTCATCTTCTTCTGTATAAATCACCGGGACTCTGCCGGAACATATAAAACCAATCTGACCAGCATTACCCAAACACTCCTCTTTGATAAAGCAACTTATAACCATACTAAATAAATGCCATATAAAAGTAGTACTTAAAGAAATATTGTAATGATATAGTATTCAACTAACGTTTCACGCTTTTTAGATGAGCCTAGAGATCGGTTCATGCGTTCTTTACCGGGGACAGCGAGACGCGATCAATAACCATACAGTTAGCCAGGTCAAAAACGAAAAATATCCTTGA
>CALZIO010000031.1 GCA_945787785.1 uncultured Chromatiaceae bacterium
CTTGAACCCGTTCGGTCTGCAATTTTCAGCGCGAGAGAAAATGGCAATGTGGAAGTTAGGGCCACCTGGGAAGCAGGTGATGTGCAGCGGTTGGTGCGAGAAGCATCTGCTGAAGGCTGTCGTCGCTTGGTAGCAGGCGGTGGAGATGGCACCGTCAATGAAGTGGTGGATGCTATGTTGCAACTACCCGCCGCTGAACGGCCGGAATTGGCAATACTTCCACTTGGTACCGCCAATGATTTTGCCACGGCGTGTTCTATCCCTATAGAACCATTGGCTGCGCTGGGATTGGCTCAAACGGGTCAGTCGTGTGCTATCGATAGTGTACAAGCCAACGAATTCCATTTTATTAATGTAGCCAGTGGCGGCTTTGGTGCGCAGGTGACTACCAACACACCAGTAGAGTTGAAGAATTTTCTCGGCGGAGGTGCTTATACGCTTTCTGGCCTTGTTCAGGCACTGAACTTTATCCCCTATAAAGGTGAAATGCGCTTGCCTCAGGAGACGTTACCAAATGAGGTAATTTTCGGAGCCGTCTGTAATGGTAAGCAGGCCGGTGGGGGCCAACAATTAGCCCCCAGTGCTTTGATTGATGATGGATTGCTAGACATTGTCGGATTACTGCATTTTCCACCACAAGAATTAGGACAAGTGTTAAAGGAGTTAATGCAACCTGATGCGAGTGGGGATTATGTCAAGCGCTTTAGGGTGCCCTGGGCTGAATGGGAGTCAAATGTTGAGATGCCAATCAATCTGGATGGTGAACCGATTAAGACAAATAAAATTCGTTTTGAAGTACTGCCGGGGTCGATCAAGCTAGTGCTACCTGATAATTGTCCACTGACAACATCTTGCTCGTGATCAAAACATTCACGATTCAAAAAACCATGCCGTATAAATTACTATAAACACTGTTGTAATTGTTTGCCTGTAGTAATGAATTTCTGGAAGCTATAGACTACAAATATAATAATAACATTCAACAAGGTTTCACAAATGAACTGCAATTATTCTGGTTCAATAGAAGAGCAGATAAAGATCTTAAGGTAATTGTCACACTACCGGTCTGTGAGACTATGTTGTCCCTTAATGACAATTGCTTAAGATAACTGGCTCTTCTAAACTTTGCATTTGTTATTCTGTTTAAATAGGGGAGCTAGTTAGTAACTTTCTATAGTCGTAATCGGCATGATCTGGAAGAGAGGTCTACACGCAATCATAACTACAAGGAGAGTATTCATGGAAGATTCAAATTCACAAACAATACAGAAAGAGGTGTTCGGCGAGGTTAAGAGAAGTTGGGGTTGGATGTTGGCCTTGGGTGTTGTAATGCTGATACTAGGGTTCATCGGTCTTGGGATGACATTTTCTCTTACTATCGCCAGCGTGCTGTATTTCGGTGTGCTTTTATTGTTCGGTAGTGGTTTTCAATTAGTCGATGCATTCAAATCAAAAGGTTGGAAAAGCGTCAGCTTGCATGTGCTCATGGCTGTGTTCTACCTGATCGGCGGCTTTGTCATGATAGCTGATCCTGTCGGCTCGAGTGTTTGGTTAACCCTGATGATTGCAGCGATGCTGATAGCGGCAGGTTTGATGCGAATCATAATGGGCTTTCAGATGCGCGGCAGCAAAGGCTGGGGTTGGGTTGCATTTTCCGGTGTGCTCTCGATTCTTCTCGGCATAATGGTGTTCATGAAATGGCCGGCATCAGGACTGTGGGTTATTGGTATGTTCGTCGCGATTGAGTTGATCATTCAAGGTTGGTCATCAATAACGATTGCACTGGCAGCAAAAGCAACCGGCGATGACGACTCCATGCATACAAACACGCCGAGTGGTGCAGCACCAGCTTAAGACAGTTTGATCTAAGGGGTTTCTGAACAATATGATTTCGTCACTCCGGCGCAGCTCGGTGTCTAGTGCTTTCAGAAAGTGACTAGATTCTGGTCTTCGTTTATGTCCCTCGGGTGCGAGAATGACTTATTCAAAGACTCCCTAACATTGTAACTCGGTCAGTAAGGGTAGGGCGGGTTCTTGCGTGATTGATTATATATGCAAGTGAACCTGCTGATAAATATAAAGGATACGAGGTGACTGAATCATCGCGTCTGCGTGACACAGTGCTGACCATTGCGGGCATTCTGGCAATTTTGCTGGTGGTGCGCTATGCGCAAAGCATTATGGTGCCGTTTTTACTTTCCTTATTCATCGCGATTATCGCGTCGGTCCCCGTTGGTTGGTTACAAAAGCGCAGTCTCTCCGTGCCTATTTCCGTTGGCATAGTATTGCTGTCGACTATTATCCTCGAAGTGTTGGTTGCGTTGATGTTGGGAAATACGATTGCACAGTTTTCCGAGGCCCTGCCAGGTTATCAAGCGCGTTTGATTGAAATAGAGGAACAGTTTAGCGCCTGGTTGCTCGAAAAGGGCTTCAATGTAACCGGAGCAGGTATGACGGAAGCATTGGACCCGAAGATAGTGATGAATTTTGCTAACACGATCATGCAAGGTGTCGGTGATGTGTTAAGCAATGCAGTATTAATCATGTTTACTGTATTGTTCATGTTGCTCGAGGGATGGAGCTTTCCGGCTAAGCTCCGTGCCATGCACGGTGAACGTGGCAGCGAAGTGCTGGCGGAATTTGCTAAAGTTATCGACAGCACCAAGAACTACATCATCATAAAAACGATGACCAGTCTGGCAACAGGTATCTTGGTGGCCATCTGCCTTACCTGGGTCGGTCTCGATTATGCGGCGTTGTGGGGTTTTCTGGCCTTTGCGCTCAACTTTGTGCCAAACATTGGTTCCATGGTGGCGGCTGTACCGGCAGTGCTATTGTCATTGCTACAGCTCGGCCCTCTTGAGACTTTAATCGTGATAGCCATCTATCTGGTTGTAAACACCTTGATCGGCAGCGTTATTGAACCAGGCGTTATGGGGCGAAGAGTCGGTCTATCCACGCTGACGGTTTTTTTATCACTGATTTTCTGGGGCTGGCTGTTAGGGCCGGTAGGCATGTTGTTGTCGGTACCACTTACCATGGTGATTAAGTTTGCTGCACAGGCGAGTGAGCAGACGCGATGGCTTGCGGTGTTGCTCAGTCCCGCCCCGATTCCTGAAAAACAAGCGGGGGAATAGAAAGGTAAGGTAATTATCAGATCGTTATGAAAAACAAGGAGGCGTTATGAAGAGATACAGTAATAAATTAAGTCGATTTTTACTCGTGCCATTATTTATGGCATGTGTAGTGACTGTGTCACACGCGGCAGACAAGCCGAATATTCTTATAATTTGGGGCGATGATATCGGTCAGTCTAATATAAGTGCCTACACCATGGGACTGATGGGCTACAGGACACCCAACATCGATAGAATCGCCAAAGAAGGCATGATCTTTACCGACTACTACGGTGAGCAATCCTGCACTGCTGGCAGGTCATCATATATCACCGGACAAAGTGTGTACCGAACCGGCCTTTCCAAGGTCGGGCTACCGGGTGCAGATTTGGGGATGAAAAAAGAGGATCCCACTATTGCCGGCTTGTTGAAAGCATCTGGTTACACTACGGGTCAGTTTGGCAAGAATCATCTCGGTGATAAGGATGAGCATCTGCCGACCAATCACGGTTTCGATGAGTTCCTGGGCAACCTCTATCACCTCAATGCCGAAGAAGAGCCGGAGAATGAAGATTACCCGGATGATCCAGAATTTAAGGAACGTTTTGGTCCCCGCGGCGTGATCCATAGTTTTGCCATGCCGAATGGTAAACAAAAGATCGAAGATACTGGCCCCCTGACCAAAAAGCGCATGGAGACAATCGACGATGAAACCGTTGATGCCGCGCTTGATTTCATTGAACGTGCGCACAAGGAAGGCAAACCCTTCTACGTATGGTGGAACGGCACACGTATGCATTTTCGCACCCACGTTAAAGAAGAGTTGCGTGGCATATCAGGCCAGGATGAGTACAGCGATGGTATGGTTGAGCACGACATGCATGTCGGTAAGTTGCTGGAGAAATTGGATGAGCTGGGGATTGCTGACAACACCATTGTGCATTATTCGACCGATAACGGTCCGCACATGAATACATGGCCTGATGCGGCCTCGTCTCCCTTCTTTGGTGAAAAGAACACCAACTGGGAAGGCGGCTGGCGTGTACCGTCCATGGTGCGCTGGTCTGGCAATATCGAGGCTGGTAGTGTGTCCAACGAAGTCATGCACCATATGGATTGGCTACCAACACTGTTGGCAGCCGCGGGTACGCCAGATATCAAAGAGCGCCTGAAAAAAGGTGGTGTTAAATCAATGGGGCGTAGTTATAAAGTCCATCTCGACGGCTACAACTTCCTGCCTCATCTGACGGGGCAGGAAGAAAATGGACCACGCCACGAGATCTTTTACTTCGCGGATACGGGAGAGCTAACGGCCCTGCGTTATGACGATTGGAAAATGATTTTCCTGGAACAGAAGGAATACACTACGTTGCGTGCCTGGATGGAGCCCTGGACACCATTGCGAGTACCAATGATCACCAACCTCAGGCGTGATCCTTATGAGCGCGCGCATGTTACGTCCAATACCTATTTAGACTGGATGATTGACCGCGTTTTCTTCCTGGTTCCCGCGCAAGCCTACGTTGCGAATTTCCTGGAGACCTTCAAAGAGTTTCCACCTCGGCAGAAACCGGCGAGCTTCAGTATCGACCAGGTGATGGAAAAAATGCAAACCAGTGGGGGTTCTAAATAGTGAGCTAAAGAACAAACGACGGGCCGTAATGGCCCGTCGTACCCGTCTACATGAATCATTGGTCAGAAGATGAACGGGAATAAAAATAACGCAATCGCCAAGACATTTAGCTTGGTTCTGGCAAGTCTGCTGTGCCTCTGCTGTGAATATAGCTGGGCCAGCGATGCTAATGACGATGAAAAAGACCCACTCAAACATTATATGTTTGGTGTTGCTGTTGGCTATGTGCGATTCGACATCAACTCAAGTTCATAGATAATGATTCGGGACTCAGGCTATTCGTCGATGGAGAAGGCGCACCTGGACTTCCTGAGAGTCATACCGTCCCGGTATTCTATGGCAATATCCGCATTTCTAAACGTCACGGCCTCGGTTTTTCCTATTTTCGAATAAACCGTTATGCCAAATGAGTAGACGGAATGCATTTTCTATACCCTTAAAGTAACATAAATGTTTCAGAGGTATTTCTGCCAATTAGAGATTTAGATAACAAAAAATCGAATACTTGGAGATCTGTAATGTTTGTGAATAAAAATACTGGATTCTTTGTGGTGGTAATTATTCAGTCATTGGCTTTATTTTTATTGCTCTCTACACCTGCCTGGGCAAAACAACAACCAAAACTGATAGTGCAAATTACTGTCGATGCCCTCCGCGGTGACCTGCCAATGCGTTACGACAATGTGCTGGGTCAAGGTGGCTTTCGTTATTTAATGGAGCAGGGTATCCACTACACCAATGCCCACTATCAACACGCAAACACTGAGACCATCGTGGGGCATACTTCTTTGGCGACAGGAACAGTACCGGCGGCCCATGGCATGGTCGCGAATGTCTGGTTTGATCGTGAACAGGGACAGCTTGCTTATAACATCGAGGATCCAAGTTACCATCTGCTCACCGCCGGTGCCGACGTGGATAAGAAGACTGAGATCGATCCTACCCAGAAAGCGGCCAAAGTGGATGGTCGTTCACCCAATAACATTTTAACGTCAACGCTAAGCGACGAGATGGCTGTGCATTTTGCCGGTCGATCTAAGATCTTTGCTGTTTCGGTAAAAGACCGTGGTGCGGTGTCGATGGCCGGCCAGGCGGGCAAGGCCTTCTGGTTCTCCAAAAAAAGTGGTGAATTCGTCACCAGTAATTATTACTATGAAAAATATCCTGTCTGGGTGAATGAATGGAATGGCAGAAAGCCAGCGTTGGCCTATGTCGGTAAGTCCTGGAAGTTATTACATTCACCTTCGAAATATTTGTTCGGCGATGCGGATAATCGCGACTATGAAACCAACTTTCCAGGTTTTGGCCGAACCTTCCCGCATGCCTACGGTAAAGCGAATGATAAATATTTCACTACAAGACTGACATTGAGTCCTGCCGGTGATGAATTAACTCTGGATTTTGCCAAGACACTTTTAGATAAGGAACAGCTGGGCCAGGATGACGTGCCAGATTATTTAGCCATCAGTTTTTCATCCACGGATTACGTCGGCCATGTATTTGGTGCTTCCAGTCTGGAGAGTGAAGACAACGTTGCACGCCTTGATCGTACACTGGCGGATTTGTTTACCTATATCGACCAAAGGGTCGGGTTGGACAACACCTTGATTGTGCTCTCCGCCGATCACGGTCAGCCGGAAGTGCCCGGTCATTTGCATGAGCGTGGCATCTACAAGGCTCACTATTTTGATACCAAGAGTTTGGATAAGGCGCCGGCTATCGCGGCGTTGAAAAAGCAGTTCGGTATCGGTGAGGAGCTTATCCAGTCATATTTCCATCCTTACCTCTATCTGAACAATGACCTGATCAAAACCAAAGGACTTGATCAAATGACGGTAGAGAAGGCTGTTGCTGCTGAGTTGTTAAAGTTCGATGGTGTTGCTTATGCGGTATCCAGCACGGCGCTGCGCACAGACAGTTTAGCGGATACGCTGTTGACACGTTCGGTTCTGCGTAACTTCCATCCCAAGCGTTCTGGTGATATTTACCTAGTGTTCGAGCCCAATGTCTTTATCAATGATTTCGGCGGTTTGATTGTTGCCTCTACCCACGGGTCACCGTGGCGTTACGATACCTTTGTGCCTGTCATGTTTGCCGGAGCCGGGTTAACCGCAGCGAAAGTTAATCGCGCGGTCACGCCCTACGATATCGCAGTGACACTGGCGGCCTATCTCAATGTGAAGCCACCATCCGGCGCCGTTGGATCGCCACTTTTGGAGGTGTTAGGAGATTGACAGAATGACCATACGTTGGGTAGTTGTTTTCAAAGATCGTCAGCACTGTTTATCAACAAGCAATGTCAGCGTTGGCGATAAAGTTTTACTTGTTGAGTGATGCGAGTCATTAGTAAAAGCGTGGTAGGGTAGATGAAAAATATTAATAATGATCTAGGGTGTCTCTAATTAAGCATGATTTCGTCACTCCGGTGTGATCCCGGCCTTTGCCGGGAGGAGTCCAGTCTGTTCAGAAAATTACTGGACTCTGGCTTTCGTTTATACCCTTTGGGTACCAGAATGACTTGTTTAGAGATTTCCAAGTTCGATTTGAACCTGAAGAGAGGTGACTTATAAAATCTAGATATATTCTACAGCTGTTGTTGTTTTCATTGATATTGCTGTCTACTCCGATACGAGCCGAGGAAACGCCATCGGATGCGGCTCAAGCTAACAATCCGCTGGCGGATATGAAGGCATTCAACATCCAGAACTACTACATCCCGGAACTATCTGAGCTGGATAACCAAAGCGCGAATAACTTCTGGTTGCGTTACGCCCAGCCTATTGGGAATTGGCTGTTCCGTGGCTCCTTGCCAATCAGGCGAGTGCATACAGGTGTGGGAACAACAACATCCGGGCTGGGGGATCTTAATGCTTTTTTCGCCTATCTAATCGATACGGGTAACCCCGCCAGGAGTTTTGGTATTGGGCCATCGGTGAATCTCCCCACAGCAACGGAAGATGAGACCGGCACAGGCAAGTATGAGCTAGGGTTTGCCACTGTTTACTTCGATGCCACTTCACCCCAGTTTCAATGGGGTGGCCTGTTAACTTAAGTAACAGATGTGGCTGGTGATAGCGATCGCGCGGACACCAGCTTGCTTGCCTTACAGCCTTTCTACTTTTTTCAACTCGGCAATGGGCTCTATTTTCGTGGCGCCCCGATCTGGGCCTTCAACCTGGAGACAAATAATTACCATGTTCCCATCGGTTTGGGTGTTGGCAAGGTCATAAAATCGGGTGACACAGTCTATAATTTTTTCATCGAACCACAATTTACTATATTGGATAGGGGGCCTGGACAACCGGAGTTTCAAATATACATGGCCTTGAACATGCGGTTTAAAGGGTAAGATGAATGATGCTGGACGGAAATCAGTTCGCCATAGAGTGATAAACAGGGCTACTATTAAAGGCACATTGGTGATCGGTATTGTGCAAGGCTTATTAGGCGGCATCGGATTTTCGTTTGTCGGTACTCAAGGGGCTGCCTTTTGGGGTGCAGTGATGACAGTGGCTTCTGTGATACCGGGTGTTGGCCCCGCTCTGGTTTGGGTGCCGGGGGCTATCTATTTGTTCGCGACCAGTGAAACTGGCAGTGCGATTGGGCTCACCCTTTGGTGCGCATTGGTGGTAGGTACTATCGACAATGTGATACACAGATGCCAGACTTGCTCATTCTGGTGAGTACACTGGGTGGCATGGCATTGTTTGGGGCAGTGGGGTTGATCATAGACCCGGTTATCGGCGGTTTGTTCATTACGATGTTGGATATATTTTATGAAACCTTTGGTAACCTACTGACAGGTGAATCGACTGAGGACTCAAAGGATACTCGAGAATAACGACCCTACCGCTATAAGTAATCGAGCGCGGTTGACCTAAATAGCAAATGTAAAAGCAGCTTATGTTGTTAATGTTGAGCGCCCGAGTCTGCTTCGATTGTGCGGATACGTTGATTAAAAATCGATTACGGCACTCAGATGAGCTAACCGTAATATGGAGGGTACTTTGATCACTACGCTTTTTTACATTGCTGGCATTATCTCAGCGATTCATGCCGTCATGAGTGTGCGTACATCACAGGGCACGATTGCATGGGCGGTTTCGCTGATTGCCTTTCCATTTGTTGCAGTGCCTGCCTACTGGGTGTTCGGGCGCAGCAAGTTCGAAGGTTTTATCGAGGCCTACGAGGAGCGGCAGGATGAGATCGATGCGTTGGTCGACAAAATGCGCGCCGATTTAGCAGGTGCGGTCGTTCAATTTGAAGATCGAATTCCGGAGTATCAGGCGGTCCATGAACTCGCGGAACAATCATTCACTCACAGCAATCGCGCGGAGTTGTTGATCGACGGTGAGGCTACCTTTGACAGTATTCTATCTGGCATAGCGCTTGCGGAAGAGTACGTGCTGGTTGAGTTCTACATGTTTCATGACGACGGTCTTGGCCGGCGCATGCAGCAAGCTCTCATCGAGCGAGCCGAAGCGGGTGTCCGTACGTTCATGCTATATGACGAGATCGGTAGTCAAGGTTTACC
This sequence comes from uncultured Chromatiaceae bacterium, assembly GCA_945787785.1. Lineage (GTDB taxonomy): Bacteria > Pseudomonadota > Gammaproteobacteria > Tenderiales > Tenderiaceae > Tenderia. Next base: position 9,284 of record CALZIO010000031.1, read on the forward strand.
CGAGGCCTATCTGAATGAACTGCGTGCCGCCGGTGTTGAGGTGTCTTCATTTAAGCCCACGCAGGGATGGCGCAACCGTTTCCAACTCAACTTCCGTAACCACCGAAAAATCGTTGTCGTCGACGGCAAAACGAGCTGGGTAGGGGGACATAACGTTGGCGATGAGTATCTGGGCCTGGACCCAGATCTGTCACCGTGGCGGGACACACATGTGCGCTTGGATGGACCGGTGGCGCTACAACTTCAGGCAGCCTGGTTGGCCGACTGGTACTGGGCGACGCGGGCATTACCGGATTTAAACTGGCTGCCAAGTTTAGTCGACGACTCTGATGTGATGGCGATGATTATCCCCTCGGCGCCAACACAGCAGCTGGAGACTGCAGGGCTGTTCTTTGTTAATGCACTGAACGCTACGCGCGATCGTATCTGGCTATCGGCTCCGTATTTTGTCCCGGACGAAGCCATCATGAAAGCACTTGAGCTGGCCGCACTGAGAGGCGTGGACGTACGTATTATCACGTCAGGCAAGAATGATAACCTGGCTGTGCAATTGGCAGCCTTCTATTACATTGAAAAACTGGCTGGGCTCGGTATTCGGTTCTATGAGTATGCACCGGGCTTTCTGCATGAGAAGGTCATGCTGATGGATAACAGTATTGCCTCGGTAGGTACCGCGAACTTCGATAACCGGTCGTTCCGGTTGAATTTCGAAGTGACGGCGCTAATAGCCGATGAAGATTTTGCTAAACAGATGGAGGCAATGTTCGAGAGCGACTTCGGCCATGGCAGTGAACTCGACCCGGAGACGCTGAAGGATCGGCCGTTCTGGTGGCGCTTTGGTGTTCACTTGTCGCGACTGGCTGCCCCGGTGCTGTAGCTGAAGCTACATACGTCCTGGTGAGTGTTTTGAGAAATGTCGAATAAAATCTCAAGAATCAGAAAAACATGGCTCGGTCCCATTCAAGGGTGCGCTGACTCATTTGAATGAAAGCGATGGTTTTGCCATGGCCAGTCATGTGGCGTTGTCATTGATGAATGCGATCTTTCCTTTCTTGATCTTTACCACGTCCATGGCTGGTTTTTAAGTAACAAAGCCCAAGCCGAAGGTGTCATTGACTTGGTGTTTGACTATTGGCCCGATGAGATCGCTGAACCGATTGTTCGAGAAATCGATGTTGTCCTAAATCACGCCAGCGCGGGTTTCTTGACTATGGGAATTGGTCGGGCACTATTTTTTGCTTCCAGCGGCGTTGAAGCGGTGCGTTTGGCGCTGAATCGGGCATATCGGGATAATGATGCGCGCTCACTTTTGAAACAACGGGTGCAAAGCGTGGTGTTTGTTTTGGTGGGTGCAACTCTAATTTTTTGCGATTAGCGTGTTTCTCATTTTTGCGCCCATGTACTTTTCTCTCGTTGAGGTTGCCCCACCGAGCATCTATAGTCGTTTGTTTCAAAGCGGAAGTCTGAGGTTGTCAGCTGCATTTGGATTGCTGATATTTGTGGTGTTTGCCTGCCACTACTGGCTTCCTGGTCATCGTCGACCGGTGTCTGCTATTTGGCCGGGGATTCTCTTGACCTTGGTGTTGTGGGTTGTTGTCGCTAAGCTTTTTTCTTTGTATCTTAAATCCTTTGCGACCTACAGCGCCACCTATGCGGGGCTTGCCGGAATCATGACCGCACTGTTTTTTTTATACTTGATGGCGTTGATATTTGGAGCTGAATACAATTCGGTACGGGAAAAATCTCAATCCGGTACGCGAAACGCTCCACTGCTTGGGTATTGGAATGCACTCAGGCCAAACGCTGGCAGCGCGGCCAGTGCGTGGTCTAGAATATCGGATTGAATCGCCTCATACTCAGTCCACTTCTGGTTAGTGGAAAAGGCGTAGAGTTCAATCAACAGACCTTCCGGGCCAGGCTCCAACTGTCGTACCATGAATGTCATGTCGTCATGAATATCAGGATGGTGTTTGAGATACTGTTGTAGATAAGTACGGCAGACGCTAATGTTGGTCAGGCGTCTGCCGTTCGTGGGTTCGCTGTCGTCCACGTGATGCTCGTCTCGATTTTCTCCAGGGCGTGATCTGTGTAATCACGCAACAGCTCGATCTTGCGCAGACGATCCAACATCTCTTCTGTGCAGAAACTAATTCCGCTCACGTCAATTGGCACCGCACGCTTGATGCGGCGCCCGCCCGAGTCATACATGCCGCGCCAATTCTTAAATCCATCGCTAATGAGCGATTAGGACAGAATATTCGATATGGTTTTGTCCCAGTTCTGTACTTTGACGGTGATCAGGCCCATGTCAATGACCGTTCCGTCTGCTCCGAATTTAGGAACGTCGATCCAGTCACCTTCGCGCAACAGGTCGTTGTTGACGATTTGTATACCAGCAACATACCCGAGAATGGTGTCCCTGAATATCAGCACCAGTTTCGCAGTCATACCGGCCAGGCTGGTTAACAATACCCCCACTGAATTTTCGAACATTGCAGATATGATAAGTATGCTGCCGACTAGCGACACAACGGATTGTGCTGTCTGAGAAATAAACTGAGAAGGCACTCGGGTCGACCATCCATCCTTTCGCATCACATCCACGCCAGCTCGTAGCAAGGCAGTGATAGCGATCAATATAACAAGGATGAGATACCCCTCGATTAAGTTGCGAACCACCACAACTACCGAGGGATAAGCACTGAGTACGTGGGGAATTAGAAGATATACAATCAGCGCAGCAACAATGTGGGCACTACGCTTTGCCAGCGTATGCTTGCTCAACATCGCTTGCCACACTTCTGAACGTTTCGGGTCAACTAGGCGATCTGTTATTACCGGTATCAGCTTGCCCAATATCCAGCGGGCTAACAAATCGACTGCGGAGACAGAACTGATAAGCTTTTGTTTATTGTATGACGGTATAAAAATCGCTGCTGGGCCCAATTGGTCGCCTTTGGCAATCCAGATACAAGGGACTGAAATGCCAGATTTTAATAGCATAGTGTCTTCTACGCACGGAACACAAATTCGATTTAATCAGCCCTGTACATCGATTAGTTTCCCAGCCGAGCTATTGACTGCTTCAATGTTAGGCGAACAAGCAGCAAAGGACACTAAAAAGGAGATGTTTCTGCCTGGAACTAGCTTATCTGCCCAGTTGCAGTGTCTGTTGAATTCCAGTCATCGTAAATTAGATTTAGTTGCTGCCAGCGAGATTATGGGAGTTTCAATGAGAACATTGAGATGTCGTCTCAAGGCTGAGGGTTTCTCATATTCAGGTGAGGTTGATCAATGGCGATTTAAAAAAGGCGTTAAAATTTTTGAAAAATACTCAACATTTAATTAGCGAATTGCGCAAATCCTGCATTATTCCAATGCGCCAAATTTTATCAGGGCATTTACTCGCTGGACGGGCGTGACCACGATGAGCTATCGGGATAAACTTGTTGGTTGACGTATAGCGAGCATGTTACTTTTAAACCACCGGGCCTCAATTGACAGTTGCAGAGAATAATAGGGGGTTCTAAAATTCAATGAGGGAACCTCTGAACAAGTTATTCTGGTACCCAAGGGGCATAAACGAAGGCCATAATCTAGTAACTTTCTGGAAACACTGGACTCCTCCCGGCGAAGGCCGGGATCACGCCGGAGTGACGAATTGTTAGTTATTCAGAGCTTCCTTAGTTAAGTTGGTTTTTTTTGTGATTCATGCCGTGTACAGAAAGCTATAGCTAAATAGTAAAAAATATGAGCTATATTCACAGGCCCTAGGTACAGAGACTCTATTAGGACAGATTAAGAAAATGATAATTTTTTCAAGATTGCCATTACTGATACCGTTACTTTTGATTCTATTAGGCTGTAGCACCACTGGGTCTCAAATTCCTGACCCGATAGAGGCGACACAAGCATTAAATGACTCGCCCAGAGATTTTACTCAGGAAACCAGCATTGAACAGCTCTACAATTCCAGAACATGGGTGCCCCCGAATAAACTAAAAGTTGATCCTATCGAGCTTGGTAATAAGGCGAAGATACCAGACGTTCATGCACGCACAAAAATTCTTGGATCTCCTCGTGACCAAGCGATCCGTGCATTGGCCGCAAAAATCTGGTTGATTGAGCATGCCCAACATACCGTCGACATCACATACTATGTTTTTTGGCGGGACCTGACAGGGTATGCGGTACTAGGTGCCTTATGCAATGCGGTAAAACGAGGCGTTGATGTTCGTATCATGATGGATTCGCTGGCTTCTTATCATATGACGCATTCAGAATTAAAGGCCTTGGAGAGTTGCACTGAAGAGGCAGGTTATATTCGTGATGCCAATGGCCAGCCTACCCAATTTCGTGCCCGTGTACAGCCTGTCATTATAAATTCTTTAACTAAAACGAAAAGTTGGGTTAACCGACGCTCGCATGACAAATTGTTAGTGATTGATGGCAACTTTCCAGGTAAGGACTTTGTGATCACTGGTGGCCGGAATCTTTCCATGGATTACTATGGAATAAACGATGATGGCTCCCCTAAACTTGACTACTTTGTTGATTTGGAGATTTTGATACGCTCCAGCGAAGATGCAACTAAGGATGGTGGGTTTACTGTCGGCAAAGTGAGTAGCGCTTATTTCACAGTATTATCGTTACACAGAGGTAATAGGCGTATCAGGCCGCCGGTTGAACCTTCCGACGATGATGTAACCCAGAGCGACCCTTATTTTCATCAGCGCAAAAAGGCGCAAAAGAGCCTGGCCCACCTTAAAAGTCTCGCTGATATCAAGGCTGCTTTAGCTGATATGCCGACCTATCTTAATGAAGGATTTCATGAATCGAAAGTTCGCCTGGCCCACGAGCTCGGTAATCTCACCAGTGAAGATGTTGTGCAAAACGCATTGGAACTAGAGGAACGAAACCAGAACTCCATTGTCGGGTTGTTAAAAACATTTATTAACGAGGCCGCAGAGGCTAATCAATTAAACGCGACATTACGGATTGTCTCTCCATATATTTTTATTGCGACATATCAAGATAATGAAGGGAATGTAGTATGGGATGGTGCAAAAGAGATTCATAAACTTTTGGATAAACATCCTGATTTTAAAATTGAGATCATTACCAACTCCATTTTGACCACCGACAATAATTTCACGCAAAGTATCATTGATATGGATTTGGCTCCACGCCTATTGCTGTCGCCGGAAATGAAGAAAGCATGGCTGTCTGAGCTGGATGAAGGAGAGTTTAATCCTGAGGTAGTGGAAAGCGACGAATGGAAGCAACAAATTAATAATCCACGTATTAAAATTTATGAAACCGGGAAAATAGATTCAACCCTGCTTGGTGGCGAAGTAGAATATGGCAAGTTGCACGCAAAATTTGTGTTTGACGAAGTGGATAGTTTTGTCGGCACTTCCAATTTTGATTATCGTTCACGTCTTTTTAACAATGAAATGGGCTTTTTCGTTAGGAGCCCGGCACTCAGCCAGGAGCTACTAGAGTCATATAATTACTTCAAATCCAGATCATATCTTTGGGGCTCGCCTGAGTGGCTAGCGATGCGACGGATAGTGATGGAGTCTGATACCTCTAGAGGTCAAAAAACAAAATCACAACGTCGTCATGCCAACTTTTTGAAATCATCTGGTTTGGTTAAGCAATTCTAATAAGTTTTTTGTGGGGTAACGTCACTCGATGACGATTAAGGCGTTGCACATTTGTTCAACAATGCAAGTCAATCTGAAAGCTTGATAGAGTGGCAATACGTCAATACGCTAAAAATACACTAATTAGTACAGTAAAACATATACTCCGTGCCTTTGTATATGGACTGGTGGGCGGCGCCATTGTGTTGGTGACATTTGCTGTGCTGTATCTCGATAGCCGGCCTAACCTTAAAGTCTGGCACACAGCTGATTTGGATGAGGAATTTACTGTCAAGTCAGCAGTGAAAAATTTTAACGGCTACCTTGCGCTTGAAGAACGCCTTTTCAAACAACTCAACGAACAGGTCTATGAAAAGATAGCACCTGAAGACAAACGAAAAATTAATCGCTATAACCGTGGCAGTCTTAGTGACCCTCAGCATTGGCCAACAAATTGGAATCGAAGTTTTGAGTTGTCTGTCGAGCAGCCTCGTGCGGGCGTGTTGTTGATACATGGCATGTCTGATTCCCCCTATAGTTTACGTAGTATTGGTCAACGTTTACATGCTGACGGTGCAATGGTGGTGGGTTTGCGTGTGCCCGGTCATGGCACAGCTCCGGTTGGACTGGTTGATGTCGACTGGCAAGATATGGCGGCGGTGGTAAAACTGGCAGTGCACCATGTGCGTGAACGCATTGGCAATAAACCGCTTTTCATTATTGGTTATTCAAATGGAGGTGCCTTGGCGGTGCAGTACGCACTGACTACCTTAGAAGATAGTACCCTGCCCAAAGTACAGGGACTGGTGTTATTGTCTCCGGAAATTGGCGTCACAAAACTCGCCATGTTAGCAGTCTGGCAGGAACGGCTTGGACATTTATTGGGCATGCAAAAGCTTGCCTGGAATTCGATTCAGCCCGAGTACGATACTTTCAAATACGGTTCATTTGCACTAAACGCAGGTAAGCAAGCCTACGAGCTGACAGAGGAAATCCAGCGACAGTTGACGCGGCTCGAATCAGGCGGTTTGTTGGAAGGTATGCCGCCGATCCTTGCTTTTCAATCGGTTGTTGACTCCACTGTTACAGCACAAGCACTCGTGGCTGGCTTGTTTGATCGTCTACCTGCTGGAAGCCATGAGTTGGTGTTGTTTGACATAAATCGATTAACAGAAATAGAGCCCTTGCTTAACAATGATCCAACCGCCTGGGTTAAAAATATGCTTAAGGGGCGTAGTGTTGACTATACAGTGGCTGTAATTAGTAACAAGAGTGAAGATAGTGAGCAGGCGATAGCGCGGCGGCGTTTACCAAGTAAAGAAACAGAAAGTAACTGTTTGTTGGATTCCGCGTGGCCAGATAATGTTTATTCCTTGTCGCATATTGCACTTCCCATACCTCCGAACGACCCGGTTTATGGGGGTGAAGAGGTTATCAGTGAATATGGAATACAGCTCGGTAATGTCGCTATACGTGGTGAACGAGGTGTGTTGCAAATTTCGGCAGATGATCTGATGCGCTTGCGCTGGAATCCGTTTTATTCTTACCTAGAGCAACGTACACTGGAATTTATTGGTCTTGCAACACCAATCGATCCAGAATGTTAAAGAGTGTTTTATTCTCAATAATAGTGTGTTAATAAAATAACAAAAAAATGCTTCGTTGATGTAAGGTATGGATAGAACATTTCAATAGTTACACAAATGTTACCGCAGTATTGTTAACTGAACTCTGTGTTCTGTCGTCAAGGGGCACAAAACACTACGGAGGGTACTGTGAAATCTCGAATCCTGCCAACATTGTTCATGTGCCTGTTTTATCTGTCTGGCCACAGTGCCCCGTTAGTCTCTAACTCGAAAATTAGTGCTACTGGGGTAATCCTCCCCGCACATCAGGTAGTGCTTTCCGCAAAAATTATGGGGCGTGTGAACAAAATTGCAGTCGAGGAAGCCAATGTCGTCAAGAAAGGAACGGTTCTACTAACGCTTGAGGATGCAGAACCGCGCGCTGACTTGTCATCAGCAAAAGCATCTGTAGCGCTGGCAAAGGAAGAATTGAAACATGCACAACGTGTCGAAGAAAGGATGAAGCGTCTGGCCAAAAGTCAATCTGTCTCGCAGGATCGCATTGATGATGCGGTATTTCAGTCGGCAGCGGCAAAAGAGCGGGTTAAAGTAGCGGAAGCTAATGTGGCGAAGGTTCAGGCGATGTTAAAGCAGAGTAGCATCAAGGCACCATTTGATGGTGTGATTACTGAAAAAAAGGTTGAACTGGGTCATCTGACGCAACCGGGTGAAGCGCTGTTTGTTTTAGAAGACCATAGCCAGCTTAAGTTTCGTATGAAGGTTAAAGAGAAGGACATTCCATATATCAAACTTGAACAGCCGCTCACCATTACCATCGATGCATTGCAGGGACTCAAGCTTGAAGCAAAGGTGAGCAAGCTGATCCCATCGGGGGATCCAGCCACCCATGCCTTTGTGGTGGAAGCCTTGCTGGAGCCGGCTGACAACTTGTACCCGGGGATGTTTGGCAAGGCAGAATTCAAATAATAAACGAACTACAAGCTTAAACCATGCGCGCCTTCATTCGTTTTTTCACGCAACGCACAACACTTGCTAACGTCTTTACGTTTACCGTTATCTTTCTTGGTTTAAGTGCGCTTACTACCATTCAGCGTGATAATTTCCCTAGTGTTGAATTTGATGAAATGACGGTGACTACACGATATCCTGGCGCTTCACCAGAGGATGTCGAGCTTAATGTCACAAATAAAATTGAGGAAGAGCTGAAAGAAGTAGATGGGTTAGACGAGGTGATCTCCTTCTCTATGGAAAACATCTCAATTATTCATATCAAAATCGATACTGATGCAAGGGATAAGGATAAAGTTAAAACTGAGGTTCGAAATGCAGTGTCGCGAGTCTCGGAACTGCCATCTGAAGTAAAAGAAAAACCTTTGGTAAAAGAAATTACTACATCAACGGCTATACCCATCATTGAAGTGGGGCTGACAGGAGATGTTCCTTACAGTGAGCTTAGAGAGATGGCTAGGCTGGCAGAGAAGGGATTACTGAATGTTCCTGGCGTGGCCAGCTTGACCAAATTTGGTTATCTCAACCGTGAAATAAAGGTCGAGGTAGCGCAGGACTCAGTGGAGCGCTATGGGATATCTACCAGTGAGATTGTGGCTGCCATCCAGAACCGTAATATACGTGCAACTGGGGGTTCATTTGAATCCTATACCAGTGAAAAGAACATTGTGACTTTGTCAGAGTTTCGTGATCCTAAAGAAGTCGGTGAGGTGATCATTAAATCCAGTGCTGATGGAACCGTTATTCGAGTGAATGATCTAGCTGAGCTCAAAGACGCTTTTGAGCCTGAAAAAGTGTTGTCTAAAATTAATGCCAAACCAGCTGTTTCATTTTTGGTATTTAAGAAAGAGTCTGCTGACATAATTCGAACGGTTGACGCAATCAAGATGTTTGTGGATGAAAACAGCCAGCGTCTGCCTGACGGTATTAACATAGAATATTCCAATGACAAGTCGCGCATTGTGCGCAATCGCATTGAAGTGGTTGTATCCAATGGGCTAATGGGTTTGGCATTGGTATTGATTGTGTTGTCACTGTTTCTCAATATGCGTATTGCGTTTTGGGTCGCGATGGGAATACCCGTAGCGCTGATTGGGACTTTGTTTCTATTGCCAAGCTTTGGTGCATATCTTGATTCAATTGCACTGGCAGCAATGATTTTAGTCATCGGGATAATAGTCGATGATGGCATCGTCGTTGCCGAAAATATATGGCACTACCGGGAACAAGGCTATAGTCCTTTGGATTCCGCCGTCGAAGGTACGTATTCAGTTTTCAAACCAGTGCTGACAACAATTTTAACTACCCTAATTGCGTTTTCACCTATGTTTGTTATGACTGGAGTTATGGGGAGTTTTATTTACGTAATTCCGCTGGTGGTGACCTTGGCACTTATCATTTCTTTTTTCGAAATCATTCTGGCTTTACCTGCCCATTTATATGGAAGTCAGAAAAAAATTAATAATGTTAGTTCGACAAAAGACGAGAAAGAATATTTTGGCCGTTTTCGAATTCACTTTTCTGCAATTTTAACCAGGCTCATGCGAATTAGTGGACTAGTCGTCGGTGTCTTTCTTGTCTTATTGGTGATGGCTTTCTGGTATGCCGGAAAATATCTGGATTTTGTTCTTTTTCCCACTCAATCGGCGGACGAGATTTTCATTACTATTGAAGCACCAAGTGGTTCTTCTTTATTGCTGACTAGTGAATTAGCCTTAGAGGTTGAGGCAGTCATTCAATCGTTGCCTAAAGATGAGTTGGATTCTTTTGTTACAAGGATCGGGAGTCACGGAGATTTTAACTTGGGTGAGAACGAAAACTGGGCCTTGTTCGGGGTATACCTGACGCCATTTTCAACGCGCTCGCGGAACGCTGATGAAATTGTCGAAGCGTTAAGAGAAAAAATCAACAAGGTGCAAGGCATTGAAAAATTCCGCTTCGTGGTTGATAGCGGTGGCCCCCCGGTTGGTAGGCCAATTACCATGCGGGTTGTGGGAAGTGACGATAGTTTTCGAGAACAATTGGCAAATCAAATTACGGGCATTTTACAAACTATCGAGGGCGTCAAGGATATTGATCGAGATGATAAAAAAGGCAAGGAAGAAATTAGAATTGAACTGGATTATATTCGTTTAGCGAATGCGGGCCTGACAGTAGCGGATGTTGCCCGTAATATTCGGCTTGCCTACGATGGTGAGCTTGTTACATCCGTGCGTTATGGTGATGAGGATGTGGATTTTCGAGTGATTCTTGATGAACAGGTGCGTAGCTCACCGGATACATTAGGTGATCTGATTCTGCCCAATCAACAGGGGCGTTTTGTTAAGCTGGGTGAAGTAGCCTCTTTTGAAACACAGCCTGGGCCATCAAATATTTATCATTTTGATAATGAACGTGCGATCACCATTACGGCAGATGTTGATAAAGAAATAATCACACCGTTACAAGCAACTCAGCAAGTAATGGCGAAAATCGACGTCGAAAAAGAATTTCCTGGCATGCGGCTTATTGTAGGAGGTGAGGCAGAAGAAACAGCTGAATCCATGGGTAATCTGGCAATTGCATTCATAGCAGCGGCAGTAGGAATTTATATTCTATTGTTGTTGCTGTTTAACTCGTTAACACAGCCAATTCTGGTAATGCTGGCAATTCCTTTTGGGTTGATTGGCGTTATTGCAGCATTTGCACTGCATGGCCAGGCGCTAGGTTTTCTTGCCATGCTGGGGGTTATTGGTCTAATTGGTATTGTCGTCAATGATTCGCTGATTCTAGTTAATTTAGTCAACGAGCTTAAGCTTGAGCGACCGGACGAGCCTATGTCTACACTGATTGTCGAGGCAACAGAAAGACGTTTGCGCCCCATCATTCTAACTTCCATTACTACTGTGGCGGGTTTGTTGCCGATGGCGTATGGGCTGGGTGGCTCAGATCCATTCTCGGCACCGATGGCTTTGGCGATGGGCTACGGTATTTTGTTCGCTACTCCACTAACATTGGTTTTATTACCGTGTTTATTGATGCTACAACATGACTTGAATAAGTTAATGAAGTCAGTTTTATCCAAAATTAAAACCCTGAATAGACACAGGTCGACGAACAGCTTAATTTAGCGCTTCCAATCAACTAGTTTTTAAAACATGGAATACAAAGACTATTACAAGATACTGGGAGTCGATCGTAAAGCTAGCCGCGATGAGATCAAGCGTGCTTATCGTAAGTTAGCGCGCAAATATCATCCGGATGTGACCAAGGAGCCAGATGCCGATCAGAAGTTCAAAGAGATGGGCGAGGCTTACGAAGTCCTAAAAGATCCTGAAAAGCGGGCTGCTTATGATCAGCTTGGTGCTCAGTGGCAAGCGGGACAGGAATTTCATCCACCACCAGGATGGGATGCTGGGTTTGAATCCAGCCGGGGTGGATTTAGCACTGGAGACGCCTCAGCCTTCAGTGATTTTTTCGAGTCTTTGTTTGGTCGTGGTTTTAGTGGTGTTAGCGGCGGAAAGACGGTTTTTCGTAGCCGTGGTCAGGATCATTTTGCAAAAGTGATGATTGATCTTGATGACGCTTTTCATGGGGCAACTCGCCCAATTACGTTAAAAATGCCTGAGCTTGATACGCAGGGAATATTGCATACCAAACAACGGACTTTGAATGTGAAAATCCCTAAGGGTATTAAACAAGGCCAGCACATTCGTCTTGCAGGTCAGGGGTCTCCGGAAATGGAAGGCGGCACCAGTGGTGATTTATATTTGGAAGTGACGTTTAGGCCTCATTCTTTTTATCGCGTTGAGGGCCGTGATATCTATCTTGATTTGCCTGTTGCGCCGTGGGAGGCTGCTCTAGGTGCGACTGTGAAGATACCAACACCTCAGGGTAAGGTGGACCTGAAGATTCCCCCAGGCTCGGCTAGTGGTCGCAAGCTGCGTTTGAAAGGGCGGGGTATACCAGCAAGTACATCGGGGGATCTGTATGCGGTGATACAACTGGTTACGCCACCGGCAAATAGTGAACAAGATAAAGCGCTATACCGAAAGATGGAGCGGGAGTTGCAATTTAACCCACGCCGAAGCTGGGGAGTCTAGCTGTATGAAGAAGCAAGAATTGATGGAAGTACTGGCAGGACAGATTCTGGAAGAGGAGTTGAATCTGACGCTGGCTGAGCTTTGTCATGCCTGTAATATTCATACTGAATGGGTGGTTGAATTAGTTGAAGAGGGCGTGCTGGAGCCTGAAGGTAACGAGATGGAAGAATGGCTGTTCCCTGGAAGCAGTTTGAGACGGGTACGGGTTACGATGCGACTTCAGCGTGATCTAGGCGTTAATCTTTCTGGTGCAGCACTGGCGTTAGAGTTAATGGAAGAGCTGGAGTCACTGCGTGCACGCCTTGAAGCAATGGAGCGGCAAGATTGAGCGATGCGTGAGATTGTCTCAGTCAGTACACAGCGGCGCGAAGAGTTGATTGATATAACCAGTCAAGTTGCCAGTGTGGTCAAACGTTCAGCGATCCTTAACGGCTTGGTCTCGGTTTATGCTCAAGGTGCGACGGCTGCCATTATGATTCAGGAAAACTGGGATGAAAGTGTGCAGACCGATGTGGTGCATCTAATGCAAAAGATTATTCCCCGTGGGGTCTGGTTACATGATCAGCAAGATGGTAACGGTGATTCCCACCTTAAGTCCGGGCTTGTCGGGCCTAGCGAAACCATACCTTTAATTGACGGGCAATTAGGTTTGTCGACCTGGCAGAATATTTTTCTGTGTGAGTTTGACGGGCCCAGGCGGGAGCGGCAGATTGTGGTTACTATTTTGAGCGATGGCCAGTGAGTGAATGTGGATTAAGATGTCATTGCTTTGTTGCTCCGCGTCAACTTAATCAGAGGTTCTAAAAAAGGCCTGGTGTTTCCACCGGGCCTTTATCATTTATGCCGCTTTATCAGAGCTGTTTTGAAACTCTATTGTCGCAACATCGTCATCAATATTGATGCGTTTTGGTTTCATCGCCTCGGGCAACTCCTTAATCAGGTTCAGAATCAGCAGGCCATTCTCTAATTTGGCGCCAGTCACTTCTACGTGATCGGCCAGTTGGAATTTGCGTTCAAAGGTACGTGTGGCAATGCCTTGATAGAGATAGCGATGTTCACTATTTTTATCATCGGAATGCTTTTTACCTTGGACTGTCAGTACGTTTTTTTCGGTCTCAATCGTTATTTCGCTTTTCTCAAAGCCAGCCACAGCTAGGGTAATCGCGTAGCTGTTTTCATCAATGGCTTCGATATTGTAGGGCGGATAGCTACTATTGGCCTGATTCTGCTGCACAGCACTATTAAGCAAAGAAGCCAGCCGATCAAAACCAATGGTATTGCGATACAGCGGTGAAAAATCAAAAGTATTCATAACCATATTCTCCTTAAAGCAATATGTAAAAAGTTAATCTGTATTACACGATTCCATTGTTATGAGCTTGCATGAAGCCTCATAACGCCGGTAATAGAAGAGATATGTGCTGCATTTAGAATTTCAAGGCTTAAATTGAATATTGATGATTTGTAGTGCACGAATTAAGGAGACTCTGATTGATTCGTCATTTACCCAAAGAACGGGCACAAGCCGGGCGAAGCAAAGCGTACGAGCCCATGGAAGGGCGAGGTAGACCCTGTCAGGAACATAGGGTCGAGCCCCGGAATCCAGTGGTTCTAACTCAATGCCTTATTAGATTCCGGCCCTTGTGCCCTTTGAGTATGCGCCGGAATGACGAAAAACGAATTAATCAGAGCCTCCTTAAAAAGGCAGATCAACATCGACATAAACTTTGCCACGTTTTACATCAACTGATTTCAATACACTTTTGGCCATTTTCTGGCGTAAGTCTTCATCTCTTAACTCATAAACAAAAATCAATGGCATGCTCTGTTGGCTGATGCTGCTGATCATTTGCTGGATTGTGCCGGTAAGTTGATAGTCAGTATTGGCAAAACGAACATTGGTGATTTTCGGATCATGCAAATAGAATTGATGCGTCTCTTTACGGTATTCCAGGTCGCCATCTATTTGGCCGCGGCCTGTGATAGGCATCATGCCCGGGATTTCTGCTTTGACTGTAACCTCGAGCCCGATGCGATTGGTATTTTCATCCAGCACGACGATTGGTTTTGAGTACGTCACCTTTGAAAACGGTGTTAGCTGGCTGAATGGAAAGTAGCCTTTCACATACTCTTGTAATTCAGCCTTGTTGAATTCCAGTATGTATGCATGCACTGAAAAGCTGGTGAAAAAAAGTAAAAAGGCAGTAACGAATAACTTATGTTTGTTCATTTTTAATTTCTTACCTGTTCAAAAAAAACCGCCCAAAGGCGGTTAATTATTTTGAGATACTAGATAATGCTTACTCTTTAAGCCAACCTTGCAAGGCATCAATTATTGCCTGAGCCTGGTCTTGGCTGGAGATGTTAAATTTTGATTTCTGGAAATATTCACCATTACGTTTTTGATAACGGCGAATGGTGAATTTCTCTTTGCCATATTCCTCTTTTTTTGCATCCCAGTCCTGGTAACGGAACATAAGCGTAGCCCAGGCGCCTTTGGTTAAAACCTTTTTATCCAGTTCCTTGACCAATACCTGATCATCTTCTGAATATTCCACACTGAGTTCATCGACTGTCGAAGCCATACTTCATTATCTCCTTTCCGGTTCTAGTGCTATTTGCTATTTAAGTTAAAATTTAATGGCAACAAAAAGCTGTAAATCGTAATATGCTGTGCGTCATTATGTTCAAGTAATCATACCTTTATAACCATATGGTATAAGCGGGAATATGTAAAGAATTGCAACATTTGCTCGTTATAATGAATTAAGAATTTAAGCATGGAGTGTACCTGAAATGAGTGACAAACCGGATTTTGAGAAGATTGGAGCTTCTGTCCTGGGTGGTGAGCTGACCCTGAAGGAGTGTGAAGTATTGAGTGGCATTATGGAAGTACGCAAGATCAAGGATGGCGAGGAGCTGGTTTATGAAAGTGGCACAGAAAACACCCTGTTTGTCCTGGTAGACGGCAAATTGAAGGTGATCAGTGAAACAGAAGGTGAGCCAAAACATGTGTACACCATGAAAATTGGTGAAGTTGCTGGTACGCGCGCTTTTGTTGATCGTACGCCGCGTAAGGCGACACTGCAAGCTGAGAGTAATGCCATTGTGTACACACTTGAGCCGGATGCATTTGAATCCTTGCTTGATAAGCATCCCCGCATTGTATATAAAGTGATGCGCTCGATTTTTCGTATTACCCATTCAAACCTGTTGCGTATGAACCAAGAAAGAGATCAGCTTTCAAACTACATCAACAAAACACATGGGCGTTACTGATTAGTAGGCTACAGATTTGCACGAAAGGGGCTTAGATGCCCCTTTTTTATTGTCTATTAGTAGACGGCCAGATTAAATCTGTAAGCATTTGTGTGTTGCCACGACCAATGAGCAAGAATGATTAGTTACTCACATTAGGAGAACAATTATGGCTCATCATACTGCACACATGCATACATCTTCTTCATATAAATCGGATTTTCTGACGCACTGTACAAGTCGCCTTGATTCAGTGGGTGTGTATGCTCACTGGGGCTTAAGGATCGCCCTGGCGAGTGTGTTTCTTTATCATGGCTTGGGCAAATTTTTTATGTTGGAACAATTTGCCACCATGATGGGATTGCCAGTGTTTGTAGCCTTACTGGTGGCCTTGGCAGAGAGTGTTGGCGGTGCGTTGATCTTGATCGGTGGTTTTGGTAAAGATTGGATGACCCGTCTAGGCGCGGCCATGTTTATCCCTGTTTTGCTGGGCGCTATTTATATGGTGCATTGGGGCCAGTGGAGTTTTGTCGCCTCGGAGACTCACCCGATGGGTGGCATGGAATTTCAGGTGACCTTGCTGCTGGTGTCACTCTATTTGCTTTTCAGGGGCAACAAAGCCTAGTTGCACAGCTTTGATACCGGGTTATTTAAGGACCGCACAGGCGGTCCTTTTTTATATCAGCAGCACGGCTGTGAAAATGGAAAGGTTGTGTTAGAATCCGCTTTCTTCGATTGACCTTGAAACAACAAGGGCATCACCAGTTTATGGTGGCTCGCGTCGGTCACCTCGCAACGATACATTGCAAACCCCGCCAGGCCCGGAAGGGAGCAACGGTAGTAGTGGACTCGTGTGCCGGGGAGCGACGGGCGCGAGCTGCCACCTAATTCCTTCTTTCAAAAACGATTTCCGGCCGTGTGGTGAGACGCGTTTTGCGTTAAAATCAGCCCTTATGCCAACTATTTCAATACATAAGCCCGTTTGTAAGGGGGCAGAATGAGTTATCAGGTCCTGGCGCGTAAGTGGCGTCCGAGGAGCTTTCCCGCGATGGTGGGTCAGGAGCACGTGTTACGTGCGCTGATTAATGCGCTGGATAATGACCGTCTGCATCACGCCTATCTTTTTACCGGCACACGCGGGGTCGGCAAGACCACCGTGGCGCGCATATTTGCCAAGTCGCTTAACTGCGAAACAGGTGTTACATCGAATCCATGCGGTGAATGCAGTGCCTGCCGCGAGATTGATGAAGGTCGTTTTATTGATCTGATTGAGGTAGATGCTGCCTCACGTACCAAGGTTGAGGATACCCGCGAGCTACTGGAAAACGTTCAGTACGCTCCGACCCGTGGCCGTTTCAAGGTTTATCTCATCGACGAGGTGCATATGCTCTCCACCCACAGCTTCAACGCCCTGTTGAAGACGCTGGAAGAGCCGCCCCCGCATGTCAAATTCCTGCTGGCGACCACCGATCCGCAGAAACTGCCTGTGACTATCCTGTCTCGTTGCCTGCAATTCAATCTCAAGCGCATGTCGCCAGAGATGATCGTTGGCCACCTTGAGCATGTATTAAGCGAAGAGGGTGTCAAGTTTGATCAAGCTGCGCTGGCGATGATTGCCGAGGGGGCTGATGGCAGTATGCGTGATGCCCTTAGTTTGCTTGACCAGGCTATTGCCTATGGCGGTGGCAAACTGGTGGAAGATGAAGTGCGGGCAATGTTGGGCACCATTGATCGCAGTTATGTTTTTCGTCTGCTGCAGGGGCTGGCGGATAACGATGCCATGAGTGTGCTGGAGACCATCAATGGACTTGCCATGCAAGGGGTGGACTTTAGTGCTGTGTTGGCTGAGCTGGTCTCGCAGCTGCACAAACTGGCGTTGACTCAAATTGCCCCGCAGGCGATTGAAGGCACAGCTGACCAGGAGACATTAACCAGCCTGGCCCAGAAAATCAGTCCTGAAGATTTGCAGCTTTATTATCAAATCGGTTTGATTGGCCGGCGTGATCTTCCGTTTGCACCGGAACTGCGCAGTGGTTTTGAAATGGTCCTGTTGCGCATGTTGGCCTTTCGTCCTGATAGTGCGGTGGGGCAGTTGGTGGGTAAATCTGCTGCGCCAGCTGGCAAAACGACAACAACGCCTCAACGTGTGGCAGCAACCATGGCGTCCTCAGCACCAGCGCCAGTGGAAAGAAGCGCCACAGTCGAGAGCCAGCCGGTCAAGCCGGTAAATCCAGGTTCAAGCAAGTGGCATGACGTTGTCGAACAACTAGGACTAAAAGGCATGGCATATCAACTGGCGGCCAATTCCAACATGTTGGGCCGAGAGGGCAACGTAATTCGTTTGGCACTCTCACCACAGCATGCCAGTTTGCGTAGCAAGGCCATGGAGCAACGCTTGCAGGACGCATTGAATAAGTTTTATGGTGAGCAGATCAAACTGGAGTTTGTCTCTGGCGTGGATGCTCAACAGACCCCAGCTGGAATACAGCAGAAAAAAGCTGAAGACAGGCAACAGGCTGCGGTCGATGAAATCAATACCGATCCAAATGTGCAGCGGATTCGCGAAGTATTTGATGCGCAAGTAGTGACCGATTCTGTCCGGCCGGTTGAATAGTTTTAAATTCATAGTTAGTAAATAGCGAGGTGAATATGATGAAAGGTGGCTTGGGTGGCCTGATGAAACAGGCTCAAAAGATGCAGGAAGACATGCAAAAGGCCCAGGAAGAACTGGCGAATATGGAAGTGACTGGTCAGGCCGGTGGTGGCATGGTTAGCGTGGTTATGACAGGGCGTCATGATGTGCGTCGTGTCTCGATTGATCAGAGCCTGATGGGCGAAGATAAGGAAATGATGGAAGATCTACTTGCAGCTGCTGTGAATGATGCGGTACGTCAGGTCGAACGCGAGACTCAGGAACGAATGTCAGGTATGACAGCGGGCATGGGTTTGCCACCTGGGATGAAATTGCCATTTTAAGTCAAATTGCTACTAAGGGGAGGCCAGCAGTTCTCCCCTTGAAAATCACCCGTGTTTATATGCTGCAGCCGCAGCGAGTTTGATAAATGAAACAAAGTTCACTGATTGGCGAGTTGATCGAGGCCCTGCGTTGTTTGCCCGGCGTGGGGCCTAAATCTGCCCAGCGCATGGCATATCATCTGCTTGAGCGAGACCGTGATGGGGCACGACGACTTTCTGTAATGCTTGAACAAGCCGCCGAGAAGGTTGGCCATTGTTCATCTTGCAGAACTTTGACTGAACATGAGATCTGTTCTGTTTGCGCCAGCCAACGTCGCGATCGTTCCTTGTTATGCGTGGTTGAAATGCCGACTGACGTGGCGGCTATCGAGCAATCCAGTGTTTATAGTGGCCTCTATTTTGTCTTGATGGGGCATTTGTCTCCCCTGGATGGCATCGGGCCCGATCAGATTGGACTCGATGTGTTATCTGCCCGTTTGGCGCAGGGTGAGATAAAAGAAGTTATTCTGGCAACCAACTCGACAGTGGAAGGTGAGGCCACAGCGCATTATGTAGCCGAGTTGGCCCGTAGTCACGGTGTCTCTGCCAGCCGCATCGCCAGAGGTGTACCCATGGGTGGCGAGCTGGAATATATCGATGGCGGCACGCTGTTTCATGCCATGTCCAGTCGCCAAAGCATTTAATGCACAAGGAGTGTGAAGCATGACTAGCGGTAGTCTGTTGTTTGTGATTGCCACCTATATCCTGATGATATGGGCATTTTACGGATCAAAAACCCGGGCCTTTCATATGCCGGTGATGGCGTCGATTATCGCCATTGATGTTTTTTTTCCGGTCTATCTGGTGCTCACAAAGGACTGGTATCGCCGTTTAATCGAGCAGGAAGAGATCCTATCTTTTATGATTTGGATGCACTTTATTCTGGTGCTGGTGTTATATGCGCTCTATTTTTTGCAGATTCTATCGGTCAGAAATATGTTGCGCGGTGATGAAAATGCGCGGGCTGAGCATCGAAATCAAGGCAAGGGTATATTGATTGCCCGAGGCTTGGTGATTCTGTCGTCTAGCATGTTGATTGAACC
>CALZIO010000032.1 GCA_945787785.1 uncultured Chromatiaceae bacterium
GAAGGGTGAGTCATTAATGAATCGAGCAATTCTGGATTTGGAGCGGATTAAACGAAACAAAACACTCGTTAGATCCTTCTTTGAAGAGAAGACGGTATCCTTCGCTGCTGCCTAGGTAGTAAGACACCACTGGCGAGCCGTCTCATTAAGTCACGGTAATACCGCGTGCCGCTAATAGTATAGTTCCTCAACATCGCGGAAACTGAGAGAAAACCGGTGGTAGAGCCAGACGGTATGAACGATAATCTCAGTTGGGTAGCGATATCCGTGGTATTGATTGGTATTGTTTATCATAAGGGTATGATGTCACCCATAGGTTTTCACTACAAACCAGATGTCTCTGGTAAGTTGACAGTTCCTTAACAAGTTATGCACTTGTGAGTTGAATCCGGGACATGATAATGGAGGTGAAGAAACACTTAACTGCTATGGTGAAATATTTATTCAGAGTGGTTGGCGGTAGCGCCTTAGCTTCATCGATCCCATTTTATATTCGCGACTTGCCCATAACCCATGTCATTGATATGCTGCCAATATCAATCTAAATAATATAAGAAATAATAAAAAAACAGCGGCTCTTACGTAGCAGAACGCGATTACCGAGTCTTCATCCCATTTCATAGCAACCAATTGATGTAAGCGAATTAGGATGCTAATAGTCGGTAAAAAGGTTAAGTTATAAAGGCAAAACTGTTCGCCGTGAATAGTCTAATGATGGGCATATAGGAGACAAGGAGATGTCTGCTCGGTGGTTTGTGATACTTGTTATGCTTGTATCGTTCTCCCACACCTCTCAGGGAAGAGACGCCTTTTTACTCAAATTAGACGTCAGTGGCGATGTTGGTGACGCCTCTTTCACCAAGATCGAAGATATGGCGAACGCTTTGACAGATGAAGGTCTGAGTCAAATCGTCGCCTCGTATACCCCAACCTCTGCTGCTACGGCCGTCCTAGACGTTCGCGGCCTTCCGGCAACAGCACAATACGGGGCTAACTCAACGACTCTCGTTTTCACTGTCCCATCGCTAGCAATCAGGGTGGAGTTCACTGGCGCTACGCGCGATGAAAGCGATGAACTGTTCAAAGACTGGCTTAAAGGTAACGGTGGCGATATCTTTACGGGGTTTTTGCAAGGTCTGGCTGAGCAATCTCCAATTGACCCGGTTGCCGGTAATCCGAATAGTCTTATGGCGATGATGGCCCTGGCAGATTTCGATGCTGGCTCGGGAATTGGCCCAACAGGATTCGGCACACCTCTCGAAGAAAAAAGGCCTAATTTTGCCAGCTTTGGCATTCGCTTCGGTCAATATACTGCTCAGGATTTCGATACGAACGTTTATGTTCTGCCGCTGCGCTATACGATCTCATTATCCGACCCCAGGAAATCCATCATCATTGATGCGCCATTCACTTACATCGATAGTAGCGGCTCCTCTGCCTATAACGGATCACTTGGCATTGGCCTGCGTTTACCGGCAACGAAGCACTGGCGCATTACGCCGGCTGTGCGAATAGCCGCTGCATACTCATCGGACCTGGGGTCAATGTCAGCAATCTATTCAGTTTCAGCCACTAGTGATTACAGATTATATTTTGGTGACCTAACAACCACTATCGGAAATATGCTCGGATATTACTTGACAGACTCAATCGATGCTGGTGATTACAATATCGACTATGATCTAGAGAACACCATATTCCGGAATGGTGTCGCGTTTGAAGGGTCGCTCGGGCTTCACATCTTTGGTGAACCTACGAGTTGGCAACTATCTTTCGTCGATACACGCTTTTTTGGCGATGCCTTGTTTATCGAACAATATAACGACGTGGCTATCTCGTTCGGCAGCCGTCATCGGCCAGGTTCACCCGATTGGAGAAGCATGCGTTTAGGAATCACCTATACATGGGGCGAAAACAATTTTAATGGTGCGCAAATCAATTTCGGTTACCAATTTTAGCGGCTGCTCGCGACCTATCGGGGGGATAGGATGGTTGAAATGCTCAATAATTATATGCCTATCAGGGATCGATTTATCACTTGTCTACGCCTAGAGAAGATTAAATCAGTCATCCACTGGTGCAGTGTATACCTGATCCCCTTTTCTCTCCTTCAGCTTGCTCTCTCCAGTTGTACAGTTATGCCTGCTGCACCAACAATTTTTACGGCTACCAATCATGCTTTCGGAAGCGTGAACTTGGCTAAAGCAAAAGGCATTGACTCTATTGATCTCGAAAACCTCGATAAGGGCAATTTGCAAGCTATTAAAACGCGATATGAACCGCTTGATTTCGACAAATTAACTCTGGATCAACAACGCCTGCTTTGTGATGTCTATGTCAAATATAACGATATAAGCCAGGCACTTCGCTGTTTAGACCGGCTTGAAGAGCGCATGCACTCGAGCGCAGACACAGCACGAATACCCAAAAGTGATTTCGAGGCAATTGTTGGGAAACGGGCGCTAGTTTATCTCAAGTCGGGTCAATATGAGCTTGCTGCTCAATCGAGTTTTCCATTAAACAGTCACGGAGGACGTTATGTCTATGCACTTGCGGCAATACATATCGGAAAGATAAACGATGCACTCATTATTGCAGAGAATCTTGAACGCTACGAAGATGTAGACATCGCATACTTGGCAGCGAATATATTTCTAGCCGCGGGCAAATACGACAGGGCTCTGAAGATCGCCCTGGACCCAGCACTTCGTCTCGCTGTGGATTATGGCTTAAGCCCCCATAAAGGGGTGTTTGGCAGCACCATAGAACCAGGTGTATTCCGTGCCGATATCTTCGATGAATTTAACTTTGGTCTATTCGATTATTTTTCATATGCGCCGCCGTCGAATGTATATGTCGAGTTTATTGTCGCAAAGAGCCTGCTTGAAACAGATAGGGTAGATGAGGCCAGGGAACGTTTCGATGTCATCCTTAATTACGAAAGTATTCCTACCTATCGCGACATCTACTGGGTGTCATTAGCGGAGCGAGCAAGAATTGCCGAAGCTGAAGGCGACATTGAGGCAGCGATCGACTTAAATCGGCAAGCCATTGAGGTCATCGAGTCCATCCGTTCGACTATCCTAACCGACCTTGGTAGGATCGGTTTTGTGGCAGATAAACAAGATATCTATGCCAACCTCATCGCCTTATTAGTCCAGGAAAAGCAATACAAGCTCGCTATCGAGTATGTTGAGCGTGCCAAGGGGCGGGCCTTAGTGGACTTGCTAAGCTCAAAAACTAACTTTGCCACTGCACCCGGGGATTCAATTAACACCCCACGCCTGTTTCAAACATATATGGCTGAGGAAACTGAATTGCTCAGTGATACATCAGTAGGCAATCCCAATTTATTCGCAACACGGCGCTCCGCACAGCGACAGGCCAAAAAAATATTAACTCAAGAAGCACCCTGGCAGGCACTGCTCGCGACCGTCCCACCTCTATCGCTGGATGAATTGATCGATTCCGTCTCTGCTAAAGAGACTATTGTGGGTTATTACACGCACAAAGGCCGGTGGATGGTTTTTGTTATTGGCTATAACCGAAGCCCTGTTATCCAGGAAATAAAGCCGGGTGATGTTGAACAGAGTGTTTCTGGTTTCCGTAAGGTATTGGAAGAACCATCAAACAGGGAGTCGCAAGCATATCTGAATAAAGCGGAACAGCTTTATAGGTCTCTAATCGGACCAATCGAGCACTTGTTAGAAGGCTCGGAGATCGTCACCTTTTTGCCAAGTGGTCCCTTATTCTATCTGCCATTTGGTGCCTTATATACAGGGCACGAGTTTCTGGTCGAAAAGTACGCATTAAGGGTGTTGCCGAATGCTAGTGTCCTTAGTGTGTTGCGACCCGTAGACAAGGTGTCTCAATCGATGTTGGTACTTGGTAATCCATACCGCGAAAAAGAAGGTGATCTTCCTTTTGCAGAGCTGGAATCAAAAGCCGTAGCGCAACTTAGCACGGGCGCACTACTTCTTATAAGAGAGAAGGCGACTGATGTAATATTCCGTCAAACTTCGGGGGATTATGGCTATATCCATATCGCCAGTCATGCTGAGTTTGTCGAAACACAACCGCTTGCATCCCGTTTACTTTTATCTCCCACAGGAGAATCAAGCGGCGATATCTATCTGAACGATTTATTTAACCTGGAACTCGATGCCAATCTCGTGGTATTAAGTGCTTGTCAAACATCGCTTAGCCAGGTTGCAAACGGTGATGAACTCATTGGCTTGTCCACCGGTTTCTTGTACGCTGGTACGAGTGGAATCATCGGCAGTTTGTGGCAAATTGAAGATGAATCTACGGCATTCTTGATGGAAAAGTTTTATCGTCGGTTGGTGGAAGGCTACACACCGGAGCGCGCGCTACAAGATGCCCAGCTCACCGCCTTGGCACACAGCCAGTACCGGCACCCTTATTATTGGGCCGCTTTTCAATTTACGGGTCATTCGGGTTCCTAAGTAGGAAGTTATGGAATCAGCCCAGATACTAGAGAGTACGTGACGAAGGAGCGTTGCTCATGATTGTCCGGTGGTTACCCAAAGATCAACGGTTATTATTATGGTTACTGCTAGTTTGCACGTTAGTCATCCCTTCAGTGAAGGCACAAGATACCCAAGCGCAACAGATTAAACAGTTAATAGGGCAATTGGGTTCGGCAGATTCAGGTGAACAGTGGTCAGCGCAACAGAGTCTAAAGCAACTGGGGACCCCCGCCATCCCTGCTCTAATTTCGAGGCTAAAAGATCAAGACCCAAAATCAACTGAAGCCCGTAGGCTACAGCTAACTACTGAATTGAAACAGTTGGACCAAAACAGTCGTATCCGCCGCTCCTGCGTTAGGATTCTCGGGGATGTCGTGCCTACCACACCAGAAGTCGTTGAGGCACTTATTCAGGCCACTGCTGACCCAGACTCACAGGTGGCTGCAGACGCGGTCAGAATAATAGGAACGATTACGTCCGCCACCAACGAGCAGAAGACCATACAAACCCTCAACTCAGCGTTAAAGGCGGATGATTGGCTTGTGCGCACCGCAGCTGCAGAGGCGCTTGGCAACATTGGTACATCCGCAATAAGCTCACTGATCAATGCCTTAGAAAAAGATTCACACAAATTCGTGCGTATTGCGGCCATTGAGGCGCTTGGCAAGATACAACCCACGACGAATGCAATCACATCATCGCTCATCAAAGCGCTCCAGACCCCGGATATTGCCCAAGAGGTTTTATACACCCTGGGAAAAATTCAACCGATATCGCCAGAAACAGAACACGCCGTGATCAGAATACTCAAGGACCGTAGTCAGGAAGGAGAGATCCGGCGTGTTGCGGCCATTGTGCTTGGCGAGATGAGTCCATTGTCGCCCAACGCTGTTGATGCACTTATCGAAGTCGTTAGTGAATTGGATGAGGACGTTGCAGCGTCGGCTGCAAGAACCCTTGGACGAATCACTCCCAGGCCTGAAGAAACGAAGATCGTGTTAGCCCTTACCACTGCACTACAAGAGTCTGATAATTATCTAGTACGTATAGCCGCTGTAGAAGCGTGCCGAGCCCTCGGCAAACCTGCAATTACGCCACTCATTGATGTGTTGAGTCAGGATCCGCATGGCACTGTCCGCCTTACTGCCGCGCAAGCTCTTCGTGATATTGCCCAAACATCCGAGAAACCCGATAACAGAATCATGCAGGCCTTCATTCAGGTGCTGGCACATGATAAAGATTGGCACGTGCGTGCTCGAGCCGCGGAGAATCTCGGCACCTTTCGCCCAGCTAGCAAAGATATTGTCCCTCCATTGACCCAGGCGTTAAGCGACGGCCATGACAAAGTCAAGTTGATCGCCGCAGAAAGCATCGTAAAAGTAGCTCTCTCCTTGCGAGATGCCGGGAACGTTGGCGCAATTGATGAGCTGAACACCGCCTTGGCAGCATTATCGGCCCACAACAATACAGACGTACGATTTTATACTGAGTCAATGCAGCGGACTGTCGAACACTTGGAGCTTGTCCTTTGGAATCAGATTCTGGACGATGCGATAACATGGATAAAAAATAATCCTTGGGCGCCTGCGTATGGAGTGTGGGTTTTTGTTTGGCTTTTGATCTACTGGATACACCCCATCACGATCTTAACTGCAGCAACCTATCTAAAACCAATCACCGAACACCTACGCCTGCCCAGCTGGTTAGGCTCTATTAAAGTTCCTATAGAGTATGTCCTGATAATCGGTTTTCTTAAGTTTCGTCTCCGTGTGCTCGATGCTTGGGTGGCTCGCTACATCGAAACTGCCCGGGAGCGTTTTGAACAAAAACCTTCGGTTCGCGACCGGGCTGTGCATATCACCATGCCAGTCCTAATAGATGGAAAGTTTGTCGCGGCACTTAGCGCTGAGCACCTACGTAACATTTTCGATTTAACACAGCTACGTTCTTTATTGATTTGGGGCGAAGGTGGCTCAGGCAAAACAAGTCTAGCCTGTCAGATTGCACGCTGGTCCATGGATGAGGACCGCAACAAACGCATTGCCAGGCATCTGATGCTTCCGGTGTTGCTTGAAGATGAGATAGAGAAAAAACCGGAAGCAATCGCCGAAACCGCGTTTAGCGAAGCTGTTGGGGGTGGGCTCAAAGATCTCATTGGTGAACGGATCGATATATCGGCAGACCTTCTTAAGGCTCTGTTGAATCGCTATCGCATACTCGTCATTGTCGATCGTTTGTCAGAAATGAGTGAGACGACACGAAAGGTGATTCAGCCCGCAGCCAGTGACTTTCCTGCCGGTGCCCTTGTCGTCACTTCACGCATACACGAGCCACTTGGCGAGATTGTTCGCACCGAGATCAAACCCCTGCGTGTTGCCGATGGTGATCTGCTTGCGTCCTTTATTAATGCATATCTAATAAGTAAAGATAAGCGCGATTTGTTTGATGAGCGGGAGTTCTATGGTGCCTGCCTACGGATCTCGACCACGGTGGGCGAGCGGGAAACTACAGTCCTACTGGTCAAGCTCTTTACTGAACAGATGATTGATGCAAAAGAACGCGGTAGGTTAAGCGAGCTAGCAGATACTATACCCGACCTGATGCTTCATTATGTCAACGTTTTGAACCGAACCGTGGTGAAAGAGGACAGGTTGGATGATCGCACCGTCCGCCACATAGCTGAGTCAGTCGCATGGCAGTGCCTAAAGCGTCACTATCGGACATCACCAGCCCGCATCAAGGACGTGCTTTCGGCAATCGATACGCAAACGCCGGAGCATGAACTCAATTACATTGAGACCCGCCTGCGTCTTGTTGAAACGGTGCCGCCAGCCGAAGATTATGTTCGTTTCTTGCTCCATCCCCTGGCTGAGTATCTCGCTGGTCGCTATCTGGTGGAAACCTACAGCGATGACTTGGATAAGTGGCAACTATTCCTCAAGAATCTTGACCAAGTACCGGGTGACCCACAAGCGATTCGTGGTTTTTTGCTAGCGGTACTCGAATGTTGCAGGGCGTACGGTGAAGATCGGAATGTTCCGGGCTTCGTCATTCCTGAGCTACAGCGACGTACACGTTTAACGAAAAGTCTGGAAAAAGCTATTGAGATATCCTGAGCTAATAAATCCGTAACGAGAAATTTGGCTCATGTGTGCCAAGTATTACATGGCCGTGCTTGAGATTGTATTTACCCATCTTGGCAGTGACCTATGAATTCACACGTCAATGGTGCATGAAGTTCGGTCAGCACTACGCGAATAAAATTCGGCGTCGCCAGGGGCGCCTCGGCTATACATGGTACCTTGATGAAGTCTTTATCACGATCAACGGTGAACGTCACTATCTCTGGTGTGCCTTCGATCAAGATGGTGATGTATTGGATATACTCGTGCAAAGCCGACGAAATAAGCATGCAGCTAAACGCTTCTTTCGCAAACTTCTTAAAAGGCTGTACTACGTGCCCCGTGAGATCGTGACGGACAAACTCAAAAGTGACGGAGCCGCGAAGCGAGAGGTGATGCCGGGTGCCGAACACCATCAAGATAAAGGCTTGAACACCCGAGCTGATGTGTCGCACCAAGCCACATTACAACGAGAGCGACAGATGAGGCGATTCAATCGCCTGGCCATGCGCAACGTTTTCTTTCTGCACATGGCCCTTTCAACAATCTTTTTCGCGTGAGTCGACACCGTTTGAAAGCCGCTCATTATCGACTGTTCCGCGATCGTGCTTTTTTGACATGGAGAGAGGTGGCGTGCGCCTGTCATCCGGCATGATGGGTAAGGATGCGTTGTAACGGGTTAATTTACGCCTTGGAGGCGACAAGTTGACAGTACCCTTCGAATAATTTGAAGAAGTTATTGAAAATGAATCTATACTTGTTTAAAAGCTTGTTTATTAAAAAGGAATCGGAGATGGCTAGACAATTAATAAATAAACATTCGATATCTAAATTTCAAGTATTAGTAAGTATCTCCATCGTAGTAATCTTAGTTCCCTTATTATTTACAGGAATGTTTTCTTTTGGAAACGTTGCTTTTGCTGCAAAAATTACGGGTTCCCCCCTAGAGATTGAGCAGGCGACTGAAACTGTTGGATCTAAAGCGAAGAGAATTACACATTTTCATCCCTTATCAGATCTTGATTCTACAAAGTGTCCGCATAAAAGTTTTCTTCAGAAGCAGAAGTCAGGTTTTAAATGTGTAGATGTTAAAAAAATAGGAACTGAGCGCAATATATTTGTAAACGTAAAAGATTTTGGTGCTGTAGGTGATGGGACAAATAATGACACTCCAGCGATTAAATCAGCATTAAAAACTCTTGATCAGGGACTCACTACTGGTAATTTTGTAATCTTTCTTCCAGCAGGCATATATAGAATAGAAGAAACATTAGCACCGCCTAATTCCGCCAGTAACTGGACACTAATGGGTGAAGGGAAATTGTCTTCAGTATTAAGATGGGATGGCCCCAAAGGGATCCCAGTGATCAAACTTACTAATGCACAAGGAGTAGTATTGAAGGATTTCGGTATATTTGGAAATTCTCAGAGCACTCCCTCACACGGTATACAGGTTCATCGAGGCCCTGGAGTAATAGGGACCCGTGGAGCGCCGGGGCGTGTGTACTTTGAAAATATCTTCATTGGTAAATATTCCAATGATGACGCTATCGATAACGGAATTACGTATACCGCTGATCAGGGACATGACGGTAATAATGAACAGGGACATTTTACCAATATTCATATTCAAAATGTAAATAAATATGGCTTAAGCTTTGAGCATTCTAATAGTTTATGGCACAGGATTTATGGTGGGAGTATTGAAGCTGACGAAGCTGCCATCAACAATATTGGCCCCGGTGGTAGTCAAGGGGGTAGTTTTCAACTTGTTGGAACAGCGTTAGGCGCGAAACAAGGCGGCTATCTGTTCAGATTAGGGGCATCTCTTCACGCGATCTCTATTATCGGTGCTACGGCTGAAGGGTCTGCCGGACTTTTATTTACACCTAATACAATCACTACCGGAGGAAACTCAATTCAAATTATTGGAGGATCCTACAAATTGAGCTCCTCAAAACATGGCCATCCTACCGTACTTTACGATTCAACAGGAAGCGCATCACTCACAATGTCGGATGCCTATTTTGCCCAGGAAGTATGGTGGAAATTACCATCGAGCGGTAGCATGGTTTCGATAGAAAATGTTCGAACAGTGACAACAAAGCTAGAATACAATAACGAAGTCTATATTGATCGGACATGGAATGAAGCTGGACCAGGAGGTCTTACAATGACTAATCTTGGAAATGGCAAGCTTGTTATAACTCATGGTTCAGGTTCATTTAATGGAATTGGAAATAAGCAGCGTTTCCAAAATGGTGATACAACACCTTCCGTTCAGGGCTGGGATTATTTTGAAGCACATTATACGGACCCGAACGGCGTGACGATCACTGATTTTGACGATGGTTATCTAGGAAAGGAATTTACCTTATATTCAAATACAGGCAACATCATAATAAAACACAGCAATGATAAGATATGGCTGAAAAACGGAATCGATTTAAAGTTAGATGCAATTTCATTTATTAAATTTAGAAAAGTTAGTGTGCCTTTTGGCAATAGATGGGTTGAAGTTGATTGAGTTACTCCATTTTGAATAATTAGCTTAAATGAAATATTCACGCAGATTCAATTCACCAGTGCGATGCAAGTTTACGTGGTGCCAAGTAACTAGAATAGTCAACTTTTATTACCGGTGCTTGACCGACCAGACATAAGACCGTTATTAGTCAAATATAGATGTGGATAACCGTGTTCAATCCAGATGGATTGATGTCGGCCTTTCTGATGAAAGGCAAGTCCAGCCATAAGCTGCCATTCCCCGAGCGACGATGTGAAACAGGAATCAATCCCTTTGTGCATTTTTCACTGGGATTTTAGAACGGCAGGTATGCAACTAATTTTGTTGAAAAACTCTGTTTCTTGCAGTAGTGAAAATTTCTTAGCCTCTATAACGAATTTTGTTCTCACATATAAGGGGCCATAAAAAATACCTAAAAACCCGGTGGAGACGATCACATTGCCTCATGCATAGGATTTGTAGTAGGCATTTAAAAAAATCAATTTAGACGAAAATTTGGCTTCTTAATGTTTTCGAGTTTTTCAACACAATGCAACTTGTAGCGGTCATTCAGAAGCGAGTTGTGATCTGCAGTCTTCGAATTGGTATAGATACTCCGTCCTGTCATCAGTGATACTAGACGCGATTGGCAGATGTCCATCAGTGAAAGCGGGACACTATTCTTCTATGTATCATTATCTTGCAATTCATACTATTTTAGTCACAATCTTCGCAGTCCGTATCTTTTATAAATGAAGTGGTTTGATACTTAATACTAGATCGCTTTACTAAATACTTACGAAGAATAAAGATCATTACTAAAAATGCGAGCACTATTACAGTTGCTTGTTAGATTTGTGTGGGGTAACTGTTTGACAAGCCTAATCTTGTCGTCTATGCATTAGATAATGCAGTTAAAAAAAAGACATAGCAAAGAAGACAACTATGCGAACGCCGAAATCGGAAAAATTATCATTTACTTGTTTGTTATCACCTTGGTAAATTTGACCGCCTTTTTTTGACGTACGATAGTTTTCTTAAAATCTACGTGAATGTGTAAGAACTGGTGTAGCGATATTTTCATACAATTTAATCCTTGTAGTCGCCAAACGCCTGCTTAAGTAGATGTTGCAATGCGAGAATTTCTTACTACGTAGATCATAACAATAACTAAATGCTCCATACGGAGGGAGGTTTTGTCATGTTCAGGCGACAGTTCGTATTGGTTTTGATTGGCTTTTTTTTATTATTAACAGGCGATCCAACATGGGCAGAATTGCCAGTTGAACTCACTGATGAAGTTAGTACTTACGATATTGCAGAGCCCAAACTATATTACTCTACCTCGCCGGTCTGTAACCCAACTATCACCTCAGCAGACATTACACCTCAAGCGGTGTTTGATGCCGAAATCATTCGTCGTGTGCCTACCTATGGCGGGCTAAAGCGTACTCTTTTCCGTAACAATGTCAGCTCCACCTGTGGGCAACAATTGCTGGATTTCAGCTCAAATATTATTGGTGATGATAATTATGTCTACTGGTTAAGTAAATCGAGTGGCGCCATCGTGCGTTTGTCGAGCAATGCCAATGAAGGTGATATCCCCGAAATCTTAGGTGGCAGCTTTATTGGTCCTGTGGAACTAACCCACGACGAAGATTCAATATACATCATGACTACAAACGCTGGTATTTGGCGTGTAAATAAATCTGATGGTTCAGCCCAGCGTCTCTTCACATCAGCCGGGGAAAGCCCCCGTAATTTTCAGACAGATGGCAAATATTTATATTGGATTGACTTTGCTTCGGGTGCAAAACGTTTGTTGCGCATTGCGAAATCAGGTCCGTCCCTCCTGGCATTTATTATTGCGACAGGTGTCAATGGATATCACCCGGAAGGTAGGGTGCTTTCCCACTGCATCCCTATTCCGTTTCAGTGCTTTTTTTCCGAGTATGTCTTTATCGGCAAGGGACATCAAATTGTACGCTTCAATAATATCGGCGGCGACTCAACAACGGTTTATACCAGCAGTGACACCTCCGCGATTATCTACAGTTTGACCTCTACGCCGGTAGCATTAGCAGGGAGGTTATTCTTCTATGAGAGTCGTGTAGAGTCATGCCCATTTTTCTGTATTTATAATAATTTTTTAATACGTATCGGGAGGGGAGGCGGCATCCCAGAAACCCTGTATGTCGCTACCAGTGATTTACCACAATCTATCATTGCAGATCATCTTAGGGCCAGTGGGGATGCCCTTTTCTGGACAGAGGCCGGTAACGTGATGCGTTTGCCACAAACGGCGAAGGCTCTGGTCAATATGCGCATTACTGGCATAGAAGTTACCCAGGGAATCCAGGATCTAGCCAATAGCGTCCAGCTCATTCAGAATCGCCGCACCTTTGTGCGCGTCTATGTCGAATCAGACGGGCCTGCCATACCTAATATCACCGCTTACCTTTACAGAATGGGCTTTCTTGGTACTAATCCCATTGATGGCCCACTGGTGCCAGTTAATCCAGTTGGAACACATCTTACAGTACAAGCCAATCCAAATCGTGATGATATCAACCATAGTTTCTTGTTTGAATTGCCCTGGGATTGGACAACAGGTGGCTCGCTGCGCTTAAAAGCAGAGTTGAATCCTAACAAAGTACCTGGAGAGCCGAATTTTAACGATAATAATCAGCTATCCGGAACACATATCTATAGGGCTTCGCCACGGCTGGAAGTGCAGTTTGTATCTTGGGGATATATCCTCAACAATACCTACTATTACCCACGTCTTGTCGATGATGTATTCCAAACCTATTCATGGATTCGCCGTGCTTACCCCTTGGCGAGCACCGCCGGGCTTGCTAGCGACCCCTCTCCAGGATTTCGCCCCAATCTCTGGATAATACCTGACGATGCACTGGGAAGCCGTGTAAATCGAACAGCTGCGGATTGCCTGGCGATGGATGCAGAGTTTCGGAGCCTCTGTGCCAGTCACTATACTAATACTCAGATGGGTGCGTTGCGTACCGAAAATGGTATCCCCTCTGACGTGTTCATGTACGGGATGATCTCCGATGAAGCAGGTTTCTTTCCTCGCGGTCAGGCCTGCTGTGCGCCAGGCACATCCAGTGGTCCGGTGGGGACACCTGCTCCCGGCGACTGGGACACTGACAGCACCTATGGCGACTGGTATGCGGGGCATGAGATTGGGCACACTTTAGGTAGAAATCATCCAGCGGAAAATGCCGATGACCTTTCAACCGAAAACGTTCGTGAGGGCTGTGGGCACGATCCAGCTGATCTAAACTATCCTTACACCGATGCTTTGATCGGACCAAGCTGGGGCAGCTTGGAGGGCTTCGATGTCGGCGACACAGCCTTCGGTTTAGCGGTGAGGATATATCCCAGCGACCAGTGGCACGATTTTATGACGTACTGCGGCCATCTCTGGATTAGTGATTACACCTACAACGGGATGTACAACTTCATGTCGATCAATAGTGCAGCCCATTCCAGCTTAGAGGCGGATGTTAGCGGAGATTTCCTGAGTGTATATGGCCTTATTGCACTTGAACGTGGAAGCGCTGTTATACAGCGGCTGCGCCATTTGGACAGTGTCGCCAGTGTGCCAGCAATTATCCCTGGCGATTACAGCATTCGTTTAATAAACAGTGGCGGAACACAACTGGCATCTTATCCATTCACACCGCAAGCAAACGAGGATTTTGAAGGAACGATACTCGATTTTGCACAAGTGGTCGATTACGTTGCAGGCACTTCAGCAGTACAAATTGTTGAAACAGCCACTGGAAAAGTACTAACCGAGCAAAGTCAAAGCGCGAATCCGCCTACCATCAGTAACGTGCGTTTTGATCTCGCACCTTCTCCGGTAACCGGAACGATTACCTTGCGCTGGAATGCCTTTGACCCAGATGGAGATCCACTGCGGTTCGATGTTTTCTATAGCCGTGATAATGGCCGTACCTTCCAACCCTTACAACTTAATATAAGCGGTCGCAGTATCCCCATAGACACTTCTCGCCTGGGCGGTAGTAATAACGCTTTCCTGCGAGTCGTGGCCAGTGATGGTGTCCACACTGCCAGCGCACAAAACAGTTCGTTTAGAATGGCATTCAAGGCACCTGAGGTACGCATTACCTCTCCCAGCGATGGCCTGCAGACTCACTATGGCCAACTGGTAAATTTTTCCGTGGAGTATGAAGAGTTCCAGGACAGCAGCATTGCAGAGACAAATATTATCTGGAGTGACCAGTCTGGCGAGATAGGTAGAGGGCACCTTGTAAGCAGTAGTGACTTGCCAGTGGGAGCCAATAATATCACCGTGCAAGTCAGAAACAGCCTTGGCCTTACCGGTAGCGATAACATCACCATCTTTGTAGACGATGACCTGAGCCTGCCGGGGCCCACATTGTCTGTGGGACCCTCATCGGTACACTGGCAAGTGGCGGCGGGTACGACGCAAGCGCAGACAGCCCAAGTAACCATCAGTAACGCGGGGTCGGGTGAAATCGATTGGACTGCCAGCGAAGATGCAACCTGGCTTACAATGAACGTGGCAGCTGGGAGCGCACCATCGACAGTTACCCTGAGTGCCGATCCATCTGGCTTGCCCAATGGCACAGCGCTATCCACCGCGGTCAACATCAGTGCTACCACTGCCGGTGTGGAACCCGTCACCATTCCTGTTTACCTCTCAGTGGGTGATATTCGCACAACTGTCGGCGATAGAAAGCCAGCTATCTGTGAAGGAGATTTCGACTCAGACGGTGATGTTGACGGCTCAGATTTAACCCTATTTTCGAATGACTTCGGACGGGTGAATTGTGCATCTAACAATCCCTGCGACGGTGACTTTGACAATGACGGTGACGTGGACGGTAGCGACCTTTCCACCTTTAGTGATGATTTTGGTCGAGTTGACTGTCCCACGTTACGTAATTGAAACTCACACTATTTATCTTTGGGGTGTGTACTGTTAAACACCTCGAACACCTAATAGAAGAGGAACATTGTCGCTAGCATTTTTGTGAGTATTTGGAGTCAGCGGATTAATTTAACCAGGATGGTTTGTATTTTTTACTGACGCATGGCGAGTTAACCCTGAGATGGCTATGTTACGGAAGAATGATAATGATGCTTCATAATGAAAAAGTCTCGACTGCTTCTTTTCATCCCGTATGGTGCAAAAAACAGAACGTGCACGTTTTATTTTTGCACCATACGCCTTTTCGCAGGAAGGCATTCCACTGCGTGGTCTTTTATGCACCTTCTATAAATCTTATCCTTAAAACGGAAGTTTGGGGGCGGCCTTTCCTTCCAATCCATCAGTGACGATGCGCGCCAGAAAATCAGCAAAGGGCGTGATGTTCTGTCCTACGCTGGCGTCTTCCAATGCGACCATATAGGCATCCCGCCGTTGCAACGGAACAACGGTCCACGGATAGCCGCCACTCGCCAGCATCACATTCATCAAGAACCGTCCCATGCGACCGTTGCCATCCATATAGGGATGGATATACACAAATATAAAATGCCCTAGTACGATGCGAACAGACGGTTCTGTCTCTTCGCACAGCAGGTCAAAAAATGCAGGCATCGCATTGCGTACTGCTTCGCAGCTTGGTGGAACATGCATTGATCGGCGAATATAAACAGGTCCGTTGCGGTATCCAGCGAGATCGGCAGGGCGCAGCAATCCCGCCGTCACGCCCGGCGTGAACATTTCACGATACCAAACGCGGTGATCGTCATCAGCGACCGTTCCGGGATTATCACCGCGCAGGACTTTCTCGATGCTGTCGCGCACGGCCTGATAGGCCTGCCAGTAACCGCGCGCGGCAAGTGCATTACGGTGATCGCGGTCATTCTCATCGTTGTCCGGGTTCCAGTTACCACTGCGTACACGCTCGATCAGGTCGGGACTGACACGATAGCCCTCAATAGATAGGGAATGATAGGCGTCGGAAACATAAACATCCTCGACACGTTTGAGATACGCTTTGATGTCTTTTGGCTGCCCGGGGGCTATTGGAAATCGCTCGATGATCGAACCCCGCATGTCCTGCCACATCAGACGGATGCGATTGACATACGGGGACTGCTCCCTCGCAGGCAGGATTAACGGAGTCTGTGTCTCGAAGGGATCATTTTCCCGCACGTCATATCCGGCTGAGCGCATGGTGTTTATGATGTCGTCAGCGATCCGGTTACGGCCAATATTGCGGAACGCACCTACCAACCGTCCAGCTATTGTGCTGTGTCCGCCTTCCAGGAGCCGGTCCAAAATTTCGGAGGCATCGCGCACCATCGATAGTGCAGCGCGCGTATCGGTCGGATTCTGCCTGAAATATCCTGGTGCGCACGCGATCAGAGCCGCTGGGAGCGAGAACAGACGCAGTCCGCCTTTTTCAATTATGTCCTTGGTATCCGGCAGTGAGGCCCGGATATCAAGTAGCGATGTGTTGTGTGGCAAGGCCGTAATATTGTTACGTGCCTTGATAGCCCTGATCAGCAGTTGGCGCGGTACGGTCCAGTTCTCGGCATGAATTGATAGGGATTGTTCCGGCGACAGGCACCAGTCCTTGCCCTTGAGATGATGGAGATAGGCAGTGCAGAATGGCCAGAAGGTTGCGTACCAGGCGGTGCTTTCGCCGACTGTCTCGTCCGGGCGGGCTGGGACATACCAGCCCTTGATCACTTGTTGCAAAAAGCCGTTTCGGATCAGGCGCTCCCGATGGGTTCGTGACAGGTCAGCAGAGCGCATAGCGACTGAACCGCGTGCTTGCAGTTCGTGGAGCGCTTCGAGTGATTCAGCCAATTTTTCAGAGGGTTTAGCCATGGTCTTTGGTTAAATGTTCGCTTTTTGCGCTGTAAGAATGATCGCTTATTATGTTGTATCATGGTTCGCCTATTGTGTCGATCTGATATTCGCTTTTATAGATGTGTGGGTGGACTAAAATAAATTCTTTGCGAAATGGCTGTGGGCGTTTTGTGGACACCAGTAGTGCGTTGTTGTGCATATTTTGCAATGGGTGTCGCCGTAACTAAATAGATTTAAAAAGTTAATATATAGAACGTTAAAGCAACGAACGAACCAGGTAGTCCAAGGTTTGAATCCTCCGCAATATGATTCATTCCCAAATGCAGTAATCTTTCACTCCTCTCATTTCGCCATTTAAAGCTACTATGTTTACCATAACCAGTAGGTAATACTGGGAAGCGTATGATGCAGACGGTCAAAATTAGTCTAGACGAACACTACCAAATGGTATGGGAGGCGTTATTACCAAAGTCGCTAAGCGATACGGGCTGTCAGATGTTGGCCTTGCTAAGACGTGTAAGCGTCATAAGATTCCTAAGCCTGAAAGGGGATACTGGGCCAAGAAGGCGAGTGGAAAACCTGTTCGGCGTATTCCTCTACAAAAACTCTCATCGGGCGAGAGTTATCTTGAGTACATATCCATTCAAGTCCGCCCATAGGCTGAATATAGCGAATCAGATGAAATAAGCTCGGATATTGGCTTTTGAGATAGATGAAGCAAACCGCGTTGTTGCTCGACCAACGCTTTGGCTATCGGCGTTGCATCTTCATACCGTGAAAATAACTGTAACCTGTACTGTAACTTTTGTGTTTGAAAATCAAAAAAACCTTTAATAAACAGGGCTAAGATACCTGTGCATCATAGGAGTGTGGCCTGAGTTTTTGGGCTTGGTCTTTTTGGCTGTGGCTGCGTCGCTCATGGCTGTACTTCTGAATTGCCTCTCTCCCGGATGAGGGGGCAATTCTAACCCAGCTGGGCGACAGTTGCAGAGACTATGTGAAAACTACTGCGCTTGACAATACGGTGTTAAAAATCTGCTCAAAATGCTCATTTACTCTCTGTAAACTCCGCTTTTTCGCAGATTTTTGCCTTGTCTTGTCTGCGCTCGCTACGTTTTCACACAGTCTCTAAATATTCATTCGATGGGGGTATCGAGATTGTTGCCCCATTCGTCCCAGGAGCCGGGATAGGCCTTGAGATTGCTGAAGCCGAGGCTCTTTAGTGCAATGTAGACTAATGCTGAACGCCTGTGTGTATGACAATAGGTGATGATTTCTTGTTTAGGTTTCAGTTTTAATTCATTGATACTACTTTGTAATTCTGATTTTGACTTAAGTCGCATGCTGTGTTCGGGCGACAATAGGTGGCGATGGTCCAGGTTTATGGCGCCGGGGATATGACCACCGCGTTGGCTGCGAACTAGCTCACCTTCAAACTCCTCAGGCGTGCGTGCATCAATTAACTGGATCTTGTCGTTATTCAGATTCTGCAACATATATAGTAGATCAACCGAGGGGGCATCACTTTGATATGAATATCTCTGTTCACCTGGTTCAGTGGCTGCTATACCACTATCGGTGGGGTGGCGTTCATCCAGCCAGGCGGTCAGTCCGCCATTGAGCAAGGAATAATGTTTGTGGCCGATCAGATCCAGGGTCCAAAGCAAACGACAGGCCTCGCTGTTATCACCATTATCGTAGGCGACCACATGATGTTTGGCTGTGAGGCCGATCAGGTTCAGGGTCTGGCTAAGCGGGGCTTCGGCGGGTAATTTGCCCGGAGCTGCTGGCAGTTCTCGAGTCAATAATTCATATGGCAAATGCACTGCCCCGGGAACATGGTAGGCGCGGTGAGTTTCCAAGTCTGACAGGTCTATAATGAGTAAATTATTTTTGCCAAGCTGTGTCAGTAATTGATCTGGTTCGAGTAACAGTGGCAGCTGTGCTTTACCCATGATGCACTTCCTTTCATCCGCTTTTGTCCCTTAAAGACTACAGCTTTACAGTGATAGTTCGCACGAATCAAGAATTGACTCAATTCACTGCACGTAATCCGAGAGTTAGGCAGATTTTAACAGGCGTGATTTAATTCGTTGATAACAGATGATGTCGGCCTTGGGGCGGGACTCCGTTAGGTGTGACTTAACAACGGTTTCTTCAAGAGAAGAAGGGTTGTCTTTTTCATTGGGTGGGTAGATGGCAATAATTTCAAAGTCTCCCGGCCACGGGTCATAACTCAGCATGATGGCGATTTCCTCTAGGCCACCGAGGACATCTTTCATGATGATTTCTTGTTGTTTATTTCCGGGAATGGAACGTTTGCACAGCTTGTCTGACATGGTCCTGCCTCACATCTCTTCTAACTCAATATATCGGTTAGAAACTGGCTGAACTTGAAAAAAATACGGAAAATTAAGCTATAAGTTGAGGTTTTGTGGCTTTCTTTAAGTGGTTTTTTATTTTGTATCAGCTGGTTATGTAGAGTTCTTAAAAAGAGAATTTAATCGATCTTATTGGTATATGGGTGTAATGCCTTAATCATCGCCTTGAATACTTTTGGATTGCCGGCAATGACATGGCCAGTCTCAAAAATGTTATGGCCACCCTTGATATCCGAGACCATGCCGCCAGCTTCTTGGATCAACAGCAGGCCTGCTGCCATGTCCCAGGGCTTGAGATCGAGCTCCCAGAAACCGTCTAGCCGTCCTGCGGCGACATAAGCTAGATCTAATGCTGCTGAACCGGCACGGCGAATTCCGGCGCTAGGTTCGATCATGGTCTTTAGCATTTGCAGATAGACATCCAGGTAGCGTTGGTCTTTGAATGGAAAGCCGGTTCCAAGCAGTGCCCCTTCCAATCCTTTTGCTTTGCTTACACGAATGCGACGGCCATTCAATTGCGCCCCGTCACCGCGGCTGGCGCTGAAAATTTCATCTTTGAGCGGATCGAAAACCACGGCGTGTTCCAGGCGGCCTTTTTGTCTGACCGCAATCGAAACCGAATACTGTGGAAACTCGTGTAAAAAGTTGGTGGTGCCATCGAGGGGATCGATAATCCACTCGAAATCGCTGTTGCCTTCTCTCTGACCACTCTCTTCTGCCAGAATTGCGTGATCAGGGTAAGCCTTGCGGATGGCGCGAATGATTTCTTGTTCAGCCATTTGATCCACTTCACTGACGTAATCATTTTCAGATTTGTTCTGAATCGTAATTTTGTCCATGCGGTCTGTGGCGCGCATGATGATGTCACCTGCCTGGCGGGCGGCGCGGGTGGCAATATTAATGATTGGATGCATGGGACAGATTCCTGATTCTAGATAATTTGAACAGCTGAACGGGGCGCAAGGATACCAGAGAATGTGGGTTTTTGTGAGGGGTTGCCTCCGTCGCCGCAGTTAAGCAATTTGCCAGCGCGCTCGGCGAAAACAGAATAAAATACGCCGATGAAATCAAACTTACGAATTGTATTGGTTAATACTACTCATCCTGGCAATATCGGTGCTGCTGCCAGGGCAATGAAAAACATGTGTCTTGAGCGGCTTTATCTTGTCGAGCCGCAAGGCTTCCCTTGTGCCGAAGCAACGGCGCGTGCCTCAGGTGCTGATGATGTGTTGGCCAATGCGGTGGTGTGCCAGAATCTTGAAGAGGCACTTGAGGGGTGTCATTTTGTCGTCGGCACCAGCGCCCGTAGCCGACGAATTTCCTGGCCGGTGGAAACCCCGCGCCAATCTGCAGCCCGCTTGCTGGAGGAAAGCAAGCAAGGTGAAGTGGCACTTGTGTTTGGGCGTGAGCATTCCGGGCTCACAAATGATGAGTTGGAAAAATGTCACTACTTGGTCCATATCCCCAGTAACCCGGTTTATTCATCGCTTAATCTGGCCGCGGCTGTACAAGTATTGAGCTATGAGCTGATGATGATTGAGCCGGATGATAATGCTCATCCTGAAGAAGAACCGCGTGAGTTAGTCCCAGCTGAAGAGATGGAATCTTTTTTCCTGCATCTTGAACAAACGTTGGTTGATCTCGAGTTTCTTAATAGTAATCAGCCACGCAAGTTAATGCGGCGTTTACGGCGTTTCTTCAATCGCTCCAGGCCGGATAAAACAGAGATGAATATCCTGCGTGGTGTGTTGTCTGCTGCCCAAGGACGGAAATTATATAAAGCAAAGCGTTAATTGGCGTTTTTATGTCTGATCAAGCTATTATTACTTTTTAAATTATCTAGAAATCAATCGTTCAGACAAAGGACCGGCTTTTCGCATGTTTAAACGTATTCGCGAAGACATAAACTGCGTATTTGAGCGCGATCCTGCAGCGCGTAATGTGTTTGAGGTCTTGACGACCTATCCAGGATTGCATGCAGTTATGGCGCATCGCGTCAGTCATGCTATGTGGAATATGGGCTTGAAATGGTTGGCACGTCTCAACTCGACCGTGAGTCGTTGGCTGACGGGAATTGAAATCCATCCGGGCGCAAAAATTGGCCGGCGTTTTTTTATTGATCATGGCATGGGCGTGGTTATCGGTGAAACAGCCGAAATCGGTGATGACTGCACTCTTTATCATGGCGTGACGTTAGGCGGAACAAGCTGGAATAAAGGTAAACGTCACCCAACCCTGGGTGACAATGTAGTGGTTGGGGCGGGGGCGAAGGTGCTTGGTCCGATCACGCTCGGCAATGGTGCTCGTGTTGGTTCTAATGCGGTTGTCGTAAAAAATGTCGGGCCTGAGCAGACTGTGATTGGCGTGCCGGGGCGACTGGTAACCAAATTATCCAGCGAAAAAGAAATAAAACGCCAGGTCATTGCCAAAAAGATTGGTTTTGATGCCTATGGCATGACACAGGATATGAGTGACCCGGTTGTTAACGCCATTAATCACATGCTTGATCACATCCATGCTGTCGATACAAAGATGGAATCCATGTGCCAAGTTATTGAAAGGCTTGGAGGAAAAGTTGAAGACGTACCCTTGCCTGAGCTGGATATGTATGAAATCAAGGGTGGGGGTGAAAAACTTTCAAAAAACGTGGACAATAACCTAGCGGACAATAAGGATTAATACTTGACTATTGCGCTCAGGTATAGTATTGTCCATACATCGGGTGTGACAATATGCACACTTACACAATTTATTCTCGAAGATAGCAAGAGGGATTGCCATGAGACTTACTACTAAGGGTCGTTACGCTGTAACCGCAATGTTAGATCTGGCTCTGCACGCAACAGAGGGCCCTGTGCCTTTGGCTGATATTTCACAGCGCCAAGGTATTTCCCTGTCATACCTCGAACAATTATTTTCTCGTCTGAGACGTCAAGGACTCGTTGATAGTGCACGTGGTCCTGGTGGTGGTTACCGCTTGGCCCGTTCTGCGTCTGATATTGCAGTTGTTGATGTTATTAATGCAATTGATGAAAACGTTAATGTTACTCGCTGCGGAGGACAAGGTGATTGCCAGGACGGTGAACCTTGTTTGACTCATGACCTTTGGTGTGACCTGAGTGCACAAATTCACGATTTTCTGGCCAGTATCGATCTTCAGCAGTTGGTTGAGCGTCGTTCGGTGCGGGAAGTTGCTAAACGTCAGGATGGATTAGAAGAAGCCCCGTCATTTGATCCGGCTGTTGAGAGGGAAGCTGTCGCTACCAACTCATAGTTTAGTCAAGTTGAAGTGATAACAAGGTATGGAAGCATACCTGGATCATAATGCCACTACCCCCGTGGATGGGCGAGTGTTAGATGAGATGTTGCCTTTTTTGCAACAGCATTATGGCAATCCATCTAGTGTTTACCGCCAGGGTAGGCTTGCACGGCAAGCGGTTGAGTCTGCACGAGAACAAGTTGCTCAACTGATCAATGCTCATTCATCGCAGGTGGTGTTTACCAGCGGTGGTACCGAGGCAAATAATCTTGCAATCAAAGGGGCTGTAGCTGGGCTAACGTGTTTGGCAGTCAGCTCAATTGAGCATCCCTCGGTATTGGAGACGGCACGAAAATGGGCGGCAGTAGGCCAAAGGCGACTTGTTGAAATAGCTGTCGATCAGCATGGGCTAGTAACCCAAGAAACGATGGCCAATGCCTTAAAGGCTAAGCCTGGATTGGTCTCGATAATGATGGCCAATAATGAAACTGGTGTAATTCAGAATATCAGCCAATTGGCAGTGATGGCTAAGGCCGAAGGAGCGCTGTTTCATACAGATGCTGTTCAGGCCGCAGGCAAGATTGAGATTGATTTTACAGCACTCAACGTGCAGTTAATGACACTATCATCGCACAAACTTTATGGTCCTAAGGGTGTTGGTGCTCTGGTATTTAACAGGCATGTTGAGTTGGCCCCGCAACTTGTAGGGGGTGGGCAAGAAGATTCTTATCGCAGCGGTACTGAGAATGTTGCGGCGATCGTGGGCTTCGGTAAGGCTGCCGAGTTGGCCCGGCTGGAACTGGCCGAGCGACAGGGTAAGTGCAAATTTTTAAGGCAAAAACTACTGCGACAGCTGGCAAAAATTGAAAATGTAGTTGTGTTTGCCCAGGAAGTTAGGTGTCTACCTAATACAGTTTTCATGGCTGTGCCTGGAATAGAAGGCGAGACCCTGTTGATGGAAATGGATCGTGCTGGGATAGCAGTATCAAGTGGCTCAGCCTGTGATAGCCACAAGTCAGGCCCAAGCCAAACGCTGCTGTCTATGGGTGTGGATGAATCACTGGCTCGATGTGCTGTCCGAGTCAGTATAGGTAAAGACAATTCTGAACAAGATATTGAAAAATTTGTAAGGGTCGTAAAGCAACAAGTTAAGGCCATGCAGGAAAATGACATGTTGGCGTGGGCCTAATTTAGCGTGTGACAAAGGACGTTTTTGGAGATTATATAAAGTATGAAATTGCCTATTTTTCTTGATTATTCGGCGACCACACCTGTTGATCCAAGAGTTGCAGAGAGGATGGTTAATTGCCTGACCATTGATGGTGCTTTTGGCAATCCTGCTTCTCGTTCTCATGCATTCGGCTGGAAAGCGGATGATCTGGTCAATGAGGCGCGGCGGAATGTAGCGTCTTTAATAAATGCGGATCCGAAGGAAATTGTCTGGACCTCTGGTGCTACTGAGTCAGATAACCTTGCTATTAAGGGTGCTGCCCACTTTTACCAGCGCAAAGGTAAACACATCATCACGTGTAAAACCGAGCATAAAGCAGTGCTGGATACCTGCCGTCAGCTTGAGCGTGAAGGTTTTGAAGTGACTTATCTCGATCCGGAAGAAAATGGTTTGATCGATCTGGCAAAGCTGGAAGCGGCTATGCGGGATGACACCATTATCGTTTCAATCATGCATGTAAATAACGAGATTGGTGTTATTCAGCCGATAGATGAAATCGGCAAGATGACGCGTTCTCGTGGCATCATTTTTCATGTTGACGCCGCCCAAAGTGCTGGC
This sequence comes from uncultured Chromatiaceae bacterium, assembly GCA_945787785.1. Classification (GTDB taxonomy): domain Bacteria; phylum Pseudomonadota; class Gammaproteobacteria; order Tenderiales; family Tenderiaceae; genus Tenderia. Next base: position 24,386 of record CALZIO010000032.1, read on the forward strand.
AAGGTTGACATTGATATGAAAAATCTTGAAGTCGATTTAATGTCGTTTTCTGCGCATAAAATATATGGTCCGAAAGGTATAGGTGCGCTGTATGTTCGTCGAAAACCACGAGTACGCATTGAGGCTCAAATGCATGGCGGTGGGCATGAACGTGGTATGCGTTCAGGGACATTGCCAGTGCATCAGATAGTTGGCATGGGTGAAGCGTTTCGCCTAGCCAAGAAAGAGATGGTTGAAGAAAACAGTCGTATATTGAAGTTGCGAAATCGTCTCTGGAATGGCCTCAAAGATATCGACGAGGTTTATCTAAATGGTGATGCAGAACGGCGCGTGACTGGTAATCTCAATGTCAGCTTCAACTTTGTTGAAGGTGAGTCATTAATCATGGCGCTTAAAGATATTGCGGTTTCTTCTGGTTCTGCCTGCACCTCGGCAAGCCTTGAACCCTCTTATGTACTGCGTGCCCTTGGTCGCAGTGATGAGTTGGCACATAGTTCTATCCGTTTCAGCATTGGACGTTTTACCAAAGAGGAAGAAATTGATTACACGATAGAGCTAGTCAAGGGAAAGGTCGCTAAACTGCGCGATTTGTCACCCCTGTGGGAAATGTATCTGGATGGTATAGATTTGAATACAGTGCAGTGGGCTGCACACTAAGAATCAGTTAAGACTGAGAGGAAATTAAGATGGCATACAGTGAAAAATTGTTAGATCACTATGAAAACCCTCGTAATGTTGGTTCCCTTGATAAAAAGGACGCCACGGTTGGGACTGGTATGGTTGGCGCACCAGCATGCGGTGATGTGATGAAACTTCAGATCAAGGTTAACGAGCAGGGTGTCATCGAAGATGCATGTTTCAAAACCTATGGCTGCGGTTCGGCTATTGCATCAAGTTCTTTGTTGACAGAGTGGGTTAAGGGCAAGACTTTGGACGAAGCCTCGCAAATAAAAAATTCTGACATTGCTGAAGAATTGGCCTTGCCACCTGTGAAAGTGCATTGCTCAGTGTTGGCAGAAGATGCGATCAAGGCTGCAATTGATGATTTGAAATCAAAGCAACAGGAAAAAGCAGGATAGCTCCTGGCTTGTTTGATTATGTTGGTGATGAGGAATACGTAGAGATGGGTGTGACATTGACAGAAAAAGCTGCAACCCACGTCAAAAAGTTTTTAGAAGGTCGTGGCAAGGGAGCGGGTCTGCGCCTTGGTGTAAAAACCAGTGGCTGTTCTGGTATGGCTTATGTGCTGGAATTTGCTGATGATGTCGAGCAAGAAGACCAGGTGTTTGAAGATCATGGTGTCAGGGTTATCGTTGACTCAAAAAGTCTGTTATATCTCGATGGAACCGAGTTGGATTTTGTTAAAGAAGGGCTCAATGAAGGGTTTAAATTCAACAATCCCAACGTTAAGGATGCCTGCGGTTGTGGTGAAAGCTTTAACATCTGATTTGAATACCAGTTGTGGATTATAGTCAAAGCTATTACGAATTATTCGGCTTGACCGAAAAATTCGATATCAATCAAAATGCGCTAGCTGCACGCTATCAAGAGTTTCAAAAAGCACTCCACCCGGATAAATACGCCAATGCCTCAGAGCGTGAGCGTCGTATAAGTTTGCAACAGGCTGCTCATATAAACTCAGCATTTCAGACATTAAAAGATCCTCTAGCACGTGCACGTTATTTGCTTGAATTGCACAGTATTGGATTAAGTGATGAGAACAAGACGATTCGTGATCCTGAATTTCTTGAACAACAGATGGAATTACGAGAGGAGCTGGCAGAAATCAGGCATGCTGACGATCCAATGGGTAGTCTGATAGCATTTATGCAGCGATTGGATCTGGCCATCAAAAGTAGCATAGAACAGTTGCGGCAGCACTTTGCCGAGGTAACTGATGAATCATTGGCGCAGTGTCAGACACTTGTTTACCAGCTGCAGTTTTTATATCGGCTGCAACAAGAGACTGAAGCGCTGGAAGAAGAATTGCTTTAGCAATCCCAATCTCGTTTAGAATACCGAGTATTACTCACAAACTGCCTTAACTTAGGAAGGCGATAAGAGAATGGCATTATTACAAATAAGTGAGCCTGGGCAATCGGCAGCGCCACATCAGCATCGGTTGGCAGTTGGTATTGATCTTGGCACAACCAACTCATTAGTAGCTTCTGTGCGTAGTGGCATGGCTGAGACTTTTGGCGATCAGGATGGAGAGCATTTGCTGCCGTCCGTCGTCAGGTATTTAGCTGGTAACCAGATAGTTGTCGGGCAAATCGCACGTGAAGCTGCGCCTCAAGATCCACAAAATACAATTGTTTCGGTCAAGCGACTGATGGGGAGGGGGCAGGCAGAGGTGCGGCAAATGCAGCTTCCCTATGAGTTGGTTGATACCGATTCTGCCGTGCCACGTATTCATACAGAGGCTGGGGATGTAAGCCCAGTAGAGGTTTCTGCCGAGATATTGAAATCACTCAAACAGCGTGCTGAGGAAACCTTGGGTGGAGAGCTTGAAGGTGTGGTCATTACCGTGCCAGCTTACTTTGATGATGCCCAACGTCAGGCCACCAAGGATGCAGCTCGTTTTGCAGGGCTCAAGGTGTTGCGCTTACTGAATGAGCCCACTGCGGCGGCGGTTGCCTATGGCCTTGATCGGGGATCAGAAGGCGTTCATGTGGTTTACGATTTGGGTGGTGGCACCTTTGACGTTTCTATTTTGCGCTTTAGTCGTGGCGTATTTGAAGTGCTAGCGACTGCGGGTGATTCCTCGCTGGGTGGGGACGACTTTGATCAGCTGATTGTAGATTGGATGTTGCAGCAGGCGGGCCTGGATGATGATCCAAGTCATCGACGTTACCGCGCCTTGATGCATCAGGCACGCGACATAAAAGAACTACTGACAGATTCTGAACAGGCTGATGTGATAGTTGAGCGCCCTGATGGTTCTGTATGGCAAGGTGTGTTAACACGTGAGGTGTTTAATCAACTGGTAGATCAGCTGATTCGCAAGACACTTATACCTTGTCGCCGCGCCTTGCGTGATTCTGGAATTGAACTGGAAGAGATTAAGGACGTTGTGATGGTCGGTGGTTCGACACGTGTGCCACGAGTACGTGAACTGGTGGGTGAGTTTTTTCAGACTGAGCCATTGGTGGATTTGGATCCGGACCGAGTGGTGGCCATCGGTGCTGCAATTCAGGCAGACGTGCTGGTTGGTAACAAGCCTGATGAAGAAATGTTGTTACTGGATGTGATACCACTTTCGCTTGGACTGGAAACCATGGGTGGGCTGGTGGAAAAACTGATCCCGCGCAATACCACCATCCCGGTAGCGCGGGCACAGGAGTTCACGACCTTCAAGGACGGCCAGACGGCCATGAGTGTGCATGTGCTACAGGGCGAACGAGAGCTTGTGAGTGACTGTCGTTCATTAGCACGTTTTGAGTTAGATGGAATTCCGCCGATGGTGGCCGGTGCGGCGCGGATTCGAGTCACATTTCAGGTAGACGCCGATGGTTTGCTGAGTGTAATGGCGGAAGAACTGAGCACAGGTGTGAAGAGTAGCATCGAGGTCAAGCCGGCTTATGGTTTGACCGAGGGTGAAATTGAACAAATGTTGCGAGACTCTTTTGATTATGCCAAAGAAGACATGGTTGTTCGTAATCTGCGAGAACAGCAGGTTGAGGCCGACCGCGTCCTGGAGGCAATTAACGCTGCCCTTGCCGCTGATGCTGACGCTTTATTGTCTGAAAATGAGCGCAATATAATCGATACGTGTATTACTGACTTGCTGCAAGCGCGCAATGGGGACGAGATTCAGGCGATCAAGCGGGCTATCGAGTCGTTGGATAAGGTAACTGCAGACTTTGCTGCGCGTCGTATGGATGCCAGTGTGAAGAAGGTCCTGAAGGGCCATACATTAGATGAGTTTTCGAAGTAATGACCAAAATTATTTTTTTACCCCATGAAGAGTTGTGCCCGGACGGGCAG